>CAJPSM010000173.1 GCA_905373305.1 uncultured Streptococcus sp. | reverse complement strand
GGAATACAATCACAAGGAGAGAACGATGTCATTTGACGGATTTTTTTTACACCACATGATTGAGGAATTGCGAAGAGAGTTAGTCAATGGTCGCATCCAGAAAATCAATCAACCTTTTGAACAAGAATTGGTCTTGCAAATCCGCAGCAATCGCCAAAGCCATCGCCTGCTCCTCTCTGCTCATCCCGTTTTTGGTCGCATCCAGCTGACCCAAACAACCTTTGAAAATCCAGCCCAACCTTCCACTTTTATCATGGTTTTGAGAAAGTATTTGCAGGGTGCCCTGATTGAGTCGATCGAGCAAATCGAAAATGACCGTATTGTGGAAATCACGGTTTCCAATAAAAACGAAATTGGAGATCATATCCAGGCGACTCTGATTATAGAGATTATGGGCAAACACAGTAATATTCTTCTCGTGGATAAAAGTAGCCATAAAATCCTCGAAGTCATCAAACACGTTGGTTTTTCACAAAACAGCTACCGCACCTTGCTCCCCGGATCGACCTATATCGCTCCCCCAAGTACCGAATCCCGCAACCCTTTTACTATCCAGGATGAAAAACTTTTTGAAATCTTGCAAACCCAAGAACTAACGGCAAAAAATCTTCAAAGTCTCTTTCAAGGTCTGGGACGTGATACGGCAAATGAATTGGAAAACATTCTTGTCAGTGATAAACTGTCTACTTTCCGAAACTTCTTCGGGCAAGAAACCAAGCCTTTCCTAACGGAGACTTCTTTCAGCCCAGTTCCTTTTGCAAATCAGGTGGGAGAGCCTTTTACCAGTCTCTCTGACTTGCTGGACACCTACTATAAGGACAAGGCTGAACGGGACCGTGTCAAACAGCAAGCCAGTGAACTGATTCGTCGTGTTGAAAATGAGCTTCAGAAAAATCGCCACAAACTCAAAAAACAAGAAAAAGAATTACTGGCCACAGACAATGCTGAGGAGTTTCGCCAAAAGGGTGAATTGCTGACAACTTTCCTCCATCAGGTTCCCAATGACCAAGACCAGGTTACCTTGGACAACTACTACACCAACCAGCCCATCACCATCATGCTTGATAAGGCTCTGACTCCCAGTCAGAATGCCCAGCGCTACTTTAAACGCTATCAGAAGCTCAAAGAAGCTGTCAAATACCTGACTGACCTGATCGAAGAAACCAAGGCTACCATTCTTTACCTTGAAAGTGTGGAGACCGTCCTCAACCAAGCAGGACTGGAAGAAATCGCTGAAATTCGGGAAGAATTGATCCAAACAGGTTTCATTAGAAGACGCCAACGGGAGAAAATTCACAAACGCAAAAAACCAGAACAATATCTGGCGAGCGATGGCAAGACCATCATCTATGTCGGACGCAATAACCTGCAAAACGAGGAACTAACCTTTAAAATGGCCCGCAAGGAGGAACTTTGGTTCCATGCCAAGGACATTCCTGGCAGCCACGTCGTCATCTCAGGCAATCTCAATCCTTCTGACGAAGTCAAGACAGATGCAGCAGAACTGGCTGCCTATTTCTCCAAAGGGCGCTTGTCAAATCTCGTGCAGGTAGATATGATTGAAGTCAAGAAACTCAACAAACCTACAGGTGGGAAACCTGGCTTTGTGACCTACACAGGACAAAAGACCCTCCGTGTCACGCCAGACCCAGAAAAAATCGCATCTATGAAAAAATCCTGATTCCACTTGAAGTCAGGATTTTCTATTACATTTTACTCTGCAATCAAGGTTTCTAAGCCAACCTTCATCATATCGGTGAAGGTGTTTTGGCGTTCTTCTGCAGTAGTGTCTTCATCAGGATTGACCAAGCTATCAGAAATGGTCATGATAGCAAGTGCATCAACGTGGTGTTGGGCAGCAAAATAGTAAAGAGCTGCCGCTTCCATTTCCACAGCCTTAACTCCCCATTTACCAAGCTCGATGTTCTTTTCAAAGTAGTTTGAGTAAAAGACATCTGATGACAAGACGTTCCCAACGTGGGTGGTCATACCGAGATCTTTGGCGATATGGTAGGCCTTATCTAGTAAATCAAAGCTAGCGATTTGTGGGAAATCGTACTGTGGCCAGTCGTTGCGGATGATGTTTGAGTTGGTTGCAGCAGCCTGTGCCAAGACCAATTCACGGACATGGACATCTTCATTCAAAGAACCAGCAGTTCCGACACGGATCAATTTTTTCACACCGTAGTCCACAATTAACTCACGCGCATAGATAGAAATGGATGGCATTCCCATCCCAGTTCCCATGACAGATACACGGTGACCCTTGTAAGTACCAGTGTAACCAAACATGTTACGCACTTCGTTAAAACAAACAGCATCTTCAAGGAAGTTCTCCGCAATAAACTTAGCACGAAGAGGATCTCCCGGAAGAAGAATTTTGTCAGCAATTTCACCCTGCTGAGCAGCAATATGGATAGACATAATTTATGATACAAAGAGCGACAAGAAAACGACTGAAAATTAGGAATCTGACGAGAAATCCTGATTTCTCAGTCAGA
>CAJPSM010000172.1 GCA_905373305.1 uncultured Streptococcus sp. | reverse complement strand
ACCAGATTTTTCACGCAACTCTTTAACAAGTTTAGCTGTAATTTCTGCCATTTTGTTTCTCCTTTATTTTTTAAAAATAGGAGGGCCGGGCTAAGCCCCGCCCTCCTAGGTAATTACTAATTATTTGAATTAAGCGTTGTCGCCTTCTACAACTTCAACGATTTCTTCGATTGAGTCTGCTTGAGTTTCAGTTGCAGCCAATTCAGCTTCTACTGACTCAACACTGTCTTCACCTTGACGACCTTCGATAATAGCGTCAGCCATTTTCGCAGTGATCAATTTAACAGCGCGGATAGCGTCATCGTTAGAAGGAATGATTACATCGATATCGTCTGGATCTGTGTTTGTATCAACCATCGCAACCACTGGGATACCAAGCTTCTTAGCTTCTTTAACAGCGATTTGCTCTTTATGTGGGTCAACTACGTACATTACATCTGGGATGCGTGGCATTTCTTCGATACCACCCAAGAATTTTTCAAGACGTGCACGTTGTTTGTTAAGAAGAGCTACTTCTTTCTTAGGAAGAACTTCGAAAGTTCCGTCTTCTTCCATACGTTTGATTTCTTTCAAACGAGCTACACGTTTTTGGATAGTAGACCAGTTTGTAAGAGTTCCACCCAACCAACGGTGGTTGATGTAGTATTGACCAGCGCGTTCTGCTTCATCTTTTACAGCTTCAGCAGCTTGCTTTTTAGTACCAACAAACAAGATGATTGCATCGTTTGCAGCTGCATCACGGATGAAATCATATGCTTGGTCTGCATATTTTACAGTTTGTTGCAAGTCAATAACGTGGATACCGTTACGCTCTGTGAAGATGTACTTAGCCATCTTAGGGTTCCAGCGACGAGTTTGGTGACCAAAGTGAACACCAGCCTCAAGAAGTTGTTTCATTGAAATTACTGCCATGAGTAAATTCTCCTTTTTGTTTTTTTCCTCTTTTAGATTTCAGCTCGCAGGACAACCCAAGGGCAACAGTCCCACAATTCATCTAAAATGAGTATTTTGCCATTTGCACGGCATCTATTATGATAACAGAATTTCAAGGATTTGACAAGCTCTTTTGCTTTATTTTTCCTCGAAAACCTTGATTTTATCAGCATTTATTTTTCTAGTTTTCAGTATTATTTCATTTTCTTAGAATCAAGTGTATTGACGAAAGTCCTTTTTTAAGGTAAAATAGTAAAGGTTAAGGCGGTATAGCCAAGTGGTAAGGCACGGCTCTGCAAAAGCTTGATCGTCGGTTCAAATCCGTCTACCGCCTTATATAACCTGATTTATCAGGAAGCATCTGAACACAAAGCTCGTAAGATCGGGCTTTTTTCTTTTCATTTGACGCTAGATTTTAAGCCTATCTCTTAAATTAGGATTCAAAAAGAGGCTGAGATATTCTCTCAGCCTCTTTTCTATTTAACATTTGCTGGTCCCTGTTTTTAGAAAAGCAACGGGAGATTAAGCACAAATGCCTTATATTTTTTCAACCTAATTCTTAGTGTTTTTTACGACGGAAGTTAAAGAAGGCCGTTACACTTGCAAGAACAAGTCCTAATAGAGCCACAAGGCCATTTGCATGTTCACCAGTGTTTGGAAGGTTCTTCTTCTCTTCTGCGTTTCTATTTACTCTAGAGTATTGAGGTTGTTGTGGACGGTCTGTTTGACCTGATTGACTACTTGTAGCAGCATCTGATCCTGGTTTCGCTTGATCTTTAGGATCTTGAACTTTACCAGTTGAATCCTTTTGACCTTGTCCTTTAGAATCTTGAGCTTTGTCTGATGGATCTTTTTGATCTTGACTAGCATTTGATTGGCTGCTACCAGATTCCTTAGTACCAATTTCAACTACTTGAGTGATTGGTGTTTTCGTAATCTGTTCGTCTCTGACAACTCGGCTTGTTTCAACACCATTTGTCTTAGTAATTGTGTAGACAACAGTCTTTTCACCATCAACACCAGCAATCTTGATCCGTTTTGTTCCTTTTGGAAGATCTGGATTGCTTAAAGTGATAGTGCCATGGTAAATAACTTGAGTTTCAGTCACGTTTTCAGTTGTAACAACTGGAGCAGTAGCTTTCTTAGTACCTACTTCAACAACTTCATCAACTGCTGGAGTTGTGATAGTGTTGGATTTCTCTACACGACCTGTTTCAACACCGTCTGCGTAGGTTACTGTGTAAACAATGGTACGAACACCCTTCTTACCTGAAGTTGTCACATTGCGGACACCTTCTGGAAGGGCTGGATTTGGAACTTCTTTGACTTGGAAGTCTACTTCTTCAGTCTTAGTTTCTTCCTTAGTGGTAATGACTGGACCAGTACCTTCTTCGATGACTTCGTCAACTGCTGGTTTTGTCACGGTTTCTGACTTCTTAACCTTGCTAACTTCTTGGCCATCAGCTTTCGTAACAGTATAAGTTACTTCCTTCTCTCCATCTACACCTTGAACTTTTACGTTTCTTGTGCCTTTTGGTAAAGCTGGATTTTGCACTGTAGAGCTACTATGTTTGA
>CAJPSM010000171.1 GCA_905373305.1 uncultured Streptococcus sp. | reverse complement strand
GACTCCAAGCCCTCCACCAAGGCCAAGATGGACTTGGCAGTCAAGACCTCCTGTTGTCCTAAAATGCTTTCTTTATTTGGGATAAAAAATGTTTTCACCATAACTGGCCTCCTTTGAAATCGTTTACATACAGTATACCCTATTTTCCTGAAAGATACAGAAACAAATTTAAGATTTTTAGATAAAAAGCATAGAAAAACAGCCCCTGAGGACTGTTTGATCTTATACAGTAGCTGCTTGATCCAAGCTTTCACCGATAGCTGCTAGGCGCTCAACAACTTCTGCTTGTGTCAATTCATTTTCTGAAACATAGCGGTTACGTGGGTGAACACGACACTCGTGTGAGCATCCACGAAGGTACTTGTCTTCATTTTCTTCTGATGTCAAGATACGACGGTTACAGAAGGGATTGCCACAGTTGACATAGCGTTCACATGGCGTTCCATCAAACCAGTCTTTCCCTACGATGGTTGGGTTGACATGGTTGACATCGACTGCAATACGCTCGTCAAAGACGTACATTTTCCCATCCCAAAGCTCGCCTTGAACTTCTGGATCTTTACCGTAGGTTGCGATTCCTCCGTGCAATTGGCCAACATCTTTGTAGCCTTCACGAACCATCCAGCCTGAGAATTTCTCACAGCGAACTCCACCTGTACAGTAAACCACGACACGCTTGTCCATGAATTTTTCCTTGTTGTCACGAACCCATTGTGGCAACTCACGGAAGTTGCGGATGTCTGGGCGGATAGCCCCACGGAAGTGTCCTAGGTCGTACTCATAATCGTTACGCGTGTCAAGGACAACGGTATCTTCGTCAAGAAGGGCTTCTTTGAACTCTTTTGGAGACAAGTAAGCACCTGTTGTTTCAAGTGGATTGATGTCGTTGTCAAAGTCGTTGTCTCCCAAACCAAGGTGGACAATCTCTTTCTTGTAGCGAACAAACATCTTCTTGAAGGCTTGTTCACTTTCTTCGTCAATCTTAAACCAGAGGTCTTCCATGCCTGGGAGGCTGTGAACGTAGTCCATGTATTTTTGAGTTGTTTCGTAGTCACCTGAAACGGTTCCGTTAATCCCCTCATCAGCGACTAGGATACGGCCTTTGAGACCGATTGATTTACAGAAAGCCAAGTGATCTGCCGCAAATTGCTCTGCATTTTCAATTGGAGTATAAAGGTAGTAAAGTAAGACACGAATATCTTTTGCCATAAGATTTGTTCTCTTTTCTATTCTTAAATTTTCAGAATTTTTCATTCAACTATACTAGTATACCCACTTGAGAAAACGAATGCAATTTATTTGACCGGAAATTGTATAGAGAGACCTGCCATTGCACTTCATCAGTAACCATAGCGAATCGCAGATAATTCTCTCAATTTTTTGATATGCCTAGCTTGACTTTTTGACAAACCCAGCTTGTTATCAATCAACACACGTGAGATGTCAACGTTCATTTGGCTCAGAATAAATGGAGTAGAGGTTCCATCATCCTCTAATCGTTTTTTATAAATCACTAACTGATTTTTCAAGGGAGAAAGTTGAGGCGCAGCCTTTATATCTTCCAATAGATAATCAATGATAGTCATGGCTTCACAACGTCTTTCACTTCCTCCAGCAAACCATTTTAATGGTGTCATTCTCATTTTCCTCCTGAAATTCGCTTATAAATTGAAAAACTATAATTCTTCACTCTCGCGCCAATATTTTACCCAAACACCCTATGTAAAAAAGTCAGCAAAAATGGCAAGGTCGCTACAATATTATTGATCACATGCACCGCATAGGAAGGATAAATGCTCTTGGTATAACAGGTCAAACCAGCAAAGATGATTCCAAATGTTGCAAAGACGAAAACATCTAGCAGACTAGGAAAGTTTGAAAAATGAGGGAGAGCAAACAAAATAGACGGAAGGATCAAATCAAGACCAAATCTCGAATCTTTAAAGAAGGCATGTTGAAGTAATCCTCTATAGAGCAACTCTTCCATCAATGGCCCCAGAAAGAACAAGGTTATATAGAGACCTAGCTCAGCAAAATTGGTCTCACTAAAGCCAATCAGTAGAGCCCAACCTTCCGCAGTTGACTGAACATGTTTAGCTGTTTGAATATTAAAAAATATATGAGCTACCGCTACTAGGGCTGTTAGGATTGAATACCAGAACCATTTTTTTCTCGAAACGCGAAAGAGATAGCCATGGCCTGTCTTAACCAGAATCCAAATCATGACTCCACTAAATAGCAAACTCAAGATATTTCGAATCCAGAAGAAATTTCCTATCTGAGAAGAAAATTGCCAATAGTTTTGAACAATAGACGTCAGCTGAGAAAGGCCAAATACGAAAAATAGGTAAGAGAAGATACCACTCATTTTAAAAAGAAGACGATACCTTTTCATGATAGACCTCCTGTAGATATATGTGTATCCCATCACCTAAACTCTCAGAATCACTGTTTTCATTTTTACATCCTAAAAATCACTACCTCCCCTAGAGAACTAAGGAAGGCAGTGATCACATTTTTAGGAATTAGGAATGAATACACGAAATC
>CAJPSM010000170.1 GCA_905373305.1 uncultured Streptococcus sp. | reverse complement strand
TATCATAGATATAAGATCCGTCGTCAAGCGGAATCTCAATCTTGTCCAAGGTTGTCCCTGGGAAGCGCGAAGTCGTAATGACATTCTGGTCACCCGTGATTTCTTGGATAATGGCATTGATAAGGGTTGACTTTCCAACATTGGTCACACCAACCACGTAGACATCACGGCCCTTACGGTAATGCTCGATTTTGTCAATGACTTCCTTGATGGCATGCTTGTTTTGGGCTGAAGTTAGGACGACATCTACTGGACGAAGTCCTTCTTCGTGGGCACGTTCCATGAGCCACTGGCTAATCTTGCCCGGTTTAACAGACTTGGGCAGAATATCTTTTTTATTTCCGACCAAGAGGACATCATTGCCCGATACGAAACGTGGCAAACCTGGGATGACAGAGCCATTAAAATCAAAGATATCAATGACATTGACCACCAAGGCATCACTGTCTCCCACCTCGTGCAAGAGTTTTAGAAAATCATCGTCCGTCAACTGGACATCTGTGATTTCATTGTAGTGGCGGAGACGGAAACAACGTTGGCAATAGACTTCTCCAGTCTCCAAGCCTTTTTCAAGTGCTGATTGGGGAGTAAATCCAAGACCAGCCTTGTCTGTCGTCTGAATGGTTGCTCCACAACCAATACAGAGAATTTCTTCCATAGTTAAATTCCTTTTTTATATGTAATCGGTCCGTACTTTTCAGTAATTTGCTTCATGACACGACGCTCACGAGCTCGGTTAATCTGCGTCTTGATAGAGTCATGTTGGACCAAGGGTTTGACTAAGATTGATCGAATACCTGCACGATGAGCTGCTCGTATATCCGTCATGAGCTGATCGCCGACCATGACCACTTCATTTTTCTCATAGTGAAATTCCTTCATGGCACGGTCAATTCCAAATGTGAAAGGTTTCAAGGCCCAATAAACGTAATCAATTCCAAATTTCTCAACTGCACGTTGAACTCGTTTTTTGGTATTATTTGATACCACGATGATGCGAATACCTGCATCCCGAAGGTCATGTAGCCATTGCTTCATCTCTGGCGTCCCATCAGGGTTGTTCCAAGCAATGAGGGTATTATCTAGATCGACCAAAACAGCTTTGATCCCCTGCGCCTGCAGGCTTGGGACTGTCAGATCATAGACTGCTTCCACAGCAAAATCTGGCATATAGTTTTCAATCGCCATTCTGGCTCCTTTTCTTTTTAATTTCTAGCAATTTTCTTTAAATATTGGGCTAAGACTGCCCATAAAATTAGACTAGCTAGCAAAATATAAATCCAAGCATCTGGTTCATCTGTAAACGGTAAGGGAACATTCATTCCGAAAAATCCTGTAATAACCGCAAGGATAGCTAGCAACACTGAGATAATTGTCAAAGTTGTCAAATTATCATTTAGATTATTATTTAGGATGTTGTTGTAAGAGGCTGAGAGTTGTTGCAAAACTTGAGAAATCAAGTCTGTCATCGAAACCAACTGATGAGCTTCAATCATAGCATCGTCAAACTGCTCTCTTTCTACCTCATTAAGATTGCGATAAAGAGCATGCCCTTGGATATGTTCCAAGAGGAGACGATTTTGTTTAGCAGCAGCTGTCAGGTAAACCATACCAGTTTCCAAGTCAGAGAGGGCAAAAAGATTTTTTTTAGTTGTTTTTTGACGAAGAAGTGCACTGATTTCATCCTTACTTTTATCCATCTCTTCAATAACTGGATAATAAGCATTACTAATAATCTCTAAACTGGCAAAAAGAAATTTGTAGATTGAAATAATTTCATGGCTTTCAAGATAGGTTGCCATGCGTTTAATCACATAAGTATTCTTGTGATTGCTGATAGTAATCAGCCGTTGTTTTTCAACGATAAAGGTCATCGGAATCGCTTCATAATATTCCTTGTCTTTTTCTAAATCAAGAACATTATAAATAAAGGTTACCGTCCCCGTTTCACGGTTATAATCCATGTGAGCACGTTCATTTCTATCTAGAGCATACTCAATGGTTTCCTTGTCCAATCCATAGACGTCAGAAAGATCTTCCATATTTTTAATCTTGTCCACATCAAGGTCTATCCAGGTACAATCATGACCTAGTTTTTTCTCTACAAATAGCATACTCTCTCCTTTGCCAAACTCTTTCTATTGTACCACAAATCTGCCAAAATAGCAGGGCTACTCTGTACGAGAGAAGTTGCTGACAACAGTGATATTTCGGTTGGGAACAAAGTGAAGGGCTTGGTCGTCACTGCGAAGTTGGGTCGTACGGATTCCTACACTAACGACCTTTCCAGAAACGGTAATCGGTCCGTTTGTGAGGACCACTTCATCGCCCACATCGAGCTGGCGTTCAAAGAGGATGAAGAAGCCATTAATGACATCGGATAGAAAACCTTGCGCCCCCATCCCAATGGCTACACCAGCAATCCCCGCACCGGCAAGCAAACTAGAAACCGGCAAGCCTAAAATAGACAGGATGCAATAGATTAAAAAGAAATAAAGAATGTAGTTAAAGACATTCTCCAGCAAACGCGAAATGGTCTTTTGCCTTCCTGCATCTCTATTTGAGAATTTAAGTGAGGGCTTGACAATCTTTCGGACAGTCGCATGAAGCATCTTTTTAG
>CAJPSM010000169.1 GCA_905373305.1 uncultured Streptococcus sp. | reverse complement strand
AACCTCCTTCTACACTATTTTCCCTTAAATTCCGCAAAGGTCTGTAAGATTTTAGCTGCTACTGCTGGAGAAGGTTCTCCTTTTAGCTCAAACGTTTCATCCGCATATGAAGTAAGACCAGCAAAATCTCCTATCTGGACTGAATAGAGAGACGTTTTAAACAGTTCAATATCGTTTTGGTCATTTCCAAAAGCGATGAAATTCTCCCCACATAACTTTTCAACAGTTGTCGCCTTATGAGTATCTAAGGGATTAACATAAAGGCACTTTTCATGCGCATGATAGGACAGATGAGCCTGCCCTAGTCTTTCTAGCTGACCAAGAAGATCATCAAGCAACTCCTCATGGTCGCCCATATAAACGACTACCTTAATCGGAGTCCCCAAGTCCTCGAGTTTCTGATAACGAGCCACTTTTAGTGGATCCACACTGGAGATAAATGGAATCTTCTCTACAATCTGACCACTATAGTCAAAGCAATCATCTACAAAGAAAGGGAGATTATAAGTCTGACAATAATCCACTAGCGCCTGATAAACTCTAGCATCGAGATTCCTTTCAAAGATAGTCTGCCCCAGATGGTAGGCTACGCCTCCATTCAAACCTATGACCAAGCGCTGACTGAGTTCAGTACCTAATAAGCCCAAACAATCCCGATAAGAGCGAGCTGAGGCAAATACAAGCTCATGCCCATAATCTTCAGCCTTTAAAAGAACCTGCTGAATCTCCTCATCTATGGTCATGTAGTCAAAAGACAGTGTCCCATCTAGGTCAAATACGAATTTCATCTTCCTAGTCCTTGTTTAGTGTTCGAAGCGCTGCTTCATAGGTTTGCTCCATCAGCATAGTAATAGTCATAGGACCAACTCCACCAGGTACAGGTGTGATGTGACTAGCAAGTGGTGCAACAGCATCATAATCAACATCTCCACAAAGCTTGCCATTTTCATCTCGGTTCATCCCAACGTCAATGACAACCGCTCCTGGTTTGACAAACTCAGCAGTCACAAACTTAGCGCGACCGATTGCAACCACAAGAATATCTGCCTTAGCAGCCACCTTTGCAAGATGATGGGTGCGTGAGTGGGTCAAGGTCACTGTTGCATTCTTAGCCAAAAGTAGCTGAGCCATCGGTTTTCCAACAATATTGGAACGACCGATAACAACCGCATTTTTACCTTCTAGCTCAATCCCATACTCATGGAACATCTCCATAATTCCTGCAGGTGTCGAAGGAATCATAACTGGATGACCAGACCAAAGACGCCCCATGTTTAGCGGATGGAAACCATCTACATCCTTTTCTGGGTCAATGGCTAATAAAACTGCCTCTTCATCAATATGTTTGGGTAAAGGTAACTGAACCAAAATCCCATGCCAAGCTGAATCTTGATTGTAGTTAGCAATCAAGTCCAACAATTCCGCTTGGGTAATGGTATCTGGAACTCGCACAACTTCACTACGGAAGCCAGCAGCAAGAGCTGACCGTTCCTTGTTGCGAACGTAGACTTGGCTGGCAGGATTGTCCCCCACCAAAATCACCACCAAGCCTGGAACTAGACCTGTTTCTTCTTTTAGTTTGGCAGTCTTTTCAGCCAACTGTCCTTGTAACTTAGCTGCAAGAGCCTTCCCATCAATAATCTCTGCCATATTTCTTCTCTTTTCTATCAAATATCTTCTATTATATCAAAAAATACCTTGGCATTCTAACACTTCTTGACTAATAGACCTTATAGTTTGAAACTATAAGAAAAAGCTCTTATCGAGATTTTGGTGCCTATTCATCTTAGGCGAATCGTTCATGTTTTCTTTTTAACCTTGGGAGCAGACAAAACTTCGTACATCTCCTTGATTAATCTCGTTAGAAATGACTTGTCTTCAAGATCTTCTAGTAAAATCATCTCCTTGGCTCCTTCATAAGGACGTTCAAGTCTTGTCTGGCCCAGTTGATCCATGATCACCTTCACAGGCTTCAATAACAAACGATTATCATAAATTCCCCCAATAATCTTCCCACGATAATAAAGGATATACTCTCCCATCATTGGACGATAACTCATCTCCTCTAACTCCGATAGCTGATCGAGAATAAAGTCTAAATATTCTTTACTTGAAGCCATGATTTCTACTCCATTTCTTCTAAAAATGAGGTCTTACAAAACCTTACTCAAAAAATCCTTGGTCCGTTGTTCTTGGGTTTGGTCAAAAATCTCCTCTGGCCTTCCATCTTCGACAACAACTCCATCCGCCATAAAGATGACACGGTCTGCCACCTCACGCGCAAAGCCCATTTCATGAGTCACAATCACCATGGTCATCCCCGACTTAGCAAGGTCTTGCATAACAGCTAGAACTTCGCCAACCATCTCAGGGTCTAAGGCTGAAGTCGGTTCATCAAAAAGCAAAACATCTGGTTCCATAGCCAGTCCACGTGCGATGGCAATCCGTTGTTGCTGCCCACCTGACAAACTCTGTGGATAGGCCTTTGCCTTATCTGGTAGACCAACTTTTTCTAGCAGTTCTTGGGCTCTTTTCTCCGCTACTTCCTTGCTTTCTCCTTTGGTTTTTATTGGTGACAAGGTGATATTTTCCATCACCGTCATATTAGGAAAGAGGTTGAATTGTTGGAATACCATGCCCATCTTTTCACGCATGGCAAAAA
>CAJPSM010000168.1 GCA_905373305.1 uncultured Streptococcus sp. | reverse complement strand
GTGAGCTGTGAGCTGTGATTGCTTTCATACCAATCGTTCCTTTACTTTTTGATAGTTCTATTATATCAAAATTTCTAAATTTTGCATGTTTGCTTTCCTTGACGAACAGTCATGTATAAACCACTTAGAAAATATGATTTATGGCTACACATATACTAAATGAAGTACATTTTGAATTGGAGAAGTCTGTCCTATTAAAAGACGATTCCCGTTTGGAAATCGTCTTTTTTTGATATTCTCGCAAATACGATATCTTGTGGTTGGTGTAAACTGGTATATAGCTCCCTTATTTTATTTATCAAAACCTTGTAAGTTTTTTTGGCGCTCTTCAGTTTGACCCTTGGCATCCAATTTATTACCATTGTAAACAGTGCTTTCCCATGATCCGTACATTGGGTTAGGGAAAATGATGAATTTCTCACCAAACTCTTTTTGTAATTCCTCTAATTTTTGGTCGCGCTCAGTTTCAGAGGTCTTTGAAAACTCTGCAAAGTCCACAAGATTGTCTCCTAGTAGCATGACTAAGTTGGTTTTCTCTTGGACTGCTTGTCTACGACCTTCTTTAGATTTGACGCCTTTTTCTAAGAACATGAGATGATCGCGGCTTTGTACAGGAATTCCTTCGTTTTCTAGGTTTTTGATCGTATCATCTACCTGGTCTATCGTGCGGTCAGATACATAGTAAATTTGGACACCGTTTTGGTCTGCAAATTGGAGGAAGTCTTTAGCACCTGGTACAGCCTTGGCTGCGGCTTTTTTTACCCAGACATCCCAGTTTTCTGGGGTAAATGCTGTCCCATCTTTGACATTTTGAGCTTGATAAGGACTGTTGTCTAATACGGTTTCGTCCAAGTCCAAAACGATAGAGTAGGGTTTATCTGTCTGTGTTTTTAGTAGTTCTTTCAAACGATCAGTAGCGACATTGTAACCTTGTAGATAGAGTGCCTTGGTTTCAGCTGCTTTTTGATACCAAAGAGTTGACATAGTATTTTCTCTTGAACGCAACTGATCATAGGTCATTGTAACCTGATTATCAGATGTACTATTTTGTGTTGTCTGTGAATTTGCCGAATTTGTGCCACAGCCAGTCAGTAAAATGACGGAAGCAAGTGTAGAAGCAATTGTAATGGTAACTTTGGATATTTTCATAATCCCATCCTCCTAATAATAGTCTATTAATATTGTAGCGTTTTCATGGGATTTGTGCAAGGGAATATCGGGAGAAAATAAATTTTTCAGTAGTAATTTGGTATTAGGATAAAATTATGTACTTAATTTGGGAATGAAGATGGATATAAAAAAATCCAATCGGCTTGATAGAAAATCTATATCAGCTCCTTTTTGAAAAATAGATGAAAATAAAGTGAATCTTTGAAAGGCCAGTGAAATCAAGCTTTCCAGAGATTTTTTTCTTTATAGATATAAAAATTTCCAATCGAGTTGATAGTCAATATATATTGGGAAAAGGGAAAAAGGAGTGGTAAGATGGTTTCAATCCAAATGGAAGGAGAAAGGTATGGCAAGTAAAAGAGATCTAGTCTTTAGAGCAATTCGAGGCGATGAAGTGGAAAGAGTTCCTGTGGGATTTTGGTTTCATTTTGTAACACTCGAAGAAAAGGGACAGGGATTAAATAATCCACGTATCTTTCAAAAAAGTGTTGATGGGCATCGCAACTATGTGGAAAGGATTCGTCCTGATTTTGTCAAAATTATGAGCGACGGTTTTTTCCTTTATCCAAGTAATGTCTATAGTCCTAAGATTGAAAGCATTCAGGAGCTGACTTCTATTGAGTCGATTGGTGAGGAACACCCATGGATTCAGCAACAGGTGGAAGTGGTACAAGCGATTCGAGAGACCTTTACCGAAGAGATTGCTTCTTTCTACAATATCTTTTCGCCTATCTCCTACCTCAAGCGCTGGTTCCGTACAGAAACTTCACGGGGAGATAGGGAAGTGGCTGATCTATTGCTTGAAAATCCTGAGCAATTCAGAGCGATTCTAGATGTGATTGCAGGAGATATTGCTATCCTAACTCAGAAAATCATCCAGCAAGGCGGTGTTGACGGGATTTACCTCAGCACCCAGGAAATTCAAGATGAGCGCATCACACCAGCACTCTATCAAACCTATATCGAACCGAGCAATATAGCGATTTTGGAGGCAGCTAATCAGGTTGGTGGGACCAATATCCTCCATATCTGTGGTTTTGAAGGTGCGAGCAATGATGTGACGATATTTAAGGACTATCCAGCGCAAGTGGTCAACTGGGCGACCCACCATGAGGATGTTAGTTTGACACAGGGGCAAGAGTTGTTTCGAGGCAAGGCCGTTTTAGGTGGATTTGAAAATGGCAAGAAAAGCTTGCTTTATCAAGGTTCCAAGGTGGAATTGCAAAATGAAACAAGACGGTTGCTAGCTGAAGCTGGTAGTAAAGGCGTCCTTCTGGGAGCTGACTGTACTGTTCCAGATGACTTTGACTTAGAGAGGTTGGACTGGATTCGGCAGGCAGCTGTTCTCTAAAAGGAGGAGCTATGAAAAGTAAAAGATGGGGCATCTTCATTGCAGTTGTCGGTTTGCTGGCTTTGGTTGCCATAAGTGTTGTAAAAAATGGGCACTGCAAAAATGGAGAGAGATGTCGTGGAGTTCAGGATTTTTCCAGGT
>CAJPSM010000167.1 GCA_905373305.1 uncultured Streptococcus sp. | reverse complement strand
ACCGAATCAAAACCTGGCCCGATATTGGCACTGGTTGCAGGTACAATAATCTTCATCCTATTCTCCTAAGACCTTGAAGGTATTCAAGAGGTCAAATTCTGAAACTTTGGCCAACTCAGCTGAAACATTCTCAAGTTGTGCTTTATTAATCTTATGAGTGATAATCACTACACGCGCCTTGTCACCCTCTTTGCCATCTTGGAGGATTTGCTTGAAGGAAATATCTTGAGCATTAAAGATTTCAGCCAATTTCAAGACCTGACCTTTTGAGTCTGGTGCCAAGATTGAGAAATAGTAGTTTGCTTTAACATCTTCAGGATTTGCCAAAACCAAGTCACGGCTGTATTCGTTGAAGTCTTTACCAATGGTACCATCATTCAAGCGACGAACGATACGGACAATATCTGCTACAACACTTGTCGCAGTTGGTTTTTGACCCGCACCTGGTCCGTAGTACATAGATTCACCGATGCCGATAGACTCCACAAAGACTGCGTTCATTACCCCATTCACACTGGCAAGTGGGTGTGCTTTAGGAAGGAAGGTTGGAGTCACTTCTGCGGCAATCCCTGAAGGAGTTTCCTCGATAGAACCAACTAATTTCACTACATAACCCAGGTCTTGGGCTACAGCTACGTCTTCTGGCGTGATGTTGCGGATTCCCTTGTGAGCTACATCGTCAAAGGCAACTTTCATACCAAAAGCAAATTGGCTCAAAATCACCATCTTGTAGGCTGCGTCAATCCCATCCACGTCATTTGTAGGGTCGCTTTCTGCAAATCCAAGTCTTTGAGCTTCAGCCAGAGCGTCATCGTAAGACCAGCCTTCTTCCACCATCTTGGTCATCATGAAGTTGGAAGTTCCGTTAACAACGCCAAGAACGCGCGTAATTTTGTCAGAAGCCAACGAATTTGCCAAAGTGCGAAGAATTGGAATCCCACCAGCTACTGCTGCTTCATAGTAGAGTGCCACATTGTGCTCTTTAGCGATTTCTAGCAATTCTGCGCCATGGACAGCCAAAAGATCCTTGTTAGCAGTAACAACGTGTTTCCCAGCTTCCAAGGCACGAGTGATAAAGGTCTTAGCAGGCTCAATACGACCCATCAATTCTACTACAATCGTAATGTCCTTGTCTGATAAAATATCGTCTACATTGGTCACAAAGTTAAAGTCATTCCCTGCTGCAAGCAAGCGATTCTTTTCATCTTCATCCTTGACCAATACCTTGGCTACTTCAATCTCTGAATGAGCTGACTGAACGATTTTTTCTCCATTTTCCTTTAGGAGGAAAGGCACACCACTTGCAACGGTACCAAATCCAAGTAAAGCAATTTTAACTGTCATGTTTGTCTCCTAGAAATTTTCTGATATAGCCATTATAACAGAATTTTGTGAAAATTCCTATCCAAGAAAACCACTATTTATAGATAGAAAAGAAAAAACGAATCCCATGATTCATCTTTCTTGATAAATGAAAATTGATTTTAAAAATTATGAACGAATCTTTTGCAGACCGAGAACTGCGTCATGGTTAATCAAAATTTGCCCATACTCTTGCAAGACAGAACGACTGATATCACTATCATCTGCAAATTCACGCATACGAGCCAAGAGCCAAGCTGGATATGGACTAGGATGATTTTCCACATCGACTAAGATTGTCAAATAGTAGTGCCCATTCATCTTATAGAGTTCAGATGTTTCCATCTGGTAGTTAACCGTCTTTGCAAAAGCAACTAGGTCAGCAAGATTTGCGAAACGCAAGATATAGTAGATATAAGGTTCCTTCTTGCTATCAGACTCCTTGTTCGCTTGCTCCTGTTCTTCTTCCTTGGTTTCGACCTGCTCTAGGGATTGAATAGCCTCAATATCATCCTTGGTTTTCTCTGCGATACTCTTTTCCAAGGTTTTGAGAAATTCATCCGGCGACATTTGGGCTAATTCTTCCATGTCTGGTAGGTCCGCCAAATCTTCAAAATCCAGATTTTGGTCAATCTTAGACTTGGTCACAAAGACGTCCACCTTATCTGGTTTTGGCGTCACACGGAAACTCAGCATACCACTATCCAAGAAATTGTCTGGCATCTCTAATTCATCTAAAATAGCATAGAAAAACTCTTCGGTTTTTTCCTGAGGAACGAGAAAGTCTGCAATCTCCATTCCCCGATCCATCAAATCATCTAAAGTCATCGTGATTTTCAGTGTTGTATCACTAATTTGTTTCATCTTCATATCTAACAACCTCATACTTTCAGTCTATCTATTATACTAGATTTTTACGATTTTATCAAAAGAATGAAGCTGGAATGTGATATAATACTAGAGATGATTTTAGATTTAAGAAAGAAAGTACAATGAAAAATATAAAAGTTAATGCATTGGCCAGTTTGCTGGTCAATATTCTCAATATCGTTTTTCCTCTGATAACCAACCCTTATCTGACGCGGATTCTCAGCAAATCCAACTACGGTTATTTCAATACTGCCAATACCTGGGCTAGCTTTGTCATTCCACTAGCAGCCTTTGGAATATACAACTACGGGATTCGAGCTATCAGTAAAGTCAAGGATGACAAGAATAAAATCAACTATGTCTTTTCTAAGTTGTTTTATATCTCGGTTTTCACCTCTCTCCTGACGACTGGTATCTACTTCCTCATTATCTT
>CAJPSM010000166.1 GCA_905373305.1 uncultured Streptococcus sp. | reverse complement strand
CCCAAGCGAGATGTTGATTTACTCCCGCTTGGTAAGCCAAACAGGACTAATGCTTCTGCACTAGTCCGAGTACCTCAACAACAAAGCAAATTGATTAAACTTAGCTGTTTTCATGCTTGACTTTCTCCTTCGTTTGATGTCTTGTTAAGTATTTTAGCATAGGAAAAATCTCTTGTCAAGAAAAAATCCAATATTTTCTGAAAATTTCTTCAGTAAAGAATATTTTGCTAATTGAAAGTATTTGAAAACACAAGGGAATTTCCTTACTTTTTCAATGTCAAATTACAACTGATTTCTAGCAAATCTAGAACGTCATCATCAGATAAACTATCATCAAGAGTAAGACTAATCCAGTAACGTTTGTTCATATGAAAGGCTGGATAAATGCCCTTTTTTGAAAGTAAATGAGCTACTTGGTCGTGTTTGATATTGACTGCTTCGACTAGCCCTTCTCTGCCCTTTTCCAACTTATCCCAAGGAATTCTCATTAAAACTGCATACCACTTTTGATTGCCTTCATGGCGCAATACAGCTGTATCAGGCGACTTTTCCCACAGATACTCCAACTGATTACCATACTTTTCCTGAACTTTAGCCATGATACGCTTAGTCTGAGGGCAGATAAAATCCTGCACGTCAAAACAAGCCTTCCGAATCTGGTAGAGAATCTCCAGACAAGCCTGACGGACACTTCCAACAAAAGTCCCTCTCATACTTTCCATATGGACTTGAGGATAGAGATCACCCGTTTCCTGGTCAAAGACAAGAAAACTTACATTATCAGTAGTGATGGAGACTGTCATGATAAAGTCACCCTGCAAAATCTGGCAACTATAGGTCCAGACTTCTCCATTTTCTACAAAACCATAGTCTCTGGCCTTTTCTTTATTAAACTGATAGGATTTAAAAATTTCAAACATAAGTGAAAACTGCTACCGAAAGCTAGCAGTTCCTTTCTATTTTTTAAAAGACAACCTTAGTTCCATGCAATTGTGTCACACCTAGCTGGTTGATAAAGGTTTGACGGTTATCCAAGTCAATCCCCCCACCTGGTAAGATTTCAATTTTACCTTTTGCATGTTCCAAAATTCTGTGATAGTGTTCAAATCGTTTCTCTAGCGAGTCACCAGATACACCAGCACGAGTCAAGATACGAGTGACACCAGCTTGGCTGAGCCAGTCAATGGCTTCCAATTGCTCTTCATCACTCAATTCATCAAAGGCCATATGGAAGACAATTTCCATTCCTTTAGATGCGGCAATCAGCTTCTCAAGATTAGTCTTATCCAACTTCTTATCAGCAGTTAAAGCACCAAAGACGACCCCTTGGCTACCTGCTTGAGCAGTTATACGAATGTCTTCTAGCATGATGGCAATTTCCAGATCATGATAAACAAAGTCGCCACCACGGGGACGAATCATAGTCATAATGGTCGTATCGTAGTTAGCTGCCAGTTCAACCGCTGCCTTGGTCACTCCATAGCTAGGTGTTGTTCCTCCTACTGCTAGATTGTCACAAAGTTCGATTCGACGAGCTCCAGCCTGCATCGCTTTTTCAAGCAAGGTCACATTTTCAGCACAAAATTCGTAAATCATTTGATTCTCCTTGATGTTTTCTTTAAATTTATTATATCATATTATTTTAAATATGCTTTCATTTTTATCAAGGCAAATAACTACTATTTTTATCTATTCTTTGTCAGGAATGACTTTAAAGAGATAGTAGGTGATAAAGATAGTCAAGGCTCCCAGACCGATTTTGACTGGTAAAAGAGGGGCAAAATAAATAGAAATCCCCATCAAGATATAGATAGATACGATGATTTTTTTCTTTCGTTCTCGCGCTATTGACTTGGTTTCCCGAAAGTCAGCTACATAGGTCTGATAAAGCCTTGTATGATAAAGCCAGTCTTCAAAACGCTTAGAAGATTTTGAAAAGCAAGCGATAGCTAACAAAAGAAAGGGCGTTGTTGGCAAAAGTGGTAGGACAACTCCAATAACAGCTAAAGTCAGTGAAATAAAGCCAATACTGAGGTAAATGATGCGCATGATTTCTCCTAGATAAATTACTCTTCCTCTAGTTTCGCATACAAGGGGGAAATTTGTCAAGCATCAACAAAAAAAGAGCCTGAAATTCATTTTCAGGACTCTGCATTCTATTTAATTTTTTCCTCTTCGTAGTCGCCATTACTACATACAACCTGCTTACCACCACCACGGACCTTTTTCTCCATAAGGAAATGTCCGCATTTTGGACAATCACGTCCAATTGGTTTATCCCAGGAAGTAAATTCACATTCTGGGTAACGATTGCAACCATAGAAGATACGATTACGCTTGGTTTTGCGTTCGATGATTTGTCCTTGATGACAGCTTGGACACTCGACACCAATCTCCTTAACAATCGCTTGTGTGTGACGGCAGTCTGGGAAATTGCTACAAGCATAGAATTTACCAAAACGACCGAGCTTAATCACCATCGGACTGCCACAAACTTCACAGTCAAATCCAGCTGGCTCATCCTTGATCTGGATTTTTTCCATTTCGGATTCAGCCTTGGCTACTTCTTTGGAGAATGGTTTATAAAATTCGTCAATAACCCGTTGCCACTGTTCTTTACCAACTTCGACATCATCCAGTTTTCCTTCCATCTCAGCTGTGAAGGTCACGTT
>CAJPSM010000165.1 GCA_905373305.1 uncultured Streptococcus sp. | reverse complement strand
TCTTATTGAATATCTTTATTGTATCACGTGGGGTTCAAAAAGGGATTGAAAGAGCCTCGAAGGTTATGATGCCCCTACTCTTTATCATCTTTGTTGTGATTATTGGACGCTCTCTCAGCTTGCCAAACGCCATGGAAGGGGTTCTCTACTTCCTCAAACCAGACTTTTCAAAACTGACCAGTTCTGGTCTCCTCTATGCTCTAGGACAATCTTTCTTTGCCCTCTCACTAGGGGTTACAGCCATGCTGACCTATGCTTCCTACTTGGACAAGAAAACCAATCTAGTTCAATCAGGAATCTCCATTGTCGCCATGAACATCTCGGTATCCATCATGGCAGGTCTAGCCATTTTCCCAGCCATGTCGGCCTTCAACATCCAGTCTGAAGGAGGACCGAGCTTGCTCTTTATCGTCTTGCCTCAACTCTTTGACAAGATGCCCTTTGGAACCATTTTTTACATCCTTTTCCTCTTACTTTTCCTCTTTGCGACGGTCACTTCTTCTGTCGTCATGCTGGAAATCAATGTGGGCAATATCACTAATCAGGACAATAGCAAGCGTGCCAAATGGAGTACCATTTTAGGAATCTTGACCTTTGTTTTTGGGATTCCTTCAGCCCTATCTTACGGTGTTATGGCGGATATTCATATTTTTGGAAAGACCTTCTTTGATGCCATGGATTTCTTGGTTTCCAATCTCCTCATGCCATTTGGAGCTCTCTGCCTTTCACTCTTTACAGGCTATGTCTTTAAGAAAGCACTTGCTATGGAGGAACTGCATCTTGATGAAACAGCATGGAAACAGGGACTTTTCCAAGTCTGGCTCTTCCTTCTTCGTTTCGTCATTCCAATTATCATCATTGTGGTCTTCATCGCCCAATTTATGTAATCAAAAAGGACTTGAGTAGTGATACTCTTCGAAAATCAAATTCAAACCACGTCAACGTCGCCTTGCCGTACTCAAGTACAGCCTGCGGCTAGTTTCCTAGTTTGCTCTTTGATTTTCATTGAGTATGAACTCAGGCCCTTTCTTTTTTATGGATGGCTAACAATCAATTCCAAACCTTGCCCTTCTATGGTCCAAGCTTCAACATCACTTGGTAGGATAAAGTGGATACCTTTTTGGATTGGATAGTTTGTCCCATCAACAGACAGTTGACCTTGACCAGCTAAGACGCTGAACAAGCTGTAGTCAGCTGTCTTTTCAAAGTCAACTTTTCCAGTAACTTCCCACTTGTAAACGGCAAAGAATTCATTGGATACAAGTAGAGTGGAACGTAAATCATCAGCTTTGATAGTTACAGGACGGCTATTTGCGGGTTCACCAATGTTCAAGACATCGATGGATTTTTCAAGGTGAAGTTCACGCAAGTTGCCCTTGTCATCCTTGCGGTCAAAGTCATAGACACGGTAAGTAGTATCACTAGACTGCTGGGTTTCAAGGATCAAGATACCTGCACCGATAGCGTGCATAGTACCACTTGGTACATAGAAGAAATCTCCAGCCTTGACAGGGACTTTGGTAAGCAAGCCATCCCAGTCTTTAGCTTCGATTTGCTGGCGGAGTTCTTCTTTTGACTTGGCATTGTGGCCATAGATAATCTCTGATCCCTCATCCGCTGCAATGATATACCAGCATTCTGTTTTACCGAGTTCGCCTTCATGCTCTAGTCCATAGGCATCGTCTGGATGCACTTGAACACTGAGCCAGTCGTTGGCATCGAGAATCTTGGTCAAAAGTGGAAATACGGGTTCTGGACGGTTGCCAAACAATTCACGATGCTCCTCATACAAAGTAGCTAGGTCTGTTCCCTCAAAACGACCATTGGCAACTTTAGAGACACCATTTGGATGGGCTGAGATGGCCCAGTATTCCCCGATTTTTTCACTTGGGATGTCGTAGCCAAACTCATCACGTAGCTTGGTACCACCCCAGATTTTTTCTTGCATAACTGATTGTAAAAATAATGGTTCTGACATGTCGATCTCCTGTCTGATTTTTCTCCCCTCATTATAGCAAAAAGCTTGATCTAATTGAACTCTTTTTCACATCTTATAAAGTAGGGAGAAGATTTTATAAAAATAGTGAAGAAATCCCTTCTTATGCTATAATTTTTGCTGGCTATCAAACTCTACTATGCCCTTATTTCATTCGATAAAAATCAATCACTAGATCAGCAGGTCCTCTAACTAATAAGGACTCTGTTCCCCAATCGGTTTCAGAAGGACCGTGTAAAATCTCGACACCGTTCTCTTTTAAACGTTGATAATTCTGATTTAGATCCTCAACCTCGATATGAAGAATGATTCCTGACTGAAAATCTTCCAAAGGAATCAAATGATTTTGGGACAACATCAGACAGTGACTGCCAATCGTAAACTGAGCAAAACTGTCATCAACATAATCGGACTTTTTATCCAAAATACGCTCCAAGTCAGCACAGACTTGGGGAACATCTGAAACGATAATATCTAATTGATTTAAATTCATTTACTATCCTCCACAAAAAGACCGGATTGCTCCGATCTTTTTAAGTTTCTCTCTGTGAAAATCAAAGAATAAAATCTACAAAGTTTACATTTGATTTTCGACGAGAGGAATTATTTGATTGCGCGTGATTGCAAACCTTCTTCTTCCAAGAAGAGACGGAATGGTACGAGTTCTTCTGCTTCGTATTTTT
>CAJPSM010000164.1 GCA_905373305.1 uncultured Streptococcus sp. | reverse complement strand
TCAAATGCTTGCTGTCCATAGTGGAGACTTGGAGAAGACTCTGAAATATGCAAGGTTGCATCCTCTGTCAATTCTCCTTGATCCCATTGTTCATTTTTGTAGTGAGCGATATAACGGTAAGGTAATTTCATATAAGCAAAGCCAAGATTTTCCCAATCAATTGTAACTGTCATGTGTTTCTCCTTTATACTATTCAAACTATGTGTTCTATTCTACACTTTTCTAGTAAAATTTCAAGTATTATTTGTAATTTTCAGAAAATTTTTTCAAAAAAAGAATCAGTCCAAGTGACTGATTTCTTTTTACGGATTTGCTTTGCCTTCTTTAAAGACTTCTTTGAGGTAAGCATCAAAAACTTCTTCATCTGAAATAGTATCTGAGATAAAGCTTCCATTGCTAGTACGTTCTGACAAGTTCAAATCTTGCAATCGACTCTCATAGATTGTTCCCTTATTAGATTGGACAAACAAAATTTGGTCGTTTTCTGCTACTTCTGTACTAAAAAGATCACCAACGAAACCTTGCTCTGCAACTGCTCCAGCCAAGAAGACACGGTGCGGTTTGTTTTTCAACTCACGCAAGACTTGTAGGCCTCGTTTAGCACGGCTGATCGCTGGAATTTCCTCAATAGAAACACGTTTCAAGCTACCACGTTGGGTCAAGAGGTAGAAGGATGAGGTGTTACAGATGAAGGCTGCCTGAAGCGCATCATCTGCTTTCAGGTTCATAGCCTTGACACCCGCAGCCTTGGCACCAACAACTGGAACCTCTTCGATATTGAAACGAAGGGCATAACCGTTTTGGCTAATCAAGAGAACATCATCTAGTTTAATTGGAGCCACTGCTACAATTTGGTCTGTCTCGTCTTTGAGCTTAGCATACTTGATAGACTTCGACTTGTAGGTCCGCCATGGAGAGAATTCTTTGCGTTCTACGCGTTTGATTTGACCAAGGCGAGTTGCTGCAAAGTAGGTTGTCGCATCATCAAACTGATCCACTACTTCTGCATAAAGGATTTCTTCATTAGTTTCAAAGTTTGTAATCGTTTGGCTCAAGTGCTCTCCGATGTCCTTCCAGCGAATGTCTGCCAATTCATGGATTGGTCGATAAATGACATTCCCAAGAGTTGTAAACATCAAGAGGTGCTGGGTTGTCTTGGCAGTTTGTACAAAGATCAAACGATCATCATCACGCTTGCCAATTTCTTCCAGAGTGGATGCCGCAAAGGAACGTGGGCTAGTACGCTTGATATAGCCTGCCTTAGTCACGCTGACATAGGTATCTTCCTCGGCAATCAAACTAGCTGTGTCAATCTCGATTGCTTTCGCAGTATCTTCCAAAGTACTCAAACGTGGTGTCGCAAATTTCTTCTTGACCTCACGAAGTTCTTTCTTCATGAGATTGTACATAGTCCGTTCATCACCGATGATAGCCGCAAGCATGGCAATTTTTTCACGCAATTCTGCTTCTTCTTCCTGCAAGACAACCACGTCTGTATTGGTCAAACGGTAAAGTTGCAAGGTAACGATAGCTTCGGCCTGCTCTTCTGTAAACTCATAGCTGACCTTGAGATTTTCTTTAGCATCAGCCTTGTTCTCAGAAGCACGGATAAGGGCAATGACTTCATCCAAAATCGAAATCACGCGAATTAAACCTTCAACGATATGGAGACGTTTCTCAGCCTTTTCCTTGTCAAAGCGTGAACGAGCCAAAATTACTTCACGACGGTGGGCGATATAGCTAGATAAGATTGGAACAATCCCAACCTGACGAGGTGTGAAATTGTCAATCGCCACCATGTTAAAGTTGTAATTGATTTGCAAGTCAGTGTATTTGAAGAGATAGTTGAGAACAAGCTCTGTATTAGCGTCTTTCTTGAGCTCAATAGCAATACGAAGACCGTCACGGTCAGACTCATCACGAACCTCAGCAATACCAGCCACCTTGTTATTGACACGAACATCATCGATTTTCTTGACTAGATTAGCCTTATTGATTTCATAAGGAATCTCAGTAATAACGATTTGTTCCTTACCACCTTTTAGCTTTTCAATCTCAGTCTTAGAACGAACAACCACGCGCCCTTTCCCCGTTTCATAGGCCTTCTTGATTTCGTCACGCCCTTGAATAATGGCTCCCGTCGGGAAGTCTGGTCCAGGCAAGAATTCCATGAGTTTGTCAACCTTAGCTGTTGGGTGGTCAATCATGTAAACCGCAGCATCAATGACTTCAGCCAAATTATGGGGAGGAATGTCTGTGGCATAACCAGCCGAAATACCAGTCGATCCATTCACCAAGAGGTTTGGAAAGGCTGCTGGTAAGACAGTGGGTTCTTTCTCGGTATCATCAAAGTTCCAAGCAAAAGGAACTGTCTTTTTCTCAATATCCTGAAGAAGATAACCCGCAATTTCAGACAAACGTGCTTCAGTATAACGCATAGCCGCAGGTGGGTCCCCGTCCATAGAACCGTTGTTACCGTGCATTTCGACTAGAATCTCACGATTTTTCCAGTCCTGTGACATACGAACCATGGCATCATAAATAGAACTGTCCCCGTGTGGGTGGAAATTCCCCATGATGTTCCCAACAGACTTGGCAGACTTACGGTAGCTCTTGTCAAAAGTATTGCCATCCTTATTCATTGAATAAAGAATGCGACGCTGAACCGGCTTCAAGCCATCTCGAATGTCTGGCAAAGCCCGGTCTTGAATGATGTACTTGGAGTAGCGAC
>CAJPSM010000163.1 GCA_905373305.1 uncultured Streptococcus sp. | reverse complement strand
TCTAATATAGCGGATGTGCTAGCACCACATACCGTACTATGTTATCACACTTTCTTGAATTTATCAAGAGAATTAAAATATTTTTTTATTTGACGTAAACAACACCAAGTTTACCAAAAGCGACTTCTCCACGGATAATCAAGGTTTTGTTAGTCGGCGCTACAGGAGCGTCCGCCTTGGCTGCACCAAAGGATGTTTCTACTTTCAAGTCTACACGCCAGTGTTGTGGAACATAGACAGTTGCATTACCAAAAGCCACTTCGATATTCAGAGTGGCAAAATCACCTAACATCTCTGCGTTATCATAGTAGATTTTTGCGTCACCAAAAGCGACTTCCACCTGATCGTCGACAAGATCTTGATCTTGTTTATAGAAGGTTCCACTACCAAAAGCGACTTCCTTATCCGTGATGACTGTTCGCTCACCACTGTACCACCATTTTTTGCCATACCAAAACTTACTTGAGTGAGTGAGATAGCCAACACCTAGCACTGCTAGGATACTAGCCCAAAACAAAGACTGGTTTGGAATAGGAAAAATGTTATAAAAATGATTCGCAATCATTAAGGCTACTAGAGCGGTAAAAACTGCTGATGTCAGGTGACGACGAAGCAAAGCTTCAACTGACTGGTAGGCAAAAAAGACGATACCAATCAAAGGCCATATTTTACCATCCAAAGAAGGAATTCCAAAATTTCCTTGCAGCAAGATCCAGGCCGCTAAAACCAATAAAACAATACCAAATGCTTTCTTTTTCATGTCTTTTACCTCATGTTTCTTAGATTTTCTTTTAGGAGGGACTGGTAATGTCGTGACACATGAACCTCCTTGTGCGTCTGATAAAAGGAAATGGTGCCAGTTCCTGAGAAGGACTTGTCCACTGAGTAGATCTGACGGATGTTTGTGATAGTTGACTTGGACACTCGACTAAAATAGCGAGGCAGGATGGACTCCAACTCATAGAGCTTGAGACGAACCTCATAGGCTTCCTTCTGGGTATGAGCGTAGATCTTGCTCCCTTCTGTTTCAAAGAAGAGAATTTCTGACAGGTCTAGATAATATTCACCTGTCCCCTTGTAAAAAGTCAACCTTGGAGACTTTGACTCTTGTAAAAGTCGTTGCAAATCCGCAATTTCATCTGTCAAAGCAGGGGTCTTGATGACAATTTCAGTTTCTTCTAAATTGCCATCAATCTCAATTCGTAACTTCATCACATCTCCTTTCTGACTCTACTATATCAAAGCTAAGATAGGAAAACAAGGGCAAAAAAGCAAGTGGTCAATTTGAAGCAGTAAGTGGTTGTAAGACTAGCTTGACTTACATGTCAAAATAGGAAGAAAAGGAATCCCCACACCAGACCACAAGCATAGCCAACCAAGACATCCTTGGGATAATGAACACCCCCTAAAACCCTCACCAGTCCCAGCAAAGCTGAGAAGAGCAAGCATGCTAAGCCAACAGGTAGACTAGCATGCAGACAGGCCATGGAGATGATGGTTGCCGAAAAGACATGGCGACTAGGCATAGACTTTCCCGAACTATCTTTTTCAAGCAGGGGACTGATATCCCAAGTTTCATAAGGTCGCGGGTGATTGATTTTCTTACGAAACAGGGACAAGACCACAAATCCTGATGCAGGAATAAGCACATAAACCCCAACTTGCTGACCAAGTTCTAGTTTCAAGCAAGTGGTGACTAGCAAGATCAGATAGACCAGGGGCATGGCGACTGTCATCAAACGATTGAAACTGCGTAACAGAAATAAAAGAGGGGGATGGCTGGTGAGTCTGGAGCTGATATTTCGATACCATTCTTGATAATTTTTCATTTATACTTCTCATTCATTACCTTGTTTTCGTCTACAGGTGAGACGTTTGTCTTCTAGTATAGTGCAGAAAAAGAAGGCCGTCAAGCCTTCTTTTGATTTATTCTGCTGCTTCGTCTTCTGTAAATTGACTATTGTAGAGATCCGCATAGAAGCCACCTTGCGCCATCAGCTCCTCGTGATTGCCTTGCTCGATGATATTGCCATCTTTCATGACAAGAATCAAATCTGCATTACGAATCGTTGACAAGCGGTGGGCGATGACAAAGGAAGTTCTGCCTTCCATCAAACGGTCCATGGCTTTTTGGATCAATTCCTCTGTACGTGTGTCGACTGAGGATGTCGCTTCATCCAAAATCAAGAGCGGTGCATCCTTGAGAAGGGCACGAGCAATGGTCAAGAGCTGTTTTTGTCCAACAGACAAGGTCACGGTGTCATCCAAAACAGTATCGTAGCCATCTGGCAAAGTCATGATAAAGTGGTGGATTCCCACAGCCTTGCTTGCTTCCATCATTCGTTCATCACTGATGCCCGTTTGATTGTAGATGAGATTTTCTCGAATCGTTCCTTCAAAGAGCCAAGTATCTTGCAAGACCATTGAAAAGGCATCGTGTACTTCTGAGCGCTTCATATCCTTGGTATCGACACCATCGATACGGATACTTCCCTTATCAATCTCATAGAACTTCATCAAGAGGTTGACAATGGTCGTCTTTCCAGCTCCAGTCGGCCCAACGATAGCGGCCTTCTGGCCTGCATGAGCTGTCGCAGAAAAGTCATGGATGATGGTGCGTTCTGGTGTATAACCAAAGGATACGCGATCAAAGACCACTTCTCCTCTCATGCCAGTCAATTGTCTTTCCTTATGAGATTCATCCTGCATCTCAGCTTCAGCTAGAAATTCT
>CAJPSM010000162.1 GCA_905373305.1 uncultured Streptococcus sp. | reverse complement strand
AAAGACCATTTCCGAAAAGGTCAAGCTGAGGTAATTGCCTATTATCCTCTTCAAGGGGAGGAAGTCATTGCGCCTGTTAGGGAAAAAATCAACCAAGACATCAAGGAAAAGCTGGAAGACAAAGAGGATTTGGCCTTTTATTATACCGAGCAATTAGATCCTGTTTTAAAGGGAGTTGTAGCTCGTAATATTAGTAAGCAAGTCTACGATTTGTCTGCAACAGAGGTTGAAGAAAAAGAAAAGACGTCTTTGGGGAAAGTTTACTTGACAGAAGATGGTAAACTTTTTACTCTTAGTCAACTTTTCAAAGATGCTAGCAAGGCTAAGGAACTCCTGCTGAGTCAAATCAAATCAACTCTAGAAGATAAGAAACTTGACCAGACAAAAATTGATCAGGTCCTAAAATACTTTACAGACCAAGATCTGGCATCATGGAGCTTTGATTATAAAGATAGCCAAATCATCCTTTATCCTGCGAATCCAGGGGATACTCTGGAGGAAATTGCTCTACCAATATCCAGTTTCTTTGATGTATTGGAGTCCTCTTATCTATTAGAAAAGGATGCTGAGCTCTACCAAGCTTACTTTGTACAAAAAAATAAAAAAGTTGTAGCCTTGACTTTTGATGATGGTCCAAATCCATCTACAACTACACAAGCTTTGGATACATTGGCTAAGTACAATGTAAAGGCAACCTTCTTTGTACTTGGTAAAAACATTGCTGGCAATGAAGATCTTCTGAAACGAATGAAATCAGAAGGACATGTTGTAGGAAACCATAGCTGGGATCATCCTGTTCTTTCAAAATTGACTCTTGAAGATGCTAAAAAGCAAATCACGGATACAGAAGATGCCTTGACCAAGGTTTTAGGATCGAGTTCTAAACTCATGCGTCCGCCTTATGGTGCCATTACTGATGATATCCGTAACAGTCTGGACTTGAGCTTTATCATGTGGAATGTGGATAGTTTGGACTGGAAGAGTAAGAATGAAACAGCTATTTTGACAGAGATTCAGCATCAGGTTCGTAATGGATCGATTGTTCTTATGCATGATATTCATGGCGCTACAGTTAATGCTCTTCCAAAGATTATAGAATATCTGAAAGACCAAGGTTATACATTTGTGACTATTCCAGAATTGCTTAATTCTCGATTGAAAGCTCACGAAATGTATTATGACCGTGATCAATAATCGACAAAATCTAAAGAGACGTGCCTCTGTTAATCTGGCTTTGTTTCTTTAGATTTTCTTCACATAGAAAGGAAAAATGATGAAATTTTATACCCTTAATAACGGAGTTTCAATTCTAGTTTTAGGATTTGGGACATGGAAAGCTGAAAATGGAGAAGTGGCCTACCAAGCCGTTTTAGACGCCTTGAAGGCTGGTTACCGCCATATCGATACTGCAGCTATCTACAAAAATGAGGAGAGTGTTGGTCGCGCTATTCGAGATAGCGGTATTCCACGTCAAGAAATCTTTGTAACAACCAAACTCTGGAACACCAATCACAGCTATGAAGAAGCTCGCCAAGCTTTTGAGCAATCAATGGAAAAACTGGAATTGGACTATCTAGATTTGTACCTTATCCATTGGCCAAATCCTAAACCACTAAGAGAAAATGATGCATGGAAAACCCGCAATGCTGAAGTCTGGAGAGCGATGGAGGACCTTTACCAAGAAGGTAAAATCCGTGCTATCGGAGTTAGTAATTTCCTCCCCAAGCATTTGGATGTCTTGCTTGAAACAGCAAGAATTGTTCCTGCAGTCAATCAGGTGCGCTTGGCTCCAGGAGTTTATCAAGAGGAAGTGGTTGACTACTGTAGAGAGAAAGGAATTCTCTTAGAGGCTTGGGGACCTTTTGGACAAGGAGAGTTGTTTGACAAGAAAGAAGTCCAAGAAATTGCTGCTAAGCATAGGAAATCAGTGGCTCAAATCGCCTTGGCTTGGAGTTTGGCAGAAGGATTCTTACCTCTACCTAAGTCCGTGACTGCCTCTCGTATCCAGAGTAATCTTGACTGTTTTGGAATTGAACTCAGCACAGAAGAGCGAGAAATCTTAAAGACTATCTCGGTGACTTCTGGTGCACCACGTGTGGATGAGATGGATTTTTAGAAAGTAAGAAAAAGAATTGTAAATTTCTTGCCTTTCTGATATAATATTCAACAGGAAAGAAAGTCTTATGGCGTTCTTCAAGCGAGCTTGGGATAGTGGGAGCCAAGCAGAACAAGCTAAGAAACTGGCACTTTCTGTCGTATTTTTTAAAAACAATGAAGTAATAAATTAGGGTGGAACCGCGTTTCTGACGCCCCTAGTCGTAAGGCTTGGGTGTTGAAATGCGGTTCTTTTTGAATTCCGTCTAATACCTAAGTTGAAAGGAGAATAATGCTTAAAGGATCTTGTTTATGTAAATCAGTCACCTACACTTTAGATGAAGAATTGTCGGAAATAGTTTTTTGCCATCGCTCATTCTGTCGGAAAGCAACTGCGTCGGCCTACACAGTTAATGCCAAAGTTAGCAGCAAAAATCTGGCATTGTATGGAAAAGAGAAGTTGGTTACCTATAGTTCATCTCCAGGGAAACAACGTTATTACTGCCAGAACTGTCACAGTCAAATTTTCACTGCTCAAGAAAATATACCAGAAGTCTGTGCTTTGAAATTAGGAACAATAGATGAATGCGATCAGAATTTACAAACTGTTCCCAAACGTCATATTTTTCAGGACCCAG
>CAJPSM010000161.1 GCA_905373305.1 uncultured Streptococcus sp. | reverse complement strand
AAAATTAGGAATCTGACGAGAAATCCTGATTTCTCAGTCAGATTATCTATTTTCCAAGTTTTCCGCTCGTGTTCAAATTAGAACACCTCACTCTACCTTTCTTTTTATATATTATATAAAGTTTAAAGAGGGGTAGTATTAAATACTTACTACACCTTTTGATTTCATAGTAAGATGATTCCAAGTTCTCTTCCAGAGTTGGAATCCTGCCTTTCTGTAGTTCCTAGTTTACCAACGAATCTAAAAATGCATACAGTTTTGCATTCATTTCAGAGTAATTGTTCCCACGTAATTCTTCTGGTGTCTGAACAAAAGGTAACTTTTTACTTTGCTCTCTTAATTGCTCCTCACCATCCGCAGTAATTAAGAGTTCTACTGCTTCGGGATCAAATTCCAAATGAGCCTGAAAGGCATAATGTTTCGGACTAAAGCGAATAATTTGGCGTGGACAACCTTGACTCGTCGCAAGAACAACAGCATCCTCTGTCAGCCCTGGCATATCACCGTGCCAGTGGCCGGTTTCTAAGGTTTCTCCGAACAAGCTGACATGAGGATCTGTTAGACCTTGCATCGTCAATGTCACAGGATAAACGCCTATCTCGCGCTCTGGACTATGTTCATACTTCGCACCATAGGCAACAGACAGGAGCTGCGCACCGAGACAGACACCAACAATATAGATATCCGCAGCAATCGCTTCTTTCATAAAAGCAAGCTCAGCCTTAGGGTCATAGTATGGAAAGTTTGCTTTATCCTCATCAGGAGATTGGGGACCACCCATAACAATCAGAAAATCAATCCCGTCAATTGTTTCAGGAAGAGGTTCTTTTTCGTAAACCTTTGTTGATGTAATGTGATGCCCTCGTGCCAGAGCCCATTTTAGATAAGCGCTCGGAACTTCAAATGTTTCATGCAGTACAAAATGTACCTTCATTGTTTCTTCTCCCATCTCTTTCGAATCACGTAAGACATTCCTGCTGCTAGTACAAGCGGTATTGTCAAACTCCAATCCTGGCCTGTAAATCCAAGGCTCAGTGCAATGGCCGTCAGAGGAGCTTGTAAGGTCGTTCCTAAAAAGACTGTTGCTCCTAGTAGCATTCCTAGAGCTAGATCCAGATGAATGCCAACTACTGTCAAAAGCAAAGTCACTAAATAGCCAGTTCCAATCCCCAAGGCAAATGATGGTGTCAAGGTTCCCCCATAGGCACCATTACGCAAGAGGAGATAAACTAGAAGCCCCTTTACTGCAAGAGTCAATGGAAGATAGGGAATTGGCTGGCTAGACAACAAGGCTTGGGCTAGTACCTGGCCATTTCCCATAAAGATAGGGAAAAAGACTGTCAGGCTCCCCAGCACGAGAAAGGCTAGAGTAAGAGCCCAAAGAATTGTCCCATTCTTCCGTCGCTTGTGGCCCGCCCGTTTAGCTAAAAATCGGAAGCCCAGCGCAAGTGGAGTAACCAATGAAGCAATCAGAATCGCCTGCAAGAAACTGCTAGACGACCAAGAGACCGCAGATAGGTGATAAATAGCATCCTGACCAACAATGGGCTGAGACACCCAGGTTGCCAGATAAGTACTAGCCAAAACCAGCAAAAAGTTCTGCCAACTATAGGTAAGTCCTAAGGTCTCAAAGACAAACAAACTACTAGCAAAGGGAACCTGATAGACCGAAGCTAGACCTGCTCCTGCCCCACAGGCAACCAACACCTTCCGTTCTTTAAGGGCTAGAGAGAACCCCTTTGACAAGCAACCAGCTAGAAGGGCCCCAACCTCGCGCGGTGCTCCTTCTTTTCCGACCGATGCGCCTGCTCCGACAATCGCAACCTGCATACCTGCATGAAAGAGGTGGGCTAAGAACGCTGGCTCCCTGTCTCCAGCTACTATAATTTGCTGACGAATAGACAAAATCTTATGGCGCCTTTGTAGGACATACCAGAAGCCAGCTGCCAAAACCCCTGTCACACACAGAACGAGGAATCTACGGAGACCCCCAGCTTCTTGAAATTGCTGGAGCAAATCCGAACTAGTTTGGCCAAAGGCCAGCCATTGCACACTTTCTAGTAAATAATGGCAAGCAATTCCGACCAGACCCGTCCCTATTCCCAATGATAGAGTGGCTAGAAGTAGCCTCAGTCCGTAGGGCAGGCTTTGGAGTCGTGCTTTCATAGAATTAGAGTTCAGCAAGAATCGCTTTAATCAAGCCTTTGAAATCGCCTTTGACACGTTCAGTCACTTCTACAACTTCTTCGTGGTTGAGTTCTTCTTGGAAACCAGCAGCATGGTTAGTGATACATGAAATTCCTAGAACTTTCAAACCAGAGTGGGCTGCCACAATAACTTCAGGAACCGTAGACATACCAACAGCATCTGCTCCCAGTGTCTTATAGGCACGAATTTCTGCAGGTGTTTCATAAGTTGGACCAGTTACACCGATATAGACACCTTCATCAAGCTTAATCCCAAGTTTCTTAGCCACTTCATGGGCAGTAGCACGGTATTCTGGTGTGTAGGCCTTAGACATATCTGGGAAACGAGGACCAAAATCATCCAAGTTTTCACCCATCAATGGATTTTGACCAGTCATATTGATATGATCTGAGATAGCCATCAAAGTACCTGGACCGTAGCCGATACCTCCTGCAGCATTGGTAACAATGACACCTTCACAGCCGAGAACTTTCATCACACGTACAGGGAAAGTTACCACTTCAAGAGGATTTCCTTCGTAGAAATGGAAACGACCTTGAAGAGCCAAGACCTTGCGACC
>CAJPSM010000160.1 GCA_905373305.1 uncultured Streptococcus sp. | reverse complement strand
TTATCATAGTAGATGACCTCGACCACTTGGTTAAGGGAGGACGTTTGTCAAATGGGGCAGCCGTCTTAGGGAATCTCCTCAGTATCAAGCCTATCCTCTACTTTAATGACCATGGGGTGATTGAAGTTTACGAAAAAGTTCGTACGGAAAAGAAGGCAATCAAACGTTTGGTAGAAATCATCAAAGAGTTGACAAAAGATGGAGACTACCGTATTACAGTCATTCATGGTAACGCACCTCAAAAGGCGGCGGATTTACGTCAGCTTTTGAAGGAGAGTGGTGTGACTTCTGAGATTCCAATTGTTAGCTTTGGTAGTGTCATTGGAACCCACCTTGGAGAAGGCAGTATTGCCTTGAGCTATACACCAATCGTCTAAATTGTTCTTACAAGATTTGTATCTTAGAAATTGAACACGGACTATCTGCCACTTGAAAAAAGATGCCTGTCTTGCCTTTCGTGGAAAGTCAGCGCCATTCCCTATTTTTCATGGGCAGCTAACGTCCTTTGTATCTTAGACAGGAGTAGAGATGAGTATTCGAGTAATTATTGCTGGTTTTAAGGGAAAGATGGGCCAAGCTGCTTGTCAGATGGTCTTGGCTGATCCTGACTTGGACTTGGTCGCAGTTTTGGATCCTTTTGAGTCTGAGTCAGAATGGCAGGGAATTCCTGTCTTCAATGATAAGACTGACTTGGCTGGTTTTGAAGCGGATGTTTGGGTAGATTTTACCACACCAGCCGTTGCCTACGAAAATACACGTTTTGCTCTTGAAAATGGCTTCGCTCCAGTAGTTGGAACAACAGGCTTTACTAGTGAAGAAATTGCAGAACTAAAAGCATTTTCCCGTGAACAAGATTTGGGTGGCTTGATTGCCCCTAACTTTGCCTTGGGAGCTGTCTTGCTTATGCAATTTGCGGCGCAGGCTGCCAAATATTTCCCAAATGTGGAGATTATCGAGCTCCATCATGACAAGAAAAAAGATGCTCCGAGTGGAACAGCCATTAAAACGGCTGAGTTGATGGCGGAAGTTCGGGAATCAATCCAGCAAGGTGCGCCTGATGAGGAAGAATTGATTGCGGGTGCCCGAGGCGCAGACTTTGATGGCATGCGCATCCATTCGGTCCGCCTACCTGGCTTGGTGGCCCATCAGGAAGTCATCTTTGGCAATCAGGGAGAAGGATTGACCCTTCGTCATGACTCCTATGATCGCAGCTCCTTCATGACAGGGGTCAATTTGGGAATCAAAGAAGTTGTCAAGCGTCATGAGCTTGTCTATGGATTAGAACACTTATTATGAGATTAACACAAATGCCTTCTGAATTTCAGAAGGCTTTACCAGTATTAGAAAAAATTAAAGAAGCAGGCTTTGAAGCCTATTTTGTTGGGGGCTCTGTTCGAGATGCCCTCCTCAACCGCCCCATCCATGATGTGGACATCGCGACGTCTTCTTATCCAGAAGAGACCAAGCAGATTTTTCCGCGAACAGCCGATATCGGAATTGAGCACGGAACCGTTTTGGTTTTAGATGGGGATGAGGAGTATGAGGTAACCACCTTTCGGACAGAGGATGTCTATGTAGACTATCGCAGACCCAGTGCGGTTTCCTTTGTGCGTTCGCTAGAAGAAGACCTCAAACGCCGTGATTTCACAGTCAACGCCTTTGCCTTGGATGAGACAGGAGAAATCATTGATTTGTTCGATGGTCTCAAAGATTTGGAAAACAAAGTCTTGCGAGCGGTGGGTGTTGCTAGTGAGCGTTTCAACGAAGATGCTCTACGTATTATGCGTGGTTTCCGCTTTCAGGCCAGTCTAGGTTTTGAACTTGAGCCAGAAACATTTGAGGCGATGAAGACTTTGACGCCGCTCTTGGAGAAGATTTCTGTGGAGCGCACCTTCGTTGAGTTTGATAAGCTCTTGCTGGCACCTTTTTGGAGAGTTGGTCTGTCTTCCATGATTGAGAGTCGAGCTTATGATTATCTCCCTGATATGGCAGACAGTCGAGATAAACTTCAAAAATTGTTTGATTTAGAGGCGGATTTCACCTTTGCCTCTTCTGAACAAGCCTGGGCGGCCCTCTTGTGGACTTTGGAGATTAAAGATGCACAGCCATTTTTGAAGGCGTGGAAAACCTCACGCCAGTTTGCAAAGCAAGTACAGGATTTGCTGACCATATTGGCTCTGCGTGAAAAGGGAGAGCTGAGCAAGCGCGATTGTTACCGCTTTGACTTGGATTCCCTTCTACAAGCTGAAAGTCTTCGTCAGGCCCAAGGAAAAGAAGTCAATCCACAAGCCATCACAGAAACCTATCAGAGTTTGACCATTCATGATAAGAAAGAAATTCAGATTAACGGTGGCATTTTGATTAAGGAATATGGTTACCAGCCAGGACCAGACTTGGGAGAGATTTTAACAGAGATTGAGTTTGCCATTGTCGATGGAGAATTGGAAAATGACCGTCAAGCAATCCATGCTTATCTAAGGGAGAAAAAATGAGTGATTTTATCGTTGAAAAACTAAGCAAATCCGTCGGTGACAAGACCGTTTTTAAGGATATTTCCTTTATCATCCATGACCTAGACAGAATCGGTCTAATCGGTGTTAATGGAACGGGTAAGACCACCCTTTTGGACGTCCTTTCTGGAGTTTCAGGCTTTGATGGGGATGTCAGTCCCTTTTCGGCAAAGAATGACTATAAGATTGGTTACTTGACCCAGAATCCAGATTTTGATGATAACAAGACTGTCTTGGATACGGTTCTCTCCAGCGACCTCAAGGAAATCCAGTTGATTCGTGAGTATGAGTTAATCATGCTCCACTACAGTGAGGACAAGCAGGATCGTTTGGAACGGGTCATGGCAGAGATGGATTCTCTCCAAGCCTGGGAAATTGAA
>CAJPSM010000159.1 GCA_905373305.1 uncultured Streptococcus sp. | reverse complement strand
CGAGCGGAAAGCTTGGAAATTAGATAAACCTCCTAAGAAATCAGGATTTCTTGTCGGTTTCCTAAATTTCAGTCGCTTTCTGTTCGCTCTTAGTATCTTGTATGAACAATACTGAATTTTATGATCGTCTGGGGGTGTCAAAAAACGCTTCGGCAGACGAGATCAAAAAGGCTTATCGCAAGCTTTCGAAAAAATATCACCCAGATATCAACAAGGAGCCTGGTGCTGAGGAAAAGTACAAGGAAGTTCAAGAAGCCTATGAGACTTTGAGTGACGACCAAAAACGTGCAGCCTATGACCAATATGGTGCTGCAGGTGCCAACGGTGGCTTTGGTGGTGCCGGTGGTTTTGGTGGCTTTGATGGAGCAGGTGGCTTCGGTGGTTTTGAGGATATCTTCTCAAGTTTCTTTGGCGGAGGCGGAGCTTCACGCAATCCAAACGCTCCTCGTCAAGGGGATGACCTCCAGTACCGTGTGAACTTGACCTTTGAAGAAGCTATCTTTGGAACGGAAAAAGAGGTTAAATACAATCGTGAAGCCAGCTGTCGTACATGTAACGGTTCTGGAGCTAAGCCAGGAACAAGTCCAGTCACTTGTGGACGCTGTCATGGTGCTGGTGTTATTAACGTCGATACGCAGACTCCTCTTGGTATGATGCGTCGCCAAGTAACCTGTGATGTCTGTCATGGTCGTGGAAAAGAAATCAAAGATCCATGTACAACTTGTCACGGAACAGGTCATGAAAAACAAGCTCATAGCGTACATGTGAAGATTCCTGCTGGTGTGGAAACAGGCCAACAAATCCGCCTAGCGGGTCAAGGTGAAGCAGGCTTTAACGGTGGACCTTATGGTGACTTGTACGTGGTGGTTTCTGTAGAAGCAAGCGATAAGTTTGAACGTGAAGGAACAACTATTTTCTATAAGTTGAATCTCAATATTGTCCAAGCAGCCCTCGGAGATACTGTGGAAATTCCGACCGTGCATGGTGACGTTGAATTGGTCATTCCAGAGGGAACTCAGACTGGCAAGAAATTCCGTCTACGTGGCAAGGGTGCTCCGAGCCTTCGTGGTGGTGCTGTTGGTGACCAATACGTTACCGTTAATGTTGTAACTCCGACAGGTTTGAATGATCGTCAAAAAGCTGCGCTTAAAGAATTCGCAGCTGCGGGTGATTTGAAAGTCAATCCAAAGAAAAAAGGCTTCTTTGAGCATATAAAAGATGCCTTTGAAGGAGAATAAAGTAAAAAGAGCCGATTGGCTCTTTTTGCGTTATCTTTGAAAATTTAGCATCGAAAAATCATTTTCCAGTTAGCCTGCTATTTATACTTTTGAGTAAGCAGGCCAGCTGCATCCATCTCCCGGATGAGTTGCTTGATTTCCGCTTCTTTACCTGGCTTAACGGTGACGGTATCAATGTGCTTGATTGCCGAATTATCCTGAATATCTACCAAGGTCAACGCTTTTTCATAGAATGAGACACCCTTTTTTAGGCTTTCCTGATCCTTCCAATATAGAATTGAGTAATTAGGATTTGGTTTCTTTCCGATTTCTTGTAAATAATTCCTACTTTCTTTCTCTAAAAATTGCAATAAACCGTGATTGAACAAGTTATCTCCTACTTTATAGTAAGAAATATCTCCTGTCTGTAGGACATAGACTTTGAGTCGGTTTTTAGTGAGGTTTGGACTTTCTTTAAGGACGGGGTGGCTATTGATAACCTCGTCTGAGAAAGTCACATAAAAATCTAAGCCTCCTCCCTCATATTGATAACTTCCATTTGATTCTACTTTCTCAGGAGGGAGGTCAAGGGAGATAAAGATTTGTTTTAAGGATTCATTTCCTTTTTGGATGTCACTCGGTGAAGCTTTGAAAAGATTCATCAGTAGTAAAAATGCTAGGGCCACAAGAAGGCAGAGACAGCCACAAGGGATCGCGATGACCTTCGCTAGAACTTTAAAAAACTGTTTCATTTTCATTCCCTTCCTTTTCTGTTCGAATCTAGTAACCCAAAATGGACTTAAGGAAAGTTGGAGGATTTCTTATTCTTGTTTTTCTTCTTGGAGGACCGCCATTCTAGTTTGGAAATCTTTTTCCAAGACTTTGAATTTATAGGTTAAATCTTTTTGGTATTCCTTGATAAGGGCTTTTTGTTGGTCGATGATTTGTAGGCTGTTTTGGATGATATCCAAATCATCCTTAATGGCCTCGACACGGTCGCTAGTGTCCATAAACTCCTCTGTGATGGCTTGGCGATTTTTCACGACAAAATAACTTCCAGCTGCGGCTCCTGCAAATAGCAGTAGATTTGATAATTTCATGGCAACTCCTTAAGCGTTTTTAATGGTTTCAGCGACTTGGGCAAGTTTGTCAAAGTCAGGTTCGTGGGCGATAAAGTCAATCTTGAGGTCATCTTCTGCACCGTAGCGAGGTACGAGGTGCACGTGGGTATGAAAGACCGTTTGACCAGCGATTTCCTCGCAGTTAGCAATGATATTCATGCCGGCGGCCTTGGTAGCCTTCATAACTTTTTGAGCTACCAGTGGCACTTGGGCAAAGAGTTGGCTGGCACTTGTAGCATCCATCTCCAAAAGATTGCGATAATGTTCTTTTGGTACAATGAGGGTGTGTCCAGGTGTTACTTGAGAGATATCAAGAAAGGCAAGAACCTGCTCATCTTCGTATACTTTTGAAGCAGGAATCTCCCCTGCGATAATCTTACAAAAAATGCAATCTGACATAAAATCCACCTCTACTCTATTGAATTTTGATATAATATAGCTACATTATACCAGATTCGGAGAAAATATGTTAGAAATTAAAAACCTGACAGGTGGCTATGTTCATGTCCCTGTCTTGAAAGATGTGTCCTTTACAGTTGAAAGTGGGCAGTTGGT
>CAJPSM010000158.1 GCA_905373305.1 uncultured Streptococcus sp. | reverse complement strand
TCGTTTGGAACGGGTCATGGCAGAGATGGATTCTCTCCAAGCCTGGGAAATTGAAAGCCAGGTCAAGACGGTCCTCAGTAAGCTAGGTATTCAGGACTTGTCGACTCCAGTTGGTGAATTGTCAGGTGGTCTGAGAAGACGGGTTCAGTTGGCGCAAGTTCTCCTAGGAAACCACGACCTCTTGCTTCTGGACGAGCCGACCAACCACCTGGACATTGCGACCATTGAGTGGCTGACTCTTTTTTTGAAAAATTCCAAGAAGACAGTTCTCTTTATCACCCACGATCGTTATTTCTTAGACGCTTTGTCAACACGGATTTTCGAGTTGGACCGAGCAGGATTGACCGAGTATCAGGGAAATTATCAGGACTATGTTCGCCTCAAGGCTGAACAGGATGAGCGTGACGCTGCCCTTCTCCACAAAAAGGAACAACTTTATAAGCAAGAATTGGCCTGGATGCGCAGACAACCGCAGGCGCGTGCGACCAAGCAACAGGCTCGTATCAATCGTTTCCATGACCTGAAAAAAGAAGTTTCAGGCGGCGTTGCTGAGACAGACTTGACCATGAACTTTGAAACCAGCCGTATTGGTAAGAAGGTTATCGAGTTTAAAGATGTTTCCTTTGCTTATGAGAACAAGCCCATTTTGCAAGATTTTAATCTCTTGGTGCAAGCTAAAGACCGTATCGGAATCGTTGGGGATAATGGTGTGGGGAAGTCAACTCTGCTTAATCTCATCGCAGGAAGTCTTGAGCCGACTAAAGGTCAAGTGATCATCGGTGAGACGGTTCGCATCGCCTATTTCTCTCAACAAATTGAAGGTTTGGATGAGAGCAAGCGCGTTATCAATTACCTGCAGGAAGTAGCAGAAGAGGTTAAGACTAGTGGTGGTTCTACGACTTCCATTGCAGAGTTGCTAGAGCAATTCCTCTTTCCACGTTCGACGCATGGAACCCTGATTGAGAAATTGTCTGGTGGAGAGAAAAAACGTCTTTATCTCCTCAAATTGCTTTTGGAAAAACCAAATGTTCTTCTCTTGGACGAGCCGACCAATGACCTAGATATTGCAACTTTGACAGTTTTGGAGAATTTCTTGCAAGGTTTTGCTGGGCCTGTCTTGACAGTTAGCCACGATCGCTATTTCTTGGATAAGGTAGCGACTAAGATTCTCGCTTTTGAGGATGGCAAGATTCGTCCTTTCTTTGGTCATTACACCGACTACCTTGACGAAAAAGCCTTTGAAACAGAGATGGCCAATCAAGTGCAAAAGGCCGAAAAGGAGAAAGTGGTCAAAGTTCGTGAAGACAAGAAGCGAATGACCTATCAAGAAAAGCAGGAGTGGGCAAGCATTGAAGGCGATATTGAAGCCTTGGAAAACCGTATCGCTGCTATTGAAGAGGAGATGCAGGCAAATGGTTCTGATTTTGGTAAACTTGCGACACTTCAGAAAGAGCTCGATGAAAAAAACGAAGAACTCCTTGAAAAATACGAACGCTATGAATATTTAAGTGAGTTTGATAACTAGGAGGATAGAAAAATCCCGTCGCAATGACAGGATTTCTCTATTCTTCTTTTTTGGTTTCTTGATGAAAGATATTTTGCCAAGTTTCATGGCGACGCCAGATACTGGTGTGGACGATACCATCTAACTCATAGCAAATGAGCTTGGTTTTTTGACTAATGGAAGTAATCTGAATGTCCTTGATTGTAGTAGGTAGTTCTTTTGCAGCTTTGTAGGCGCCCTTGTCCATCTGCTTTCCATCTTGACGGATATAGAGAAAGTCCTCAGCAAGGAGTTCTTCTAATTGGTTTCCCTGGTCGATCAATTGCTCTCGCATGAGTAGTTTTTTGTAGACATTATCTAAAATTTCGTCCTCAGGTATGGGAGCTGGTTCGATATGGACATCAGTATCAAAAACACCAAATCGTTCTTCTAGCATAGACTCAACCTGATCTGCAATTTCGTGACTTTCATAGACTGATAGGTCAGGATTCATCTCCAGCGTGATATCAAGGTAGATATTGCTACCGTAGGTGCGACCTCTTTGGGACTTAACCTTACTAATCTTTGGAATCTCCATGATGGCCTTCTGATAATCTTCCAGCAGACGGTCGTCAAAACCATCTGAAAGACTAAAGGAAGACTCGATAAAGATATCATAGGCTGTCTTTAAGATAAAGAAAGTGATGATGATAGCAACCAGTTTATCCGCGATTGGATAATTGAAGCTGCTGGCTAGAATGGCAATGGAAGTCCCCAGCGAAGTGACAGCATCGGAAAGATTGTCCTTAGCGGCAGCCTTGAGGGCCTTGGATTTGGATTTCTTACTGAGACGACTATTATAGAGATAAACGGCGAACATGACTGCTGCAGATAAGACTCCTAGAGTAGCACCCAGAGGGTCAATAACCGTCTGTTCCCGACTGAGAATTTTTTGAATGGTGTCCCGAAGCACATCAAAGCCAACGTAGAACATGATGATGGAAGTAATCAAACTAGCCAAATCTTCAATCTTCCAGTGACCGAAACGATGGTCACGGTCTGCGGGTTGGCGAGCCATACGAATGCCAATCAGAAGAGCAACATTTCCGATAATATCTGATACGTTGTTGAAACCATCCGCTACCAAACTGGAAGAATGTAGGAGGTGGCCAGTCGCTAATTTTGTCGCAGACAAGAGGAGGTAGGTCGAAATGCTGATAATGGCACCACGTTCCGCCAACTTGAGATTTGACATGGATTGATTCATCGGACTTCCTTTCATATGATTCGATTATTCTTTCATTATACTGGTTTTCATGGGAAAATTCAAATTTAGTCTTGTTCCATCGGATTTTAATGATTGAAAACTTTTCAAAATTTGGTATAATAGTACTACTCAAGGGAGTAGCTGGCAGAAACCTGTGATAGTGTCGTCATTCCGAATTGT
>CAJPSM010000157.1 GCA_905373305.1 uncultured Streptococcus sp. | reverse complement strand
ACTTGTACCCAGACTTGGATACATGGACAGTCTTCCCTTGGGGAGATGAAAATGGAAGTGTTGCAGGTCTGATCTGTGATGTCTATACAACAGAAGGTGAACCATTTGCAGGTGACCCTCGTGGTAATCTGAAGCGTGCGCTTCGTCATATGGAGGAAGTGGGATTCAAATCTTTCAACCTTGGGCCAGAGCCAGAATTCTTCCTATTTAAGTTGGATGAAAATGGTGACCCGACACTTGAGGTAAATGACAAGGGTGGCTACTTTGATTTGGCCCCTACTGACCTTGCGGACAATACACGTCGTGAGATTGTGAATGTCTTGACCAAAATGGGATTTGAAGTAGAAGCGAGTCACCATGAGGTTGCGGTTGGACAACACGAGATTGACTTCAAGTATGATGAAGTTCTCCGTGCCTGTGATAAGATTCAAATCTTTAAACTCGTTGTTAAAACCATTGCTCGTAAACACGGTCTTTATGCTACCTTTATGGCGAAACCAAAATTTGGTATTGCCGGATCAGGTATGCACTGTAATATGTCCTTGTTTGATGCAGAAGGAAATAATGCCTTCTTTGATCCAAGCGATCCAAAAGGAATGCAGTTGTCAGAAACGGCCTACCATTTCCTTGGTGGTTTGATCAAGCATGCCTACAACTATACTGCCATCATGAACCCAACTGTCAACTCTTACAAACGTTTGGTTCCTGGTTATGAAGCGCCTGTTTACATTGCTTGGGCTGGTCGTAATCGTTCGCCACTTGTGCGTGTACCTGCTTCACGTGGAATGGGGACTCGTCTTGAGTTGCGCTCGGTAGACCCGATGGCAAACCCATACATCGCGATGGCAGTTCTTTTGGAAGTTGGTTTGCACGGTATTGAAAACAAAATCGAAGCACCAGCTCCTATCGAAGAAAACATCTACATCATGACAGCTGAAGAGCGTAAGGAAGCTGGAATCACAGACCTTCCATCAACGCTTCATAACGCCTTGAAAGCTTTGACTGAAGATGAAGTAGTTAAGGCTGCCCTTGGAGACCACATCTACACTAGCTTCCTTGAAGCTAAGCGTATCGAGTGGGCTAGTTATGCGACCTTTGTGTCACAATGGGAAGTTGATAACTATTTAGATCTTTACTAATATAGAAGAAAGATTGCCTGAGGGCGGTCTTTTTTTCTTGCTTTTTATATCGAGGTGTGATATATTTTATATAACGAGATGCGATATATCGAACTGAATAGGAGGTGGTTATAAATGGAACTAACGGATAAGATTCGTCGAGTTTATCTTCCGATGACGGAAACGGGTTTTTATATCTTGTTCTGTCTGCAAAAGGAACGTCATGGTTATAGTATTACGCAAAAGGTCAAGGAGATGACAGATTCGCAAGTTTCGATTAGTCCTGGGACTATGTATGGAACCTTGTCAAAGATGAAAAAGGATGGTTTGATTTCTTTTGTCCGAGAAGAGGAGAAGCGTAAAATCTATCAGATCACGGACTTAGGACGAAAAGTCTTAGATATTGAATTGAAACGTATTGAACGGCTCTATAGAAACAGTCGGGAGGAAAGATGATGGAAAAGAAGGTTGTTTATAGAATTGCTACCATTGCGGATTATGATAGAGAGGCTTTATATCTTAGAAAAATGCATGCTGAGGGCTGGAAACTTAAGGAAGTGACCTACTCTAACTTAGTAGTTGCAGTTAAGTATACTTTTGAAGAGTGTCAGCCTGAGCAGGTGTCTTATCAGTTGGATTTTTATCCCATGAAAAAATCAGAGAGAGCCTCCTATTTACAACTATTTAAAGACTGTGGCTGGGAGCATATTACAGACTTTAACAAATTTTCTTATTTTAGAAAAGCGCATTCTGAAATTGAATCGGATGCGGAATTTGAAATTTATAACGATGCGGCCGGGAAGTTAGCTATGGTCAAACGCATTTTAACAATGCGGATGCTTCCTATTTTGCTTCTCTTTTCAGCTCTACTACCGATTTTCTCAAAGCTTGTCAGTGGAGTTAGTTATTTCAGTTGGGAATTGTTTTTGATTTTCATAATAGATGGTGTTTTATTGATAGTATTTGCGATTCAGATTTCTTATATTCTTTGGAGATTGTTTCAAAAATGGAAAGTATTATCTGATAAATAAAACAATGTATGTTTTCTAATTTGGAGGAAGGATTATGAAAAGTAAAGCACAATTTCGAATTTTCACCATTGTTGATTTGGACAAGGAAGAAGAATATTTACATGAGATGCATTTGAAAGGTTGGAGGTATAGAACGAGTTGTTTTGGTTTTTTCTATTTTGACCAATGTCAACCGGACGATATCATCTACCGTATCTATGATTCTAGATTTCTTAAAAAGTATAAGCATGAACTGCAAGATTTTAGAAATAGAGATTGGGAACTGATAGAAGCAGGTTCTTGTTCAATTCTTCGTAAATCGTCTTCTGATTTACTTCCAGAGGATCAAGTCTATATGAGTAAGACTCTCAGGTGGGAAGTTATGCGGTATAGACTTCGTTCGTGTACAGCTGCTTTCTCGGGTGGTCTTGTTGTTTGTATGAGTTTGTTTCGGGAAGAACTGTCGCAATCTTTCTTCGTCATTTTTGCTCTATATGCCTTTATAATTTCTTATCTATTCTATGGTTTATTCAGGCTTAGAAGGAAATATCGAGTAGATGGAAGGTAAGTTTCTAGGTCCTCAGACTGATTTTTAGCACTCTTGATAAAAGAGTGCTAATTTTTTGAGTTTTTGTCTTGACATTCTCTTTTAAGGGTGTATAATAGAATCATAAGTTAGCACTTAGGTGTATCGAGTGCTAATCAATCTGACAGAGGGGAGTGATGAGATGGTTACAGAGCGTCAGCAGGATATTTTAAATCTGATTATTGACATCTTTACCAAAACGCACGAACCTGTCGGATCCAA
>CAJPSM010000156.1 GCA_905373305.1 uncultured Streptococcus sp. | reverse complement strand
CAAAGTCAACGTCTTTTCCTTGAAGGTAACCAAGTCCGTCAAGGTCTTCTTCCAAAGTAGGGATAATCACGTTCTTACGCGGTTTGTCAACACGGACAACTGTTTCAAACATGATACGAGTTCCTTCTTGGATAAATTGACCAAGTGAGTGCAAGTCAGTTGAGAAGTTAGCTGAAGTAGGGTAAATACCTTTTTGGTCTTTCCCTTCTGATTCACCAGCCAATTGTTTCCACCATTCTGAGAAGTATTGAAGTGATGGCTCGTAGTTTACCAAGATTTCAGTTGCATAGCCTTTGCGGTAAAGGATGTTACGAACGGCTGCGTATTGGTAAGCTTCATTTTCTGAAAGTTTGTCTGAAGTATAATCTTCACGGGCTGCGTTAGCACCTTCCATAAGAGCTTTGATGTCTGCTCCTGATGCTGCGATCGGAAGCAATCCAACTGCTGTCAATACTGAGAAACGTCCACCGATGTCGTCTGGAACTACAAATGTTTCCCAACCATTAGCATCTGCTTCAACCTTAACAGCACCTTTTTGGCGGTCAGTTGTGGCATAGATACGTTTGTTAGCTTCTTCTTGCCCGTATTTCTTAACCAAAAGTTCTTTGAAGACACGGAAAGCGATGGCTGGTTCAGTTGTTGTACCTGATTTAGAAATCACGTTTACTGAGAAATCTTTGTCTGCTACATACTCTACCAAGTCAGCAAGGTAAGTAGATGAGATCGAGTTTCCAGCGTAAAGGATTTGTGGCGCTTTGCGCTCTTCTTTTGTTTGCAAGTTTGCAAAGTGGTGGTTCAAGAAGTCGATAGCTGCTTTGGCACCAAGGTAAGAGCCACCGATACCGATAACAACCAAAACATCGCTATCTGACTTGATTTGCTCAGCAGCCTTCAAGATGCGGTCGAATTCTTCGCGGTCGTAATTTTCAGGAAGGTCCAACCAACCCAAAAAGTCGCTACCAGCACCAGTTCCTTTGCGGATCAATTCGTCTGCAGCTGTTACTTGTGCTTGCATGTATTCCACTTCATGTGGCGCTACAAATTTATCTAAAACTTTTGAATAATCAAATTTAATATGTGACATGATAATCCTCCAATATTTCTTCTTTTCTATCATAACGCTTACCTTCGATTTTTTCAAGTTTTTTTATTGAATTTGCCCAATTTTTATCAGAATTCAAACGTTTGCGTAAAAATGCTAAAATACAAAAAATCTGAAAGGACGAATAAAAACGGCTAGATATTCTAACCATTACAATTCATTTAATAGATACTCAAATAGTTCTAAATTGCCATCTTCTTCATTGACCAGAAACTCTGGATGCCACTGTAAACCGATAATGCGATGTTCGTCGATAGACTCAATCGCTTCAATGGTCTGGTCTCTTGGATCAATAGCAGTTACACGGAAATTAGGTGCCAAATCTTTAATGCTTTGACGATGGACGGAATTGACCTGACTTTCTTTGCCAAACAACTTAGCAACCACACTTCCTTCTACTGTTTCAATAGAATGAGATGTTCCAAAAGGCAGACCTTGCCAGTGACCTTCAATTTCTTGGTGGAGCGTCCCTCCGAAAGCAACATTGACCAGCTGGACACCACGGCAGATTGCTAAAATGGGCTTATCCTGACGAAGAGCTTCTTTCAAGAGGGCCAGTTCAAACTCATCTCGCACTAGGTTGTAATCATCGCTCTCGATGGTTTTTTTCTCCCCATAAAACTGAGGATGGACATTTTGTCCACCTGTCAAGATAAGTTTGTCGATCATTTCCACATAATCGCGAACAATGGACTCATCTCCCACAGGAATCACTAAAGGGAGACCGCCGACTTGACGAATGCTCTCTGCGAATCTACAAGATACAGATGAATGAATGTTTTTCCCTTCTGCATCTACTGGACATAGATTTGCAGCAACTCCTACAACCGTTCTAGCCATGATGGGCTCCTTTCAATTTTCTAACGATAGTCCTATCTTATCATTCAAGCTCTCTCCTGTCTAATATGTTTTTTAAAAGACCGTGATAAATATTTTTTATGGGCAAGAAAAAGTTGCCCAATGAGGACAACTTTTCCCTTATTCAAAAACAAATTGATTGTGATAGAGTTCTGAGTAGAAGCCACCAAGTTTGAGCAACTCATGATGATTCCCACGTTCAATGACTTCTCCATCTTTGAGGACAATAATCTGGTCGGCATTGAGGATGGTCTTGAGACGATGGGCAATCACGAAACTGGTTCGACCTGCTACAACTGCCTCCATGGCATGTTGAATCTTGCTTTCTGTTACGGTATCGACATTGGAAGTCGCTTCATCTAAGATTAAGACTTGAGGATCAGTCATCAGGGTTCGAGCAATGGAAATCAATTGTTTCTGACCAGTCGAGAAGATACTTTGCTCATCATCAATAACGGTATCATACTTGTCAGGCAAGCTTTCGATGTAGTCATGAATATGGGTTGCCTTGGCAGCAGCTTCGACCATTTCCTGGCTAGCATCTGGCACACCGAAGCGGATATTGTCTCGGATAGTTCCACTAAACAGGACCGAATCCTGTAAGACAATACCAACCTTGCTCCGCAGACTGTCCAAGTCGTAGTCACGGATGTCTTTGCCATCAAAGCAAATGCTACCTGCATCCACATCGTAGAAACGATTGATGAGGTTCATAATGGTCGTTTTCCCCGAACCAGTCGGACCAACAACAGCTATCATCTGCCCCTTAGGAGCTGAAATGCTAACATCTTTTAAAATCGGCTTGTCGGGCAAATAAGAGAAATCAATATGACTGATTTCAACGCCTTCTCGCAATTCTGTAAATGCAGGTGCATTTTGCGGACGGATTTCTTCTTCTGCATCAAACATTTCTTGGATACGATCTGCCCCAGTAAAGGCCAACTGGAGACTCCCCCAGCTAGCAGCCACTTGGATAATCGGCTGGTAGTACTGCTGAGAAAATTGGGTAAACATGACAATCAAAC
>CAJPSM010000155.1 GCA_905373305.1 uncultured Streptococcus sp. | reverse complement strand
GCGCGTTGCGTGGCAATGCAACCGAGCGTGTCGCAACCTCTTGCATCAAAGCTAAGGCTGTAATTTACAGCACCATAATAGAATAACACAAAGCCCCTGCGATTGCAAGGGATTTGTTAGGTTTTTTTCGTTTTTTTAGGATGAAACTGTTTTCTCTTTTTATCTTTCCAAAATTACGGATTTATATCTATAAAAAACTACCTTTTCTTCTATATAATGTGTGTCATTTTGACCTTGAGTTTATCTTCTGATTGATCTACTAAAATGTCCGCTTTAGACTCGGTTTCTCTATAGTAACGCAGATACTGCTCTCGTCTCATCTGATGGCTAGCTAGTATAAAGGAAGCATCGCGATTTCTCATAGTCGTATCTCGAGCTAGGCGCCTCTTTAACTCTGTTTCTTCATCCGTGTAGAAACAGATGGTTTTGTCAAAGAGTTCCTTGGGTAGAAAGCCCACAGACATCCCTTCAACAATAAGAAGCGGCTTGGCTCCAGACAAGATTTCACTAGCCTTCCATGGTTCATCGATTGTCAAGACATCCATACCTGCCTGCAAGGCGAGAATATCTCTCTGTAAACTTGCCAGTTCATGCGCCACTGGGAGACAAGCTGTCACCTTTTGATCTGGCGCTTGCTTTGGTACTACCAGATGACGTTCTGAAGTGATATAGGGATCTGTTTCTAGCAAATTTACTGTAGTAGAATCTAGGGTTTGATATAATTCCTGTGCGAAGGTTGACTTGCCTGAAGCCCCATGACCGTATATCCCCAGCGTCCTAATTCTTCCCGTTTCGATCTCTGAAACCAGTTGTTCTATCAGGTCTTTTTTCTTCATTCTCTCTTCACCTGTTCATAGCTTTCTTTTCCGTCATTAAGCTTGTCCCAAATCACCACTTGCCCTCTTTTGAGGGATTTTTGCACATCAATAATCCGTTGATTGGACGAACCTCGAAACTGGAGCATGAGATTGCGCTTGCTTTTATCATACCGTCCATCGACAAGGATGTCAATCAGCGACAAGAGTTCCAATTTGTCTGGAGTCTCCAGCATCATTTCTTCCCACGTGTAGCCCGTCCAGGACCAGATGTCTTTGTCTGGCAATTCCTTTCGAATGCGCTTAACGAGAGGTAAGAGGATACCTGTATTAAGAAAAGGTTCTCCTCCCAGCAGGGTCAATCCTTGAACATAGGGTTGGGCAAGGTCTTCCATGATTTGTTCTTCTAATTCTGCCGTATAAGGAATCCCTGCATTGAAAGACCAAGTCGCAACATTATAGCACCCCTCGCAGTGAAACATGCAACCTGATACATAGAGAGAGTTTCGCACACCTTCTCCATCGACAAAGTTAAAGGCCTTATAATCAATGATACGCCCTTTACTAAGTTCCTCACTTTTCCATTCACCTGGTTTTGGTGTATTCCATGTCATCCTTTTACTCCAAATCTATCCAGTAACGTTCTACACCATTGCGAACATCCTCAAACACCCCACCATTTGCCACAATCACCGCCCTACTAGCAGGATTTTCCGTACTACAGGTCACAAGTGCTTTTTTTATGTTCTTCTCCTTGGCAACTTGTAGACCTTGTCGGAGGGATTCTTTGGCATAACCCTTACCTCTTTCAGATGGACGAATGGAGTAGCCAATATGGCCCCCATTTTCTAGTAAGTAGTCATTTAATCGGAGACGAAGGTTGAGAAAGCCAAGAGCCTGGCCTGCTACGTCAAAACTAACCAGCTGGATAGCAGGAACCCAGTTTTCAGGAATATTGAGTCCCGCTTCCGCTTGAAGATTTTCTTCTAGCCACTCTTCATAAACAAAATTCTCAGCATCCCAAAATCCGCCATCGTGGGCTGATTGAGTCTGTTCAAACTCTGCCATCATCTCTAAAACTGTTTCTTTATCTGCTAATCTTGGTCTACGTAATTCCATCCTTACCTCCCGCTAAGAGAAAAGCGAGAGCGGACTCTCACTTTTATTTTTTCTTGTTCTTGTTTAAAAACTGTTCTCTGAGGTTGAGCAAGCGTTCTTTTTTACCTGTCCCACCTTTAGAGTGTTTCTCGTGATAACGGGTCACTTGTGCGCGTCCCTTATCGTCTAATTGGTATTTCCCCATTCCGTTTCCTTCTAATTTGTTACTTCATGTCCAGCTGTTTTGATAGTAGAGCCATTCATGTGTTTGACACGCGCAGCGATTTCCTTGTGGCGTCCGTTAACCATCGGACGCGCTTGAGGATTGCCCAGATAACCACACGTACGTTTGACCACATCTACTGTTTTAGGGTCGCTATTGCCACAGTTGGGACAAGCAAATCCTCTCTCAGTTGGTTCAAAATCCCCTTCAAAGTCGCACTTATAGCAACGATCAATCGGAGTATTGGTTCCTAGATAGCCGACACGGTCATAGGCATAGTCCCAGACAGCTTCCAGGGCCTTAGGATTTTGTTGAAGAACTGGATACTCACAATAGTGGATGAAACCACCTGACGCACCTGCTTCTGGATAAACTTTTTCAAAATCCAGTTTTTCAAACGGTGTTGGATTTTTACGGACATCATAGTGGAACGAGTTGGTGTAGTATTCCTTGTCTGTAATATCAGGAATAGAGCCGAACTTCTCTGTATCCAAGCGACAGAAGCGGTCTGTCAGACTTTCGGATGGTGTTGAGTAGATAGAGAAATGGTAACCATATTGGTCAGACCACTCTTCCACACGACGTTTCATATCGCGAATGATTTCCAATGTGAATTCCTTGGCTTCAGGATTGCTTTCCCAGCTATTTCCAAAGAAGACTGTAGCCACTTCGTACAAACCGATGTAGCCCAGCGAAACTGTCGCACGGCGATTCTTAAAGAGTTGGTCAACACTTTCTTCTTTTCCGAGACGGCGACCGAAGGCTCCATACTGATAAAGGATAGGGGCATTTGCTGGTGTTGCTTCCTTGGTTCGTTCGACACGATAAACCAGAGCATCCTCCGCAATGTTCATTCTCTCGTTGAAGATTTCCCA
>CAJPSM010000154.1 GCA_905373305.1 uncultured Streptococcus sp. | reverse complement strand
ACAAATATAATCATATCCTAAAATTGCCCACAGGTCAAGTCAAAAACGCTATTTCTAACGATTTTTCTCTATTTTTTTAGGAATGATATCGAACTAAGATAGCCCATGCATTTTCGCCTGTATGTGTTTGAATGATGGAGCCTGTTTCCAGTACTGAGATTGGTTTTTCGACATAAGTTTGTAAAACATTCTTCATCTCATTGGCCCATTCATTGGTACCAGCGTAGGAAATTCCAATTTCCGCAACGGATTTATGAGAAAGGGTCTCAGCCAACTCGTCAAGCCATTTTTTAAATGTCTTAGCACCGCGCCCCTTTACAATAGGTTGGAGTTCATGGTTCTTCATTTGCATGACGACACGAATATTCAACAGAGAACTAAGCAAGCCTGTCACACGTCCGATACGTCCACCCTTAACTAGGTTTTCTAATGTTGAAACACCGATATAGAGTTCAGTATGTTTCTTGACCTCTTCCACACATGCCAAGATGGTTTCTAAATCTTTGCCTTCTTGGGCAAGTTTAGCAGCTTCAACAACTTGAAACTTCATCGCCTGATCTGTAAAAGAACTATCAATAACGGTCACATCAGCAGTTGAGAGACTTGCCCCTTGGCGAGCAGCTTCAACAGTTCCAGACAAGGCATGGGACATGTGAATAGCGAGTATCTGACTGCCGTCTTTACCTAGTTCTTCAAAAACTTCAGCAAATACTCCCACTGGAGGCTGACTGGTTTTGGGCAGGTTTTTACTTTGCTGCATAAGATGAAGGAATTCCCCTTCTTTCAAATCTGCATCAGAATAAAGGATACCATCAATCATCACAGATAAAGGAACAACGGTGATATTTAATTCTTTAACTACTTCTGGTTCAATAGTAACAGAGGAATCAGTTACAATTTTTACTTGTGTCATATCTTCAATCTTTCTATTCTTCTCAATAAGATAGGGATTTATCACCCTTATTATATCAAAAAATTGCAAAAAAATCATAAGACATCCAATTAAAACGCTTGAAAATTTGGTATAATCTATCTATAGAAAATGCGAGGGAGAATCATGATCCGAAAAGTTCAGCCTATTATCACTATCATACTAGGGGCAGCTATTTATGCCTTTGGTCTTACCTATTTTGTAGTTCCTCACCATTTATTTGAAGGAGGGGCAACTGGTATCACATTGATCACCTTCTATCTCTTTAAAATTCCTGTCTCAGTGATGAATCTCTTGATAAATATTCCTTTATTTATCCTAGCATGGAAAATATTTGGTCCCAAAACTCTCTATTCCAGTCTCTTGGGAACTATCTCCCTCTCTGTCTGGCTTGCTGTCTTCGAAAGAATTCCTTTACAGTTTGACTTACAAGGAGATCTCATTATCGTTTCCTTGGTTTCGGGTGTTTTACTGGGAGTCGGTTTAGGAATTATTTTTAATGCTGGTGGGACTACTGGTGGTTCTGATATTGTTGCCCGTATCCTCAACAAATACACCAATATTTCGATTGGTAAATTACTCTTTGGGATTGACTTTCTCATCCTGATGTTGATTTTAATCATCTTCCAGGATCTTCGTCTTGTCACCTATACTCTCTTGTTTGACTTTATCATCGCTCGTGTTATCGACTTGATTGGTGAAGGGGGCTATGCTGGTAAAGGATTTATGATTATCACTCAGTATCCTGAGCAATTGGCTGATAAAATCAATGAAGAACTAGGACGTGGCGTGACCTATATCTCTGGTCAAGGCTACTACAGTAAGAAAGATTTGAAAATCATTTATTGTATCGTTGGTCGAAATGAAATCGTTAAAATGAAGGATATGATTCACCAAATCGATCCTCAAGCCTTCATCACTATCACCGAAGCTCATGAAATACTAGGCGAAGGATTCACTTTCAAAAAAGAAAATAGATAAAAAGCTGGGAGATTTTTCCAGCTTTTATTTTTCTTCAGAAAGTGTAGAGTGACGATAGCCATAAGTAAAGTAAATCACTAGTCCAACCGCCAAAGCAAGTCCAAAGGCAATCCATGTTTCCTTGGTGTACTGAAGCATAAAGGAAAGACAGATAAGAATGGAAAGGATTGGCAAAAGCGGCACTAAAGGAGTCTTGAACTCTCCTTCTTTAGGCATTCCCTTATCCTTTCTGAGTTTTATAATGCCATAAGCTAGTAAGATGAGATAGGCTAGTGTACAGATATTTAGAAAGGCTGCAATACTTGCCAAGGGGAAAATACCCGCAGCAATGGCTGAAGCAGCCCCTGTTAAGATAGTTGCATTCTTTGGAACTCGACTAGTTTTACTTAGTTGTTTAAAGCTTTGAGGTAAAAGTCCATCACGTGCTAAGCTATATATCATTCGAGACAAAGCATAAGTCATGGAAATACATACAGTTATCAGGGTTAGAATGGCTACAATCGAAACATAATTTGCCGCCCAACCAATCCCAATACTACGCAATGAAAAGGCCACTGCGTCATCCACATTAAGCTTACTGTAATAAACAATCCCTGTCAATACTAAGGTCACCAAGGCATAGAGAATAGTGACGATTGACAGAGAAAGGACAATTCCTCGAGGAACATTCTTTTGCGGACTTTGAATTTCATCAACTGTCATGGAAATCGACTCAAAACCGAGAAAACCGAAGAACATCAAAGAGGCTCCTGCCATAATCCCAGTACTTCCACCATAAATTTGACCAAAGCCAAAGGGAGCAAAATTCGACCAATTTTCAGGTTTGATGTGCCAAATCCCAACTAGGATGAACAAAGCCAGAGCAGAGAATTTTAAGACCACTAGAAGCGAATTAAAGCGCAGGGCTGCCTTGGAATTCAATAAGACTACTCCCGTTACCAGAGCAAGCACCAAAATAGGTAAAAGATCAATATAGGTGCCTTGTTCGGGATTAAAGGTGCCATTTAAGGCTTGGGGCATGGAGATACCATAATTACTGAGTAAGCCCTTAAAGTAAGCTGCCCAGCCAGACGCCACACCTGAAACAGCTGTCATGAATT
>CAJPSM010000153.1 GCA_905373305.1 uncultured Streptococcus sp. | reverse complement strand
TTTCTCGCAATCAAGTGAATCGGTGTTCCCTCAAAGACAAAGGCCTTGCGGATTTGATTTTCCAAGAAACGCAGGTAAGAGAAGTGCATGAGTTCTTCTTCATTGACAAAGATGACAAAGGTTGGTGGCTTGGTTGCCACTTGGGTCGCGTAAAAAATCTTGAGGCGTTTTCCTTTGTCTGTCGGTGTTGGATTGATAGCAATGGCATCCATAATGACATCGTTCAAGACAGCTGAAGGAATACGGGTGTTTTGGCTTTCACTGATTTGCTTGATCATCTCAGGCAATTTGTGGAGACGTTGCTTGGTAAGAGCTGATACAAAGACAATCGGTGCATAAGGCAGATATTGGAACTGCTCACGAATATCTTCTTCCCATTTCTTCATGGTATGGTTGTCTTTCTCAAGGGTATCCCACTTGTTGACCACGATGATCATTCCTTTACCAGCTTCGTGGGCGAAACCTGCGATACGCTTGTCGTACTCACGAATACCTTCTTCGGCATTGAGGACCATCAAGACTACATCTGAACGGTCAATGGCACGCATAGCACGCATGACAGAGTATTTCTCCGTATTTTCGTAGACTTTACCAGACTTACGCATACCAGCCGTATCAATCATGGTAAACTCTTGTCCATCAGCATCTGTAAAATGGGTATCAATGGCATCACGAGTTGTCCCAGCTACTGGACTAGCAATCACACGGTCTTCTCCCAAAATGGCGTTGATCAAACTTGATTTTCCAACGTTTGGACGGCCAATTAAGCTGAATTTAATGACATCTGGATTTTCTTCTTCAACTTCCTGCGGGAGATTTTCCACGATGGCGTCTAGCACATCCCCTGTACCAATCCCGTGCACAGATGAAATCGGTAGTGGTTCACCCAAACCTAGAGCATAGAAATCATAGATATCATTTCGCATTTTAGGATTATCTACCTTGTTGACTGCAAGGATGACTGGTTTATGAGTTTTGTATAGTTTACGGGCTACGTATTCGTCTGCATCCGTGATTCCTTCTTTACCGGAAACTACAAAGACGATGACATCCGCTTCTTCCATGGCAATCTCTGCCTGGTGCTTGATTTGTTCCATAAATGGAGCATCAACGTCATCAATCCCTCCCGTATCAATCATACTGAAAGAACGGTTGAGCCATTCACCAGTAGCATAGATACGGTCCCGTGTTACTCCTTCGACATCTTCTACGATAGAGATGCGTTCCCCTGCAATACGGTTAAACAGGGTTGATTTCCCAACATTGGGACGTCCTACGATGGCAACAGTTGGTAAGGCCATGTTTTCTCACTTTCTACAATAAGTTCTTTTGTTCAAGATTTTCTCTAGTTGAGCTTGGTTCAGGCTGACCGAATTGCTCTGCAAGACGTTGACTCCAAGTGGTAGTCGCACGAGCTCCTGCATATTCAGTCTGCACACGATCATAGGCTTCAATAGCCTCCGTTGTTTGTTCTTGGTATTCTTCCTCAAAGACAACATTTTCGAGTGGTAATCTTGGTTTTACATCATGTTTTTGGTTTGGTACACCGAGTGCAATCCCAAAAACAGGATAAGTATAGTCAGGAAGCTTGAACAATTCTGCTAACTCAGCAGATTTGTAACGCACCAATCCAATAATTACCCCACCGTAACCTAGACTCTCTGCAGCCAGCAAAGTATTTTGCCCAGCAAGTGCAGCATCCACAGATGTAATCAAGAGACCTTCCACACCTTGTGGTTGGAAAGTATCTGTATGGAGACGAGCTCCTTTTTCTGCACGGTTTAGATCACCAACAAAGAGCAAGAATGCTGCTGATTGACGAATAGCTTCCTGAGGAACTAGTTCATACAGAGCATCTTTCTTCTCTTGACTTCTTACTAAAATCACTGAATAAGATTGGAAATTTTTCCAAGTTGAAGCCATTTGGGCAGCCTTCAAAATCTCATTCAAGTCCTCTTGAGGAATCTCTTGCTCCTTAAATCTGCGCACTGATGAGTGGCTTTGCATTAATTTAATCGTTTCTGTCATCGACGATTTTCTCCTTCTAATCTTGTTTCCTCTGCTAAATAACGGATACGCTCCATGACACGTCTAGCTTCCCAAGTTTCATCATTTCCGTTCTTGCCTTTTGCAAAATGTTTTTCCAAATCTTGGAAATTGAAGTTGGAAGTGAAAAAGGTCGGTAAATCTTCCTGCATACGATACTGAAGAATCACTTGCAAGATTTCATCACGTACCCACGGTGTTGATTGTTCAGCACCAATATCATCCAAAATCAAAACTTCAGAAAGCTTAATCTCATCTACCAGGGTCTTCACAGATCCTTCACCGATGGCATTTTTCACATCAATGACAAAACTTGGATAGTGGAGAATGGTTGTTGAAGCACCACGTTTTTCAGATAGGTCATGGGCCAGAGCTGCCATCATGAAACTCTTACCGACACCAAAATCCCCATAAAGGTAGAGACCTTTTCGGATACTTGGGTAAAGGTCAACAAAGGCATAGAGTCTCTCAAAAATCGGCAAACGTCCTAGATCATCCAGGTCAATCTGAGCCAATTTCGCTTTTTTGAGACTTGCTGGTAGATTGATCAATTTGAGACGATTCTTGATTGCCGCCTCTTTTTCAGCCGCGATTAGCTCTGGTGTTTCTTCATAAGATACATCTGCATAACCATGATTCATGACCAAGATAGGCTTGTAGCCACGCGCTATATAGTCAGCATCCCCCCGAAGAAACTTATCTCGTTCTGTGATATATTGGTTGAACTTGGAGATGCTACGATTTAACTCCTCTTGGCTGAGGGATTCTTTCTGGATAAAAGCCGCTACATCTGGGTCCTTCATAATCTGCTGGACCAGGTCCTGATACTGAAAACGACTTGTTTGACGTTTGATAACGTCACCAACACTTTCCATCTAATCTCCTCCTTCTTCTAATCGGGCTAACATTTCTTGTTTTTTGCGTTCTAATTCCAGACGAGTTTCCTCGCTGGTTTGATTTTTATATTCTGGATTGCTCCACTTG
>CAJPSM010000152.1 GCA_905373305.1 uncultured Streptococcus sp. | reverse complement strand
GAAGATGTCTCTCAAAACCTCAACAAGTCTCGCTTTATCGAGTCGGCTGTTGCTGTCCCACGTTATAACAAGGACCACAAGGTACAAAATCTACTGGCCTATGTCATCCTAAAAGACGGTGTCCGTCAGCAGTTTGAGCGTGATATCGATATTACCAAGGCTATCAAGGAAGACCTAGCAGATATCATGATGTCCTATATGATGCCGTCTAAGTTTCTTTATCGAGATAGTTTACCACTAACGCCTAATGGTAAAATTGACATCAAGGGCTTGATCAATGAGGTAAACAGCCAATGATGGAGCTTTATAAACAGCTACCTCATTTGGAACCTTATGGTGATCTTCAGTACTTTTTATACGTAATTGCTGCGACTTTACCTATCTTTATTGGTCTTTTTTTCAAGAAACGTTTTGCCTTGTACGAGGTGTTTGTTAGTCTCTTCTTTATCCTCACCATGTTGGTCGGTGGAAAGACGAATCAAATAAGCGCTTTGATCCTTTATGTTATCTGGCAAGTACTTCTTGTATCTTTCTACAAAAGGTACAGGAAACAACGGGATAGTAAATGGATATTTTACCTGGTTAGCTTTCTATCCCTATTGCCAATCGTCTTTGTGAAAGTATCTCCTGCTATTCATGGACCTCAATCTTTGTTTGGATTTTTAGGGATTTCTTACTTGACCTTTCGTGCAGTTGGGGTTATCGTTGAGTTGAGAGACGGTGTCATCAAGGAATTAACGATTTGGCAATTCTTACGTTTTCTTCTCTTTATGCCGACTTTCTCAAGTGGTCCTATTGATCGTTTCAAACGCTTCAATGAAAATTACGAGACCATTCCTGAACGGGATGAGTTGATGGACATGCTAGAAGAGGCTGTCAAATATATCATGCTTGGCTTCCTCTACAAGTTTATCTTGGCTCACATTTTAGGAGAGACATTATTGCCTCCGCTGAAAAATTTGGCCTTGCAGACAGGTGGTTTCTTTAACCATTATGCTTTGGCGGTGATGTATACCTTCGGTTTAGAACTGTTCTTTGACTTCGCAGGCTACTCTATGTTTGCTTTAGCCATTTCAAACTTGATGGGTATTCATAGTCCTATCAACTTTAACAAGCCCTTTTTGTCAAGAGATTTAAAAGAGTTTTGGAATCGCTGGCACATGAGTCTGTCTTTCTGGTTCCGTGACTTTGTCTTTATGCGGATGGTCATGGTTCTGACTAGAAAGAAGGTCTTTAAAAATCGCAATGTGACCTCAAGTGTAGCCTATATTCTCAATATGCTGATTATGGGATTTTGGCATGGTGTGACCTGGTACTACATCGCCTATGGACTTTTTCATGGGATTGGGCTGGTCATCAATGATGCATGGGTTCGTAAGAAAAAAGCGCTCAATAAAGAACGGAAAAAAGCTGGAAAGGGTTCCTTACCTGAGAATCGCTGGATTCAGTTGCTTGGCATGGTTGTCACCTTCCATGTCGTGATGGTTTCATTCTTAATCTTTTCTGGATTTTTGAATGATTTGTGGTTTAAAAAATAAAAGGATATAAAAAATGGATATCAAATCAGAAGTTATTGAAATTATTGATGAGTTGTTTATGGAAGATGTTTCTGACATGATGGATGAAGATCTTTTTGATGCTGGTGTCTTGGATAGCATGGGAACGGTTGAATTGATTGTTGAGATTGAAAATCGTTTTGACATTCGTGTTCCAGTGACGGAGTTTGGTCGTGATGACTGGAATACAGCTAATAAAATCGTGGAAGGTATTACGGAGTTAAAGAATGCTTAAACGCTTGTGGCTGATCTTCGGACCCATATTTGCTGCAGCTTTTTTGGTTCTTTTGCTCATCTATTTCTTTCCTAGTAAACAAAGCCACAATCTGATGGAGGAGAAGTACTCTGCAGCTTCCATCAGTAGGGAAAGTTTTAAAGAGAGAAGTCAAAAAGTGAGAGCGCTAACGGATCCCAATATGCGTTTTGTCCCTTTTTTAGGGTCAAGTGAATGGATTCGATTTGATAGTGTCCATCCAGCTGTTTTAGCAGAAAAATACAATCGTCCCTATCGCCCTTATTTTATGGGTCAGGCAGGAGCGGCCTCGCTTAACCAATATTTCGGTTTGCAGCAAATCTTGCCAGAAATTGAGGAAAAGCAGGCGGTGTTTGTCATCTCTCCTCAGTGGTTTACAGAGACAGATTACGAGCCCGCAGCGTTTCAGAGATTCTTTAATAGCGACCAATTGACAGCTTTTTTGGAAAATCAATCTGAGGACATTTCGGCTAAGCATGCTGCGACGCGTTTGTTGAAGCAGAATCCGAGTGTGGCCTTGAAAGGCATCCTTCAAAAGCTTTCAAAAGGAGAGGAATTGTCAGATGCTGATCGACTTATCATCAACCTCTTTGCACGATTCAATGAAAAGCAGTCCTCTCTTTTTGGTCAATTTTCCATTCGGGGGAAACTCAAGTACAAGGAACATGTGGAAAACTATTTAAAAGATCTTCCTGATCAATTTTCCTATGACGCTTTAGAAGAAATTGCTCGTAAGGATGCAGAAGCAAATACGACCAATAACGATATGGGGATGGAGAATCACTTCTACACGCAAGAGGTCAAAAAAGACTTAAAAAAATGGGAAGGATATCAAAAAAATTATAACTTCCTAAAGTCGTCTGAATACAATGATCTGCAGCTGGTTCTCAATCAATTTGCCAAATCAAAGGTTAATGTCCTCTTTGTCATCCAGCCCGTCAACAAGAAGTGGATGGAATATACAGAACTCAGTGAAGAAATGTACCAACACGCAGTGGAGAAAATTCGTTATCAGTTAGAAAGTCAAGGCTTTACCAATATTGCTGACTTTTCTACAAAAGGAGGAGAACCTTACTTTATCAAGGACACCATTCACTTGGGTTGGTTGGGTTGGTTGGCTTTTGATAAGGTTGTTAATCCTTTCTTGACGGATCCAAAACCAGCTCCAGACTACAAGATGAATGACCGCTTCTTTAGCAAGGACTGGGCGACCTATGATGGGAACATCAAAGATTTC
>CAJPSM010000151.1 GCA_905373305.1 uncultured Streptococcus sp. | reverse complement strand
TTGCTCTTGAGTGAGAACAGGGGAAAAGTCCAGCACCTCCGCAATCTCCTTCAAGTTCTGATCAGCCACCTCTTCATCCGACTGGGACTCCAGGCCTAGCACAATTCCTTGGATCAAACGATTGCCTTTGCCAAAAGGCACATGAACCCGCATACCGACTTCCAGCATCTCTACAAATTCCTCAGGGACCTTATAACTATAGGGCTGGTCCGTCTGCATAAGGGGAACATCCACAATAATCTTTGCGATTGCCATCTTCTCACCTCCTTCTTGTCAGTAAATTTTTGCAATAGAAAAAATAAGATTGAGTCCCCCCAACCTTAAATTTTTTCACCATCTTCTTTTTCTTTAGCAATTTGCTCTTTGATTTTCTTTTCTTCTTCTTCTTTGCGGCGTTTTTCTTCTTCAATACGGAGACGAACCGCTTCACGTTTTCCTTCTGGATCTGGGTGAATGGTTACATTTCCTGACTCAATTTCTTCTAAAGCGCGAAGAGTTGATTTTTCAGACTTAAACTCTTGAGTTGCTGGCGCACCTGCTTCTAGTTCGTGGGCACGCTTTGCTTCCAAGATTACGAGTGAATATTTTGATGGCACCTTGTCTAGCAAGGTATCAATAGAGGGTTTTAACATCATTTGCTTGTACCTGTTTCCTATAGTTTATCGAGTAGTTGGAGATTTTGGCAACATCTCCTGGTAGTGACCAATAACACGGTCCACACGAAAGTGTTCTGCTTCGATCACACGCTTGACACGTTCAGCAGCGAGGGGCACCTGATCGTTGACAATGGCATAATCATACTCACGCATAAGAGCAATTTCTTCCTTGGCTTTTTCGATTCGTTGGGCAATCACTTCAGCGCTATCTGTTCCACGACCTACCAAACGATCTTGCAATTCATCCAAATCTGGTGGCGTTAGAAAGATAAAGACAGCATCTGGAACCTTTTTCTTAACCTGAAGGGCTCCTTGGACTTCAATCTCAAGAAAGACATCGATTCCCTTGTCCAGAGTTTCATTGACATAGGTCAGAGGAGTTCCATAGTAGTTACCGACATATTCTGCATATTCCAACATCTGACCTTGACGGATTAGCTCTTCAAACTCTTCACGAGTACGGAAGAAATAGTCCACCCCGTCCACTTCACCAGGACGTTGCGCACGCGTCGTCATCGATACAGAGTATTGAAATTGATTCTCAGAACTCTCAAAAATCTCTCTTCTAACCGTTCCTTTCCCAACTCCTGAAGGACCAGAAAAAACGATTAGCAAGCCTCGGTCTGCCATTATGTCTCCTTTAGTTAGTCTGTGAAATAAAGTGAAATTTCTCTCGGATACTGATGATAGAGTCAGTTATCCTTCTACAGTCTTTCTATCTAGTGTAACAAAAAAGCAGTAATATTTCAACTGCTCTTTCTTATTTATTTAGCATAATCTACTGCACGAAGTTCGCGGATCACGGTTACCTTGATATTTCCTGGGTAATCGAGATTGTTTTCAATTTTCTCACGAACTTTGTGAGCCAAGATTGTGACTTTGTCGTCTTTGATTTGTCCTGGATTTACCATGATACGGATTTCACGTCCTGCTTGAAGGGCGAAGCTATTTTGCACTCCTTCAAAGCCATTGGCGATTTCTTCCAAATCATGGAGACGCTTGATGTAGCTTTCAAGAGACTCGCTACGAGCACCTGGACGCGCTGCACTCAAGGCATCTGCTGCAGCAACAATCACTGCAATAACACTTTCGGCTTCGACATCGCCGTGGTGGCTAGCAATGGTATTCACCACAACTGGGTGTTCCTTGTACTTACGAGCCAACTCTGTACCAATCTCAACGTGGCTACCTTCAACCTCACGGTCAATGGCTTTCCCAATGTCATGAAGGAATCCAGCACGACGGGCAAGAGCTGCATTCTCACCAAGTTCACTGGCGATAATACCAGACAACTTAGCAACCTCAATCGAATGACGCAAGACATTTTGTCCATATGAAGTACGGAACTGCAAGCGTCCCATGATCTTCATCAAGTCTGGATGAAGGTTTGGCGCACCAATCTCATAGGCAGCAGCCTCACCGTATTCACGGATCTTATTGTCAATCTCTTGACGGTTTTTCTCAACCAACTCCTCGATACGAGCTGGGTGGATACGGCCATCCTTGAGCAACATTTCCATGGTCATACGAGCAATCTCACGACGAATCGGATCAAATCCTGACAAGGTTACCACTTCTGGCGTGTCGTCAATGATGACATCAACCCCTGTCAAACTTTCAAAGGTACGAATATTGCGTCCTTCACGACCGATAATGCGTCCCTTCATGGTATCGTCTGGTAGGTGAACTGTAGAGTTTGTTGACTCCGCTACATACTCACCAGCGATACGCTGCATAGCCTGAACCAAGATATCTTTCGCAATCTTGTCTGAACGTTCCTTGACTTCTTGCTCAGCCTCACGAATGCGGCTAGCAATTTCCTTAGTCAAGTTTTCCTCTGTCTGAGCCAAGATAATATCTCGAGCCTCAGTTTGGGAAAGGGAACCGATACGTTCAAGTTCAGCTTCTTTTTGTCTTTCGACTTCCTCTAATTGCTCTTCACGTGCATCAAGGTTTTTTGCTCTATCAGAAATACTTTGTTCTTTTTGTTCAAGTGTTTTTTCTTTGTTCGTCAAATTGTCGTCTTTGCGGTCAAGGCTCGCAGCTCTCTCCGTCAAACGACTTTCAATTTGCTTGAGCTCCTGACGTTCTGACTTAAATTCAGCGTCCACTTCTTCACGGTATTTTCTGGCTTCCTCTTTGGCCTCCAATAGTGCTTCTTTTTTAAGAGACTTGCTTTCGCTCTTGGCTTCATTTAGCAATAAATCCGCTTCGCGCTCAGCTTGTCCTCGTAAATTAGTTGCTTCTTGTTCAGCATTTAGAAGCATCAACTCTGCAGCCTCTTGAGATGATTTCATCTTAGCTGAGATGCTGACATATCCAATGACTAAACCAATGATGACGGCAAAAACAGCAATCGCAAGTGTCATGATTTCCATGTTTTTACCTCATTAAATTTGTTTATCGAATGACATACATTCCTTAATATTCTATCATAAAAAACCGATTTCCACAAACCCAAATTGAAGAGTTTT
>CAJPSM010000150.1 GCA_905373305.1 uncultured Streptococcus sp. | reverse complement strand
GAGATAATCATCTTCACTTTGTTGTTATCAATTTCAGTAATTTTACCTGTGTAGTCTGCAAAAGCACCATCAATGATGCGGACAGTCTGGCCAACTTCAACGTCAATATCGAATTCTTGAACAGTTTGTCCCATAGAAACCAGAATATCACGGATTTCTTGTTCCAATAGTGGAGTTGGTTTTGATCTGTTACCGTGTGACCCAACGAACCCTGTTACGTTAGGTGTGTTTCGAACAACGAACCATGCTTCATCTGTCATGACCATTTCTACAAGGACATAACCTGGAAAGCGATTCTCTTCAATTTCTTTTTTCTTTCCATTTTTCTCAACTTGCACGGTTTGTGTTGGAATCTCAACTCGTAGAATATTATCCAACATGTTATATGTTTGTGCACGTTGCAATAGATTTTCTTTTACCTTATTTTCATAGCCAGAATAAGTTTGCAGAACAAACCATCCTTTGTCAAAACTATCCATGATATTTCCTTTCATAAATAGAAGAAAGCTAGCAGAAGTTCTCCACTTTTCTTCTAAAAAATGTTAATAAATCGAATCAAACCTGAAACAATCAACTGGTCAAAAATATAGATGATGACCACAAAGAAGGCTGTGTATTCCATAATAGAGCGAAAATCTCTCCAGCTTTCTTTGCGAGTTGGCCATGTTGTTTCCTTAAGAAGTTTGAAGATATCCTTAATAAAACCCATCGTTCTCTCCTATCTCGTCTCTCTATGTGTCGTATATTTTCCACAATGTTTACAAAATTTATTTACTTCTAGTCGTGTTGGCTTGGGGTTCCCACTAATTTTGATTGAGTAATTTCTTGAACCGCAAACTGCACAAGCTAGGCTTGCTTTTTTTAGTGCCATAACGCCTCCATCTTATCTATTATAACAAGAAACCTAGGCTTTGACAAGTCTCTTAACGAAAGAGATTGACGATCGAGTCCCAGATTGTCTGGGCTTTTTCCTTTATCTTTGCATCCGAAATCGCTCGTCCCGCTTCATCTACAAGATTTTGAGCACGGCTACGAATATCTCCTATCGGGTCCTCGGACTGGTTTGTCTCATTTTCAACGGCTTGCTTTTTCGTATTTTCTGGTTCAATACCATTTTGTTTATAAGCATTTTCAACTGTAAAAGTGCTACCTGGAGTGTATGGCAAAATGGTATTAGCCATACTTCTAAAGACGTGGGCTGCTCCATTTGAGGTCGAACCTGCTAGATAATGATTCTCATCTGTTGTTGGGAAGCCGAGCCAATGACTGATTACCACATCTGGAGTATAACCAATCACCCACTGGTCACTGGTATATTCAGGATTGAAAACAGCCTCAGTAGTTCCTGTTTTACCAGCCATAACATAATTAGCTGGCGATGAACTAATCCCCGTCCCATTAGTAAATGTTCCTAGCATCATACTGGTCATTTTATCGGCTACCGACTTATCAATCACTCGTTTTTGAGAATTTTTATGACTCTTTATGACCTGACCGCTAGCATTTTCGATTCGAGTGATGAAATGCGCTTCAGGCATTAGACCTCCATTAGCAAAGGCTGCATAGGCTTGTGCCATCTGGAGAGGATTCGTCTCTACTCCTCCACCTAGGGCAACTCCGAGAACGCGGTCAACTTTCTCCATATCAAGACCAAATCTCGTCCCAGCTTCAAAAGCCTTATTGATCCCCAAATCGTTTACAGTCGCAACCGCTGGGAGGTTGAGTGATTCTGCCAAGGCTTGATACATAGGTACTTCAGGAGAAGTCTTAATACCAGCATAGTTGTCTACTTGATAACTGTCATACTGCATGGTGTGGTTGTCCAGTTGCTTGTTCAGAGCCCAGCCAGCTTCCACAGCTGGAGTATAAACGACCAAAGGCTTAATCGTCGAGCCTGGGCTGCGTTTAGACTGAGTGGCATAGTTGAAATTACGGAAGCCTGTTTTGTCATCACCAGCTACGCGACCGACAACTCCACGTACTCCACCTGTTTTAGGCTCTAGAGCAACACTACCTGATTCAGCATGCGTTCCGTCTTCTGCCGTTGGGAAGAGCGAAGTATTTTCGTAAATAACCTGCATGTTGGCTTGGTAGTTCTGATCAAGTTGCGTATAGATTCGATAGCCATTGTTGACAATCTCTTCTTCTGTCAGATTATACTTGGAAACTGCTTCGTTGACAACTGCGTCAAAATAGGATGGGTAACGATAATCAAAAATCTTACCTTCATACTTATCTTGCAATTGAGAAGCCATATCTACCCCAGACGCTTCAGTTTCTTGATTTTTATCAATATAGCCTGCAGCAACCATATTTTGTAGCACCGTATCCCTGCGGTTAGTCGAATCTTCAATGGAGTTCAAAGGATTATACAACTCTGGCCCCTTGAGCATCCCAGCTAGAGTAGCCGCCTGATTAAGTGATAATTCCGCAGCCGATACGCCGAAATATTTCTTACTCGCATCCTCTACACCCCAGACGCCATTTCCAAAGTAGGCGTTATTGAGGTACATAGTAAGGATTTGCTCCTTGCTGTATTTTTTTGTCAATTCTAAAGCTAGGAAAAACTCTTTGGCCTTCCGTTCAACAGTTTGATCTTGAGATAGATAGGCATTTTTCGCTAACTGTTGAGTGATGGTGGACCCACCTCCAGAACGACCTGCCGTAAGAATGGCTAGGAAGAAACGACCGTAATTAATCCCATCATTTTTATAGAAGGAACGATCCTCTGTCGCGACGACAGCATTCTGCAAGTCTTTACTAATATCTGTCAGCTCAACATAGGTCCCCTTTTGACCGGATAGGGCTCCTGCCTCTTTTTCTTCGCGGTCAAAAATCAGAGTTCGCGTTTTCAAGGCATTTTGCAAGTCATTGACATTGGTAGACTTGGCTATTGCAAATAGGTAGGTTCCTACTAGCAAACCAACACTCAAACCTAAAATGATGACAATCTTGGTCAGATGATAGCGACGCCAAAATTTCCGAATTGCCCCTACTTGTGACAATTTTTTTCTATCGCTCCGAGAACGACGCATACTAGTAGAATCCGACTCCGCCGATTCATTCGTTTCTTTTTTAAAGAGAGAAAGAAACTTCTCAAATAATTTATCTAATTTCATGCGTTTATTTTATCATCTTCACCATAGGAACTCAAGAATTTAGCT
>CAJPSM010000149.1 GCA_905373305.1 uncultured Streptococcus sp. | reverse complement strand
CTAGCGAAATCTGTACCTTTGACGGACTTGTGGACAAGGATGGTAATATCGTCTTTTCAACGACTTTCGATTATGCCCATACACCACTTGATCTGATGATTTATAAGATGGACAATTCCTACTATGTGCTTAAGGATATGGATCCCAAACTGCGCAAGTATGGTGAGGCCATAGTCAAGGAATTTGGAATGAGAGAACGCTTTTTCCATATCGAGTTTTTCCGTGACGGGGACGACTACATTGCCATTGAGTACAATAATCGTCCTGCGGGTGGCTTTACCATTGATGTTTATAACTTCGCTCACTCCTTGGATCTCTACCGAGGTTATGCGGCTATTGTCGCAGGAGAAGAGTTCCCAGCAGCAGAATTTGAAGCACAATACTGTTTAGCTACATCACGTCGTGCCAATGCCAACTATGTCTATTCAGAAGAAGACTTGCTTGCTAAGTACAGCCAGCAATTCAAGGTCAAAAAAATCATGCCAGCAGCCTTTGCAGAGCTACAAGGGGATTACCTTTATATGTTGACCACTCCGAGTCGCCAAGAGATGGAGCAGATGATTGCAGATTTTGGTCAGCGTCAAGAATAACGATTAGGACGAAAGGAGTTTGACTTCTTTTGTCCTTTTCTTAAAGATAAGTTAAATAAAGCGTTTTCCAGAGATTCTTTTAGAAAATCGGTTGCGAAAAGGCCTAAAAATTGATAGAATAAGGATTGTCTAAAAAAAATTAAGGAGAATCTATCAAATGGATTTTACATGGGCTATTAAATATGCCACTGAATTTTTGGGAACTGCTATTTTGATCATTCTTGGAAATGGTGCAGTTGCCAACGTTGAACTTAAAGGTACGAAAGGTCACCAAAGTGGCTGGCTCGTTATCGCTGTTGGTTATGGTATGGGGGTTATGATCCCAGCCTTGATGTTCGGTAACGTTTCTGGTAACCACATCAACCCAGCTTTCACTCTTGGACTTGCTGTTAGCGGACTTTTCTCTTGGGATCAAGTACCGTTTTACATCCTTGCGCAAGTTTTGGGGGCAATTTTTGGTCAAGCTTTGGTTGTAGCGACTCACCGTCCTTATTACTTGAAAACAGAAAACCCAAACAATATCTTGGGTACCTTCTCAACGATTTCAAGCATCGACCACGGTACAAAAGAATCACGTTTCGCAGCAACGGTTAATGGTTTCCTCAATGAGTTTGTAGGTTCATTTGTTCTTTTCTTTGCAGCACTTGGTTTGACTAAAAATTTCTTCGGTGCTGAGGTTCTTCAATACATGAAACAAATGGCTACTCAAGCTGGTCAAACTGTTGACTTAAGTGAATTGGCAGTAAAAGCTCAAGTAGCACCACACACAGCTGCTGGACTTTCAGTTGCTCACTTGGCACTTGGTTTCCTAGTGATGGCCTTGGTAACTTCACTTGGTGGACCTACTGGACCTGGTTTGAACCCGGCTCGTGACTTCGGACCACGTCTTCTTCACGAACTCCTTCCAAAATCAGTTCTTGGTCAACACAAGGGTGATTCAAAATGGTGGTATGCATGGGTTCCAGTTGTAGCACCAATCGCAGCTGGTATTGCGGCAGTAGCAGTCTTTAAACTACTTTATCTATAATAAAATGAAACTGGGGGACCCCAGTTTTTTTATCGGAAATTTTTGTAAAAAATTCTAGAATTTAAGTGGAATAGCTTGTAAAAAATCCTAAAATCCTTTAAAATAAAAGAGTTGGAGGAAGCTATGAATGCAAATCAAATGATACAAATTATTCCGACTTTGAAGGTCAATAACCGAAAATTAAATGAAAAATTTTACATTGAAACTCTTGGAATGAAGCCCTTATTAGAAGAATCTGCTTTCCTTTCACTTGGTGACCAAACAGGTGTTGAAAAGTTGATTCTTGAAGAGGCTCCCAGTATGCGTACTCGGAAAGTTGAAGGGCTTAAGAAACTAGCTAGACTCTTGGTAAAAGTTAAGAATCCTTCTGAAATTGAAAATTTTCTTTCACAGATGGAGTCTCTTCCTCGCCTATTTAAAGGAAGCCGTGGTTATGCTTTTGAGATTGTTTCTCCTGAACAGGATGTGATTCTTGTTCATGCGGAAAATGATATAAGAGATTTGGTTCCACTGGAAACTGTTCCTGAATTTTCTTCAAATAAAAGTATAAAATACTTGAGTCAATTTGAGATTTCTATGGAGTTGCGTCTGCCTGAGGGGACGGAGAGTATACTCGATCCTGAAAAAGTTGGGACAGTTATCACCTTTACGGAAGGGGAAGGTCCAGATTTGACTGTTGAAAACAATGTTACCTGGGACTTGTCTATGCTGAAATTTTTAGTAAAGAATTTTGATTTAACCAGTCTTCGTCATAAATTTGAAAAGACAGGCTATTTTGTTCCCAAGTCTGAAAAATTCTTCCTTGGTAAAGACACCAATAATATCGAATTGTGGTTTGAAGAAGCATGAAGTTGGAAAAAATTCAAAGAATAATAGAAGATCAAATTGAGGCAGGGGTCTATCCCGGGGCCTCTTTTGCGTATTTTAAGGATGGTGAATGGAGAGAATCTTACCTAGGCTTGAGTGACCCTGAGAAAGGTTTGAAAACAGAGCCAGGGCTAGTCTATGACCTAGCCAGTGTGAGTAAGGTTGTGGGAGTAGGAACAGTCTTCACCTTCTTATGGCAGCAGGGCGAATTAGATATTGACCGACCAGTGACGGATTATTTCGCTGAATGTGATTATCCAGATATCACTATTCGTCAACTCTTGACCCACGCAACAGACCTAGATCCTTTTATTCCTAACAGAGACCAGTTAAGCGCTGAGGAGTTAAGAGAGGCCATGTTTCAGCTGAATAGACGTAGTCAGCCTGCCTTCCTCTATTCAGATGTTCACTTTTTACTCTTGGGCTTTCTTTTGGAAAAAATCTTTAACCAAAACCTAGATCAGATCATACAGAAGCAGGTTTTGGAGCCATGGGGGATGAAGAAAACGATGTTTGGCCCCGTAGAGCATGCTGTACCAACAGTGAGAGGAGTGGAAGCCGGAAATATTCACGATCCTAAAGCTCGTCTTTTGGGCAAACATGCTGGAAGTGCTGGTTTATTTTCAACTGTTAAGGATTTGCAAATCTTTCTGGAACATTACTTGAAAGATGATTTTGCTG
>CAJPSM010000148.1 GCA_905373305.1 uncultured Streptococcus sp. | reverse complement strand
ATTTCTGAAGCCAGCACTTGAAAAATCAAGACAATACGCTATAATGAAGTGTTGAAAGGAAATACAAAATGAAACAAGATCGATTTCCATTGGTGTCAGATGATGAGATCATGCTGACTAAAATGCCAGTCATGGACTTGTACGATGAGTCAGACTTTATTAGCAATATCAAAGGTGATTACCGCGATAAGAACTATTTGGAATGGTCTCCTATCAATGAGGAAGAGACTGTAGTTTCTCCAGTGGTTAACAAGGAGTCAAAGCCAAGCCCAGAACCTAAAAAAGTTGAAAAAACGTATGCTGAATTGGCTCGAGAAGAGGCGCGTGCGGATCTGAAGAAGAAACGTTCGGCCAAGTATTTGACTCAGGATGTTAGTCATACTAGACGACACAATGGTTCAACACTTGTTCGTCAAGGAAACCAACCAACAGCACCATTTCAAAAGGAAAATCCAGGTGAGTTTGCCAAATTTAGTAAAAACTTGAGCCAGTCTCACTATATCTTAGCTGAGGAGATTGGCCAAGTGGCGAATCCAACTCCGAAAACCCAAACGGAAAAAGCTAAAAAGAACAACTATGATTTTCTAAAGAAGAGTCAAATCTATAATAAAAAGAATAAGCAAACAGAACAGGAACGTCAGGTTGCCCAAGAGTTGAATCTGACAAGAATTACTGAGTAGGGGAGAAAAGCATGTCAAAAACATATCATTTTATTGGAATCAAGGGATCAGGGATGAGTGCCCTAGCCTTGATGTTGCACCAAATGGGACACAAGGTTCAAGGTTCAGACGTTGAAAAATATTACTTTACTCAACGTGGACTAGAGCAGGCAGGGATTGCCATTCTTCCTTTTGATGAAAAGAACCTACAAGGTGATGTGGAGATTATCGCGGGGAATGCCTTCCGTCCAGATAACAACGTTGAAATCGCCTATGCAGATCAAAATGGTATCAGCTACAAACGTTACCATGAATTCTTAGGTAGCTTTATGCGCGAATTTGTCAGCATGGGAGTGGCAGGAGCTCATGGAAAAACTTCAACGACAGGTATGCTGTCACATGTCTTGTCTCACATCACAGACACCAGCTTCTTGATTGGTGACGGGACAGGTCGTGGTTCAGCCAATGCCAAATATTTTGTCTTTGAATCTGACGAATATGAGCGCCATTTCATGCCTTACCACCCAGAATATTCTATCATCACCAACATTGACTTTGACCATCCAGACTACTTTACAAGTCTAGAGGATGTTTTCAATGCCTTTAACGACTATGCCAAACAAATCACGAAAGGTTTGTTTGTATACGGTGAGGATGCTGAGTTGCGTAAGATCACAGCCAATGCGCCAACCTATTACTATGGTTTTGAAGCTGAGGGCAATGACTTTGTAGCTAGTGATCTCCTTCGATCAACGACTGGTTCGACCTTTACAGTTCATTTCCGTGGTCAAGAATTGGGACAATTCCACATTCCAACTTTTGGTCGTCACAATATCATGAATGCGACAGCTGTTATCGGATTGCTTTACACAGCTGGATTTGATTTGAACTTGGTCCGTGAACACTTGAAAACATTTGCAGGTGTTAAGCGTCGTTTCACTGAAAAAATCGTCAATGATACAGTAATCATTGATGACTTTGCCCACCATCCAACAGAAATCATTGCAACCTTGGATGCAGCTCGTCAAAAATACCCAAGCAAGGAAATCGTAGCAATCTTCCAACCGCATACCTTTACAAGAACCATTGCCTTGTTGGATGAATTTGCTCACGCTTTGAATCAAGCAGATGCCGTCTACCTAGCGCAAATCTATGGATCAGCTCGTGAAGTGGACCATGGTGATGTCAAAGTAGAAGACCTAGCCAATAAAATTAACAAGAAACACCAGGTTATCACTGTTGAAAATGTTTCTCCACTCCTAGACCATGACAATGCTGTTTACGTCTTTATGGGTGCTGGAGACATCCAAACCTATGAATATTCATTTGAACGTCTTTTGTCTAACTTGACAAGCAACGTCCAATAAGGAAAACAGATGGAAATTCCAATCACTATAAGGCAAGCTACCCTATTAGATTTAGAAGAAATGTTGGCGATTGAAGAGTCCAATTTTTCAGCAGAAGAGGCAGTGAGTCGACAATCCTTAGAAGAGAGTATCCGCAAGTCTGCGGGTACCTTTCTTGTAGCTAGAGATGAAAATCAGATCGTGAGCTATATTCTTGGAGCTGTAGTGTCAGGATCTGACACTCAAAGAAGCTTAATCCTTGAAATCAAGCGTGTAGCCATTCATCCTGACCATCGTGGACAAGGTTTGGGAACTCTTCTCCTGGCCACCTTGAAACAAGTGGCGGTAGAAGGAGGAGTCAAGTGCCTTCGACTGACTTGCTCTGACGATCTCCTCTCTTACTTTGAGATGAATGGGTTTGTCGAGGAAGAAGTGCCAGAAGCCCTGTATGCAAGTTATTCGGAGTGGAATCTGATTTGGGTCAATCCTTTTTATCAGGAGGAAATATGAAAATCAGACAAGCAAGATTTTCGGATTTGAACCGAATTTTAGAGATAGAGCTAGAGAATTTCTCCCTTGAAGAAGCCATCCCTCGTTCGGTCTTTGAGGCGCACTTTCGTGAAATTCAGACCAGCTTTCTCGTCGCTGAAAAAGAGGGACGTGTCCTTGGCTACATTGAAGGTCCAGTCGTTCCAGACCGCCATCTACAAGATCAGTCCTTTACTGAAGAAGTAGAAGACCATAGTCATTGGTCTGGTGGCTATATCTCAGTAACGAGCCTGTCGGTAGCCAAGGAAGCGCAAGCTTTGGGAGTGGGTAAAAGATTGCTGACTGCCCTAAAAGAAGTGGCTTTAGAGCATGAAAGAGAAGGCATTAACTTGACTTGTCATGATTATCTTATCTCATATTATGAGAAACAAGGTTTTGTCAATGAAGGACTATCCCAATCTACCTATGCAGGTGAGACCTGGTATAACATGGTTTGGAAGCCTTGAAAACAAGAAATATAGTTGGAGAAAGGTATATTTTGTTGCTTTTCTGCGACTTTTAAGATATAATGTTATGGATTGCCAACAAGGAGGTAAAGCTTTTGAGCGAGAAATCAAGAGAAGAAGAAACATTAAGCTTTAAAGAACAGATTTTACGCGATTTAGAGAGAGTCAGAGAG
>CAJPSM010000147.1 GCA_905373305.1 uncultured Streptococcus sp. | reverse complement strand
AGGTCTGTTACCGCCATCTCACTAGCGATATTTCCTGCACGGTGTCCTCCCATCCCATCAGCCAAGAGAATCATGGTGCGTCCTGCTCGGTTGACAAAGTGATTGACATAGTCTTGGTTATTTGTTCGTTTCTGACCAACATCTGTTAATAATGCTATTTCCATTGTGTCAGTTCCTTCCTAATCAGATATCTTGCGAAATTGGCTGATAAAGAATCCATCACTTCCATACAATTCTGGAGTAATTAGGATGCAGCCATCTTTCAGGATATCCTTACATTCGTGTTCTAGTTTAACCTGCTCGAACTCGGGATGACTTTCTAAAAATGCCTCAACGACGTGAAAGTTCTCCTCTGAGACGATAGTGCAGGTACTATACGTTATTATACCACCTTTTCGTAAGGTTTGACAAACACTACCTAGTATTTCCAGCTGAATTTGCTGTAATGATGCGAAATCCGCCGTTTCTTTATTGTATTTGATATCTGGTTTGCGACGCAAAAGACCAATTCCAGAACAAGGAGCATCTACTAAAATCTTGTCAAAGAAGTCCTTTTCAAAAAACTCATGTACTTTTCTGGCGTCCAATTTTTGTGTCTGAACCCGATCCGCCACCCCCAGACGTTGGGCGTTTTCTTGGATCAAGTCCAACTTGTGATCATAAAGATCCAAAGCCGTCACCTTACCAGATGCGAGGTAAGAAGCCATATGGGCTGTTTTCCCACCCGGAGCCGCACAGGCATCTAGAACCTGCTCATGGCCTTGCAGATCAAGAGTGGGAGCAACCAGTTGACTGGACTCGTCTTGGATGGTAATAGCACCCTCTGAAAACAAATCATGACCTGCAAAGTGGCCTTGCTCCTTGACCAGACCAAAAACAGCCAAAGGTGAATCACTCGCCTCTAACACGGCTTTGATTTCCTCCTTTCGACTCAAGTCGGTCACTCGGATGCTGGCTTTGTTGCGCACCAAGAGGCTTTCAAAAATGGCTTGGGCTCGCTCTTCACCGTATTCTTCCTTGAGTTTAGACACGAGCCAAACTGGGAGAGAATAGGCAATGGAATCACGCTTGTTTTTGCGTTTGATGCTGTCAACATCTGGCCAGCCTTCTCGCAAGATACGACGAAGGACGGCGTTGACCAATTTTTCACTACCTTTTTTACGGGCTTTGGCTAGCTCTACCGCTTCATTGACCACAGCATGGTCAGGCACCTTATCTAGAAAACGGACTTGGTAGACGCTCATGAGAAGAAGAACATAGAGCCAGTTATCTAGCTTGTCTCTGTCTTGAATAAAGTGGGACAGGTACCATTCCAGAGTCAGTTTGCGGGCTACCGTTCCGTATACAATCTCTGTCACCAAACCCTTGTCTGCTGTTGAGAGTTGACTCCCTTTGAGGTGTTTATTTAAGGCAATATTTGAATATGCTTGGTTGACAAAAACATCCTCTAACACTGCTAGAGCTAGACTTCTAGCCGTTTCTACTTTAGTCACCAAATCGTTCTCCTACAGTCAATGTCCGTCCCACTCCGTTGAGGAAGGAAGCAATGTCCATCTTAGGCTTACCTGCTGGCTGCACTTGCTTGAGAGATAAAGCTCCTTCAGCCGTTGCAACGATTAATTCCTTTTTACCAATAGAGAGGATCTCCCCTGGATTTCCCTGACCTTCTACTGGTAGGGCTTCATAAATCTTAAAGCGATCTCCCTTAAGGAAAGTATGGGCAACAGGCCAAGGATTCATCCCACGGATTTGGTTGAAGAGTTGACGGTTGATTTTAGTCCAATCGAGTTTCTCTTCTTCTGGCTTAATATTTGGCGAGAAAGTGACTTGACTAGGATCTTGTGGTTCAGGTTTGATCTCCCCAGCAATATAGGCAGGTAGAGTATCCAAAAGCAAATCACGACCTACAATCGCTAATTTCTCAAATAAGGTACCGACATTGTCCTCATCTGTAATAGGAATACTACGGCGGGAAATCATGTCTCCTGCATCCATTTCTTTAACCATTTCCATAATGGTCACACCAGCTTCCTCATCCCCTTGAATCAGGGCATAATGAATGGGAGCTCCACCACGGTGTTTGGGAAGAAGGGAAGCGTGAACATTGACCGCAAAGTCCATGCTATCAAGAAGTTTGCTTGGGAGAAACTGCCCAAAAGCAGCGGTCACAATCCCATCCGCTCCTAGATTCATAATAGCTTCCAGCTCTGGGCTCCCAGATAATTTTTCTGGTTGGTAGATAGGAAGACCTGCTTCTTTGGCAGCTTGCTTGACTGGGGTTTCTTGGATCACTTTTTTACGGCCAACAGCGCGGTCTGGCTGGGTCACAACAGCTAGAATCTCGTAACGGTCGTCTGATATCAACCCCTTCAAAACTGTCGCTGAAAAATCGGGAGTTCCCATAAAGATTAATTTTGTCATTTCTTCTCCTTCTTATAAAAATTGCTGCGGCTCATGGTCAATACTGAGACGAAGCTCGCTATTTTCCCGTTCTTGAGTCAAGGCCAAAACTCGATTGAGAGTTGGACCCAGCTCATCTTCTAAACGGTATTTAATCAAAATCTGGTAATGATAAAGGTTGTGGGTACGGGCAATGGGTTTTGGTGTTGGTCCAAGGATTCTACTAGTTTCCGATAAACCTGAGCGCAAAATTCCCATAACTTCATAGGCACGTTTGACAACCTCTTCTTCTTTCTTGTGAGAGAGGGTAATTCCAATAGTGAAATAATAAGGCGGATAGCCGAGTTGGCGTCTGATACTCATTTCATAGGCATAAAAGCCTTCGTAGTCCTGTTCCTTTGCAAATCGAATGGCATAGTGCTCCGGATTGTATGACTGAATCAAGACCTGCCCAGCTTTTTCCGCACGACCTGCCCGACCAGCCACCTGAGTTAAGAGTTGGAAGGTTCTCTCGGAAGAACGAAAATCAGGTAGATTCAAAGCCGTATCCGCATTGAGCACTCCAACCAAAGTCACATTTGGAAAATCCAAGCCCTTGGCAATCATCTGAGTTCCCAGCAAGATATCTGCTTCGCCTTGACCAAACTGGTCAAGAAGAGCTTGGTGACTGCCTTTCTTGCGAGTCGTATCCACATCCATCCGTAGAATGCGGGCCTGAGGAAAGAGTTCTGCCAGCTCATCGTAGGCTTTCTGAGTCCCTGTACCGTAGTAGCGAATGCTGCGACTCT
>CAJPSM010000146.1 GCA_905373305.1 uncultured Streptococcus sp. | reverse complement strand
ACAAATTGTCTGAAGAACTTTCAGAAGATGTCTTGAAAATCGTTAAAATGGACGTAGATGAAAACCCAAATACAGCTCGTGCATTTGGGATCATGTCTATCCCAACCCTTCTCTTCAAAAAAGACGGCCAAGTGGTGAAACAAGTTGCAGGTGTTCACACTGCAGAACAAATCAAGGCCATCGTTGCTGAATTGAGCTAATAAAACGAGAGACCAAGTGCTTCATTTGGTCTCTTTTTATTTTTGCCCTTTGCCATTTTTCAAAAAATATGCTAGACTGTAGGTAGAATATTACGATGTTTGGGACATGCCATCGCTAAAAAAAACCTCTACTTGGTATTTTTTAGCTCCCCTCAAGGGAGCTTTTTGCGTGCTCTGAACATTTCCCACTTTGGAAGGAGTACTATGAAACGTCAATCAGCCTTGGTCGTCTTTAGTGGTGGCCAAGATTCCACAACCTGCCTCTTTTGGGCTAAAGAACACTATGAAACAGTCGAAGCCGTCACCTTTGCCTACGGCCAACGCCATTATCTCGAAATCCAAGTTGCTAGAGAAATCGCTAAGGAACAGGGAATCCGTCATCACATCTTAGATATGTCTCTGCTGGGACAAATCACTGAAAATGCCTTGACCTCTGATATGGAAATCGAGCAAAAAGAGGGAGAGGTTCCCAATACCTTTGTTGACGGTCGCAACCACCTCTTTCTTTCCTTTGCGGCAGTTCTTGCCAAGCAACGAGGTATTAATGATATAGTGACAGGTGTCTGCGAGACAGATTTTTCAGGCTACCCTGACTGCCGGGATGTCTTTGTCAAATCCCTTAATGTCACCCTCAACCTTGCCATGGATTACGACTTCGTTATCCAAACACCTCTCATGTGGCTAGACAAGGCTGAAACTTGGGAGTTAGCCGACCAACTCGGTGCCTTTGACTATGTTCGTGAAAAGACCTTGACCTGCTACAATGGGATTATCGGAAGTGGCTGTGGAGATTGTCCAGCCTGCCATCTACGTCAGCATGGTTTAGATGTTTATCTCTCACAGAAAGGAGAGGGCTAATGTTTTTTGCACCCAAAGAAATCAAACAGGAAACTGGGGAGTCTCTTGTCTACAATCCTCACAGAACCTTGGTCTCAAAAGAGTTTACTTTCGATGCTGCCCACCACCTCTTTCACTATGAGGGAAAATGCAAATCTTTGCACGGACACACCTATCATCTGCAAATCGCTGTCAGTGGATTTTTAGATGAACGTGGCATGACCTACGATTTCGGAGACATCAAAGCTATCTACAAGGACTTCTTAGAGCCCCACTTGGATCATCGCTATCTCAATGAAACCCTGCCCTATATGAACACGACTGCTGAAAACATGGTTTACTGGATTTTCCAAACCATGAGTCAAGAGTTGCCAGACGAGCGCGGTCTCCGTTTGGAATACGTTCGCCTCTATGAGACTCCGACTGCCTTTGCGGAGTTTAGACGGGAGTGGTTAGATGACTAAGGAACGTGTCCTCAAACTACCTGTTCTGGAAATTTTCGGCCCAACCTTTCAAGGTGAAGGTCGTGCTATTGGGCAGAAAACTATGTTTGTCCGTACTGCTGGTTGCGACTACCACTGCGACTGGTGTGACTCTGCCTTTACTTGGGATGGTTCTGAAAAACCGACTCGCATGACAGCTGACGAGGTCATTGCTGAGTTGGATAAACTGGGAAGCTACGACTACGTCACCCTATCTGGCGGAAATCCTGCTATCCTAGCAGCCAATATGGCTCAACTGGTCACTAAGCTCAAGGAACGTGGTGTCACCCTTGCTGTTGAGACCCAAGGCTCCCGCTGGCAAAATTGGTTAAAAGATATCGACCAGGTCACTCTGAGCCCCAAACCTCCTTCCTCCAAGATGGAGGTCAACTTCGAGACCTTGGACTTCATCGTTTCCCAACTGGATCCCGACAAAGTCACCTTTAAAATCCCTGTCTTTGACGATGCAGATTTGGCCTTCGCTAAAGGAATTCAAGAACGCTACCAACCAGATGTTCTTTTCTTATCAGCAGGAAATCCTGAGCCCAAGGCTACAGGCAATATTGTCCAAGATCAACTGGACCGCCTCAAAGAACTCTGGGAACACGTCGCTGCTGACGATAGCTGGGGCAATGTCCGCGTCCTCCCTCAACTCCATACCCTCCTCTACGATAACCAACGTGGTGTTTAAATTAGAAAGAAAAAATCATGTCACAACAAGAAGAAATGAAAAACCTAAGCCTACTGGGCAACAAAGAAACCAACTACATTTTTGACTATCAACCAGAAGTCCTCGAATCTTTTGACAATCGTCATGTGGAAAATGACTATTTCATCAAATTCAACTGTCCTGAATTTACCTCGCTTTGCCCAATCACTGCTCAGCCAGATTTTGCGACTATTTATATTTCCTACATTCCTGACAAGCTCTGTGTCGAGTCAAAATCCCTCAAACTCTACCTCTTTAGCTACCGAAATCATGGGGATTTCCACGAAAACTGTATCAACACCATCGGAAAAGACTTGGTCAACTTGCTAGACCCTCGCTATTTAGAAGTCTGGGGAAAATTCACTCCGCGCGGTGGCATTTCAATCGACCCCTACTACAACTACGGTAGACCTGGAACCAAGTATGAAGGACTGGCAGAACAACGCCTCTTCCAACACGACCTCTATCCAGAGAAAATTGACAATCGCTAAATACATACGAAAAAGCCCTGTCCCTCAAGATGAGGAGCAAGGCTTTTTGAATTTCAATTATTCTTCTGTGCCAAGGCAGTTTTTCGCAACAAGAGCTGCAAGAACACCACCAACGATTGGTGCAAGGATGAAAATCCATACTTGTTGGAGGGCTGCACCACCTACCAAGACAGCTGGGGCCAAGCTACGGGCTGGGTTTACTGAAAGTCCAGTAATGTTCAATCCTACAAGAATCATTGCCATTAAGGACAAACCGATCACCAAACCAGCAATCGCGCCATTTCCTTTGCTTGCTGAAGTTACAGTCATGATAACCAAGACAAACAAGAAGGTTGCGATGACTTCAAACAAGAAACCACCAAAGACAGTAACCCCGTTTGCCAAGGCATTTTCACCAAGACTAGCAGTTGACATTCCTGAGTTAGACAAGAGGAAGAATACTGCAGCTGACGCAAGGAAAGCTCCAACTACTTGTCCAAGGATGTAGTTTACAAG
>CAJPSM010000145.1 GCA_905373305.1 uncultured Streptococcus sp. | reverse complement strand
GCCGTATGCTGGCGATCAGCTTTGGTACGATAGGTTTCATCGATAAAAGGCTTGACCACCTCCATGACAAACTCAGCATATTCCACACCCTTACCGCCAAACTGCTGGCCTGGGATAGGAGATTCTTGAAACTTCCAAGCCGCGTACTCATGCATCCGCCCCAAACCATCATTGTCAATAGCAACAACAATCATGCGACTGATATCAGGATTCCGCTTAATGGCCGGAATAATCTTCCAAGAGTGTCCGATATAAGACTCCTTGCTGTAAAAGACATTTTGCCCATCATGAAAGTAAACTACAGGATAAAAACGGTCTGTATCCTTCTCGTAGTCCTTTGGCAGGAGCACACGCACACGACGCTCTTTTCCTGTATAAGGAACCTTGAGTTTATGTTCTTTCATTTTTAAGTAAAAGTAGGAATGATTCATTGTCAGAAAACTCTCTATATTCAAAATTTTATCTCATTATACCATAAAAATAGAAAAAAAGTCAGTAATTGTCCATTTTAAGGATAAATAACTAACTTTTTTCATTTGTTTTTCTGAATTCTTCTGGATTCTCTGATTAGAGGAGATTGTCAATCAAGTTATCAACTTCATCTTTTTCAGCCTGAGGAGTTATCTTAGTAAGCATAATTCCAGCCACTGCTCGCTCAACCAAACCTTCAACATCCATCCATTTTTCATACTTCTCAGCATTCTCTATCTTAGGATTGGTCTTAGGACGATCAGGCGCAAAAATAGTACAGCAGTCCTCAAACGGCTGGATAGAAATGTCAAAGGTATCGATTTCCTGAGCGATGTCAATGATTTCCAACTTGTCCATCGTAACCACAGGGCGGATGATGGGAGTATTGGTCACAGCGTTGATAGCCTGCATACTTTCCAAGGTCTGGCTCGCTACTTGACCTAGACTTTCACCATTGATAATGACTAGACCCTTTCTCACCTCACGGATACGGTCAGTAATGCGCATCATAAAGCGACGCGTCAAGGTCATGAGATAGGCTTCTGGCGCCTTTGCCTTGATTTCTTCTTGAATCTCTGTGAAAGGAACTTCGATAAACTGGATATTGCCACCAAACTTGGTCAATTTACGAGTCAAATCTTGGGCCTTCTTGAGAGCTCCAGGGCTAGTGTATGGTGGGCTGGCAAAGTGAACGGCTTCAATATCCACCCCACGTTTAAGGGCTAGATAACCTGCCACAGGTGAATCAATCCCTCCTGACAACATAAGCATCCCCTTACCAGAAGTACCCACAGGCAAGCCACCTGCTCCTCGAATGGTTTCATAGGAAAGATAGGCTGCCTCCTCACGAATCTCCACTTGAAGAGTGATATCAGGATTTTTCATCTGGGCTTGAATAGTTGGGATTACGTCGAAAACAGCTCTACCAAGTGTTTGGTTGAGTTCACGACTGTCCAATTCGAAATTGTGGTCACTACGTCTACTAGAGATTTTAAAGGTCATGCCCTCCTTGTAGATATCTTTCATAATCTCTTGGACAGCAGCCTTAAGCCTTACAACTGACTTTTCAACCTTATATACTGGAGAAAAGTTTTGAATCCCGAAGACTTGTTTGAGTGATTCTGCAACTGCTGTGTAATCGGCTCCATTCAGGTAAACGTGGGCACGGTCGCGATCAGCGGTTACCTTAACTTGGGGATAGATGGACAAAACGTCTGAAATATTATTACGAAGTTTATTGATGAAACGCATACGATTTTTACCCTTGGTTGACAACTCTCCGTAGCGAATCATAATTTCTGAATACTGCATGAATGCTCCTATCTTACTTTTCTAGTTTGATTGTAAATTAATTTTAGCTTGGTCAAAAATTGCTCGACCTGACTCATGTCATTTTCAAGGTCTAGGCTTAGACGAACAGCTGACTGGGCCTTATCCTTGTCCACTCCCATTGCAATCAAGGTGCCTGCAGGTTTTCCAGCCTTGGACGAACAAGCAGAGGTTGTGGAAATGAAAATATCATAGTCTTCAAAGGCGTGAACAATGACCTCACCACGAACACCCTTAATCCCAAAAGTCAAAATATGAGGGGCGAAGTCTTCCTCATCTGAAAAGATAAGAATATCTGGATAATCCAAAAGTGCTTGGCGAATGACTGATCTCATCTGCCCTGTCTTACTAGCAAAGATAGCTAACTTTTCCATAGATAAACGGAGAGCTTTGGCTGTCGCTGCAATTCCTGCCACATTTTCAGTTGTCGAGCGATAATCGTGCTCTTGACCACCACCTGTTAAGAGAGGCGTAATTTTCTTACCAGACTTGATATAGACAAAGCCAACACCTCTGACACCATGAAACTTATGACTTGAGAAGGTTGCAAAATCCACTCGATCTGTCAGATACTTTTCAGTCGGAATCTTAGCAAGTGCCTGAACTGCATCAACGTGGAAGGAAATGGTCGGCTTGTCTGCCAAAAGTTTTGAAATAGCTTCAATGGGCTGGATAGAGCCGATTTCATTGTTCACAGCCATGATGGAGACGAGAGTCGTATCAGGACGTATCAAATCTGCTAATGCTTCAACATCCACAAATCCTTTCTCATCAACTGGAGCAAAATCTATCTCAAAACCTTGACTTTTGAGCCAAAGGGCTGATTCCTTGACTGCTGGATGTTCAATAGCTGACACAATGATGTGCTTGCCAAACTGGGCTTTTTCAAAGGCCACACCCTTGATGACCCAGTTATCCCCTTCTGTACCACCAGAGGTAAAGAAGATTTCATCACTCTTCTTCCCAATCAAATCTGCAATTTGCTGGCGGGAAGCATCTAAAATTCGTTTTGCCTGATCTCCCAAACGATGGAGACTGGATGGATTTCCTACAATTTTCGAAGCGACCTGCATATAGGTCTCAAGAGCTTCAGGATAAGGCTTGGTCGTTGCCGAATTATCAAAGTAGATCATGTTTTCTCACGCTTTCTAAAATCACTCCTTCTATTGTATCATGAAACGAAGCTTGCGACAAGAAAGGGAAGTTTCTCTTTTTTTAAGATTTTTTTAAAGAAATGAGGTATAATAAATCATAATCAAAGGAGAGTATCATGTCTAACTATCGTAGAACTTCAAAACCAAAAACAGAACACATCAAAAAGGGATTCACTGTCTTTCAAAAAACGATTGCTACCATCGGTAGTATCCTTGGTCTGATCACCGCTAGTATCACCATTATGAACGCTATGGATAATAA
>CAJPSM010000144.1 GCA_905373305.1 uncultured Streptococcus sp. | reverse complement strand
ATACTCATATAGAAAACACTTTTAGAAAGACGCCTATGCTTCCATATCCATTCTCTTATTTTACTAGTATCTGGGGATTTCGTAAGCCCCTGTCAAAACGTTTCGGACTCAACTGGTTTCAACTCCTCTTTACTAGCATTTTCCTCATCAGCTTGTCTATGGTTCCAATTGCTATTCAAAACAGCTCACAGGAAACCTATCCGCTGGATACTTTTATCGATAATGTCTACACTCCCCTGACAGATGAAGCCATCATGGACTTGTCAGAGAATGCACAAATTGTAGATGGAAAGCTGAACTACTCAGGTACTAAAAATCAGCAAGCTTCTCTTCTGATTGGTCCAAGCCCAAGCAAAGAATTGCCAAAGGATTTGCAACTTCATTTTGATACGGAAGAACTCGTCATCAGTAAGGAAAGCAAGGAACTGACTCGTATTCGCTACCACGCCATTCAAACGGAAAGTTTCCAAAGTAAGGAAAATCTGACTCAAGCTATTTCTAAAGACTGGTACCAGCAGAATCGTGTCTATATCAGTCTCTTTCTCGTCCTTGGTGCTAGCTTCCTCTTTGGATTGAATTTCTTCATTGTCTCTCTTGGAGCTAGTCTTCTCCTTTATATCACCAAAAAATCACGCCTCTTTTCATTTAGGAGCTTTAAAGAGTGCTACCATTTTATCTTAAACTGTTTAGGATTTCCCACTCTGATTACGCTTATTTTGGGACTTTTTGGCCAAAATATGACAACCCTTATCACTGTACAAAACATTCTTTTTGTTCTGTATCTGGTCACTATTTTTTACAAGACACATTTCCGTGATCCAGATTATCATAAATAGGAGATTTTTATGCCCGTTACGATTAAAGATGTGGCCAAGGCTGCAGGTGTCTCACCTTCAACCGTAACCCGCGTCATTCAAAATAAATCAACGATTAGTGATGAAACCAAAAAACGAGTTCGCAAGGCTATGAAGGAACTCAACTACCATCCCAATCTCAATGCTCGTAGTCTAGTTAGTAGCTATACTCAAGTTATCGGCCTGGTGCTTCCTGACGACTCAGATGCCTTTTACCAAAATCCTTTCTTCCCATCTGTCCTACGAGGGATCGCCCAAGTCGCATCTGAAAACCACTACGCTATTCAGATTGCAACGGGGAAAGATGAAAAAGAACGTCTCAATGCCATTTCTCAGATGGTTTATGGTAAGCGTGTTGACGGTTTGATTTTCCTCTACGCTGAAGAAGAAGATCCTCTAGTCAAACTAGTAGCGGATGAGCAGTTCCCTTTCCTCATTCTTGGAAAATCCACTTCACCCTTTATCCCTCTTGTTGATAATGATAATGTACAAGCTGGCTTTGATGCGACAGAGTATTTCATCAAAAAAGGCTGCCAACGAATTGCCTTCATCGGAGGTACAAAGCGACTCTTCGTAACGCAAGACCGTCTAACTGGCTATGAATCCGCACTCAAACAACACCAACTTCCGATTGATACCAACTTAACCTACTTTGCGACAGAATTTCTAGAAGAAAAAGGTTATCAATTCAGTGAACTCCTATTTAATCACGATCCGCAGATTGACGCCATCATCACAACCGACAGCCTTCTAGCTGAAGGGGTTTGCGACTACATCAATAAACATCAATTAAATGTTCCTGTCTTGAGTTTCGACTCTGTCAATCCTCGACTCGATCTCGTAGCTTATGTCGATATCAATAGTCTGGAACTTGGACGTGTTTCCTTTGAAACCATTTTGCAGATTATCAATGATGCGAAAAATAATAGACAGATTTGTTACCGTCAGTTGATTGCCCACAAAATTATCGAAAAATCATGACCAATAGTCACATAAAAACCAGCTCCAGAGCTGGTTTTTTCATATTTAATTGTCTGTTTCTACGAACCGTCCTAGGATATGAACGTTTTCGGATACAGAGACAAAGGCTGTCGGATCGACCTGTTTCATGATGTGTTTAAAATCATTAAACTCTGCTCGCGTGATAACAGTAATCAAGACTGCTTTTCTCTCATGATTATAAGTTCCTTCTGCATCGTGGATCATAGTAGCGCCTCGGTGCAATTTTTTATGGATTTTTTCGATTACCTTGTCAGGATTACTGGTCACAATCATGGCCTGCATCCGTTTTTGCTTGGTAAAGACCGCATCTGTCACACGACTCGATACAAAAATGGTAATCATGGAATAGAGGGCGTATTTCCAACCAAAGGTCAAACCTGCTATCAGCATGATGGTCCCATTTACCAGGAAAGAAATACTACCGACATTCTTACCCGTTTTCTTTCGAATGGTGAGACTGACGATATCTGTACCTCCGCTAGAAATATTGTTACGGAGCGCAAAACCAATCCCCAAGCCCATGACAACACCCCCAAAAAGGGCATTGATGATGGGATCCTCTGTCAAGGTCACAACTGGCACAAGCTGGATAAAGAGGGAACTCATGGATACTGTGATAAAGGTAAAGATTGTAAACTTATGCCCAATCTGATACCAAGCCAAAATCATCAACGGAAAATTAATAGCATAAAAGGTTAGCGATATCGGAATGTAAAACCCAAACCAGTGATGACTCAAGGCAGAGATAATCTGTGCCAGACCTGTCGCACCACTGGAGTAAACGTGCCCTGGTTGAAAAAAGAAATTGACCGCTACTGCTGACAAAAAGCCATAAACCAGAGAAGCCGAGATTTTCTCATCATATTTTTCCCGAGAGATACTCTGTAAAACTCGTAAGATTTTTATCTGATAAGCAAAGCGGCGCAGATAATAGCGCCACCGCTTAGTTCGTTTCGCTTGTTTCATCTTGTTCTACTTGTAGACTGAGTTCTTCTAGTTGTTTGAGAGCGACTGTTGATGGGGCTTGTGTCATTGGGTCGGTTGCCTTGTTATTCTTAGGAAAGGCAATGACTTCACGGATATTTTCTTCTCCTGCTAAGAGCATGACAAAGCGGTCAAGACCGATAGCCAAACCACCGTGGGGTGGGAAACCATAGTCCATAGCTTCAAGAAGGAAACCAAACTGATCATTTGCTTCTTCAGATGAGAAACCAAGAGCCTGGAACATGCGTTCTTGGAGGTCTTTTTGGTTGATACGAAGACTACCACCACCAAGTTCATAACCGTTCAAGACGATGTCATAGGCAATGGCACGAACATTGGCCAATTCACCCTCTAGTTCGTGAACTGTGTCTGCCTGCGGAAGAGTAAATGGATGGTGGGC
>CAJPSM010000143.1 GCA_905373305.1 uncultured Streptococcus sp. | reverse complement strand
CATCAATCTCATTTTGAACATTATCCGCCTCTGGAAAGATGCCATTCCAATCAATTTCACCACCTATCATGCATTCATCAAACAGCTGAGATTCGAGCGCCAAGAGATAGAGATACAACTCTAAAATGTGCCCTTTATTGCGACAAAAGATTTGGGCTTCTTGACTTGGAAAGCTGTAGCTTACTCGCTCCTTGTCCTCACTTTCAATACGAAGCATCCCCGCTTCCACTAATAAGGGGATGACGGTTTCTGGATAGTGATAATACTTGCCGTTGTTTTCCAGTATCTTTTCGGTTTCAGCATGCAGGTCATTGGTCTTAGCTAGAGAGAAAAATTGGGTTACTTGATACCAGTGGGCGGGATTGGCAATAGCAGAGCTGGCTAGTTTTTTAATGGCCGCAATTTGCTCAACTGAGTGGATAGGACGTTTTGATTTAAGCATTTTTCCACCACGCAAGGCTATCAACTGTTGGATGCTTAGGGTTGGAATTTCCAAATCTTCTTTTTCCAGCTGGCCAGCTACCCACTTGTATTGTTTTCCTCGTTCAACATCCATGGCAACGATGGGGAGGTGGTGATCCAAGCCATATTGATAGAGAGATAAGGCAAGGAGTGAATCTCCGCCAAAAACATCGAGAAGGACTTGGTCATAGCCTGCTAGGCAATAATCTAACTGGTTCGCTAGTTGTTCTAAAGACAGCTGACGAAAGGTCACACGCTGGATATGGGGGACTTCATCCGTGATAAAGTGGCGCAGTGAAAGTTTATCGTTATTGCTTATTTTCGTAAAAGATAGAAAGAGAATCTCGTCACAGTCACTGTCGAAGGCTTGGTAGACATTCTTTTCCAATACATGCCGATCATACAATTCCACCAAAAGACTCGCCATTGGACCACCTCCATCATCTACACTTTCTTGCACCGAGAGCAATACAGCTCTACTGCTCACATTTCCTACTTCTAGTATAGCATAAAATCCTGCTTGCCCCAATCTAAGGCCGCAAATAAAAACGAATAGAAACCTTGCAAAGTGGTTTCTATTCACTTGTAAAGATTTGATTTACTTGATTTTCTTGGCTAGCATGGTCGCAAATCGGAGTTGAATGCGATTGCCATTTTCATCTCGACGATGCAGATGTCCCGGATTTTCATTGTACTTGATCAACTCCCACTCCTTATAGTAGTCAGCCAATTCCCCTTCTTTAAAGGTGAATGGAAAGTTAACCGAGCAAGGATAATCCTCCGTGTCCATGGCACAGACGATGAGGTTGTAGCCCCCAACACTAGTTTGCTCCTGCATATTTTGGATAATAGCTGGAATACGGTCCGCTTGAAGAAACATGAGAACAACTGTTGAAACGATGAAATCATAGACTTGGCTAATGCTGGCTGAATTGATATCATAAAGTCCAACAGGCATGTCTAGATCCTCTTGCTCTACGATACTTTGCAAGATTTCAAGAGATAGTTCATTTTGATCCACAGCTGTCACATCAAAACCTTGTTGTGCTAAGAAGAGGGAATTACGTCCTTGACCACAACCCAAGTCCAAGGCTCTTCCAGGTTTTACCGTCTGCATAGCCTCTAGGACCTCTGAATGGACTGGATTGGTCTGGTACTTCTTAGAAAAGTAATCCTCAGGCCTACAATAAAACTCCAAATACCATTCTACATCATCCGTGGCTGCCTCTACTCGATGCCAGGCTTGCGGTTGCGCCATGGGATTGTCGGCCCCTGCTTGGAAAAGGTGTTCAGCTAGAACCTGACCTTCTTCCGTCAACTCAATAAACTTAAGAGCCCCTTTCAAAACAGTGATTTTCCCCCATGTCCCTACCTTAGTATTGTGCTTCTGCTGGACAATTTCTGGCATGGTCTGTTTATTCCACAAGGGCATGCGTTTATAGGCGATTAATTTTTCCATTTTCTTTTCCTCTTTTTATCGCTGGTTTACAGCTTTCATCACACGCGCGATGTCGCGATTTTGTTCACGTTGTTTGATGGATTCGCGTTTATCATAGTCATGTTTCCCTTTGGCAAGGCCTAAAAGGAGTTTGGCATAGCCATCTTTGATGTAGACCTTGAGGGGAACCAGGGTCATTCCTGTACCTTTGGTCTCTTGTTCCAATTTTTGAATTTGCTTCTTATGGAGCAGGAGTTTGCGACGGCGTTCTGGCTCCTGATTCCAGATATTGCCCTCTTCGTAAGGAGCGATATGAACATTGCTCAACCAGACTTCCCCATTTTTTACTTGGGCAAAGCCGTCCTTGAGATTGATTCGAGCAGCTCGAACACTCTTGATTTCAGTTCCAGTCAGGACCATTCCTGCCTCTAGCGTGTCTACGATTGTATAGTCGTGGTGCGCTTTTTTATTTTGTGCGACGACCTTTCCCTCGCCCTTTGCCATGCTTGGCTCCTTTCTTAGCTACTTCCTTGTAAAATGGTTTCTTACCCTTTTTCTTTTTGTCTTTAGAAGACGCTTTGCGTTTATCATTAAAACGACCTTGTTTTTTCTTGTCTTCTTTCTTATCTGAACGACGACTTGAACCTCGGCTTCTTTCTTTGCGACCAGTCTGTTTCAAGCCTTTTTCGATGACATCAAACTCACTTGGGATATAAGAGAAATCAATCTCACCTGTCATCTTATCCGCTCTTGCAACACGAATGCGAATCTGCTGTCCCACACGGAAGGTTGTGCCTGATTTCTCTCCACGAAGAGTCAAATCACGCTCATTGAAATGATAAAACTCAGGTAGATTAGTGATGTGGATTAAACCTTCGACCGTATTTGGTAATTCGACAAAGAGACCGAACTTGACAATGCTGGATACAACCGCATCGTACTCTTCGCCTACGTATTCTTCCATGTACTCAGCCTTTTTCATGGCTTCAACTTCACGCTCCGCCTCAATGGCACGGCGCTCACGGTTGGAAGACTGGGTCGCAATCTCTGGAATCACTTGTTCAAAATGCTCGGCTATTTCCTTAGAACTCCCATAGTCGCGAATCATTCGATGGACTAGAAGGTCAGGATAACGGCGAATCGGACTGGTAAAGTGAGTATAGTAGTCCGCAGCCAGTCCATAGTGACCGTGGTTATGCTCCGAATAACGAGCCTGTTGCATAGAACGGAGAAGCATCATGGACAATACATCCGCATAGGGCTCTCCCTCAACAGCACGCATGATGTCTTGGAGGGCCTCCTGGCTAATCTCACTGGCAGTCCCATAAATTCGCAAGCCAAAGCTCG
>CAJPSM010000142.1 GCA_905373305.1 uncultured Streptococcus sp. | reverse complement strand
GGATGGGAGGACACCGTGCAGGAAATATCGCTAGTGAGATGGCGGTAACAGACCTGGGCGTGGCTTGGGTTGATACCCAAATCGACACTGTCAATGAGGTTCGTGAATGGTTCGTCCACTATCTGGAACTTGAAAATCAAAAAATTCATCAGATGGGAAAAGACGAAGCCTATAAGGGGATGGGTACAACGCTTGAAGCAGTGGCCATTATTGGCAATCAGGCTATTTATGCCCATATCGGTGATTCTCGTATCGGTTTGATTCGTGGTGAAGAGTATCGCCAGCTCACAAGTGATCATTCTTTGGTTAATGCTCTGCTAAAGGCTGGTCAGCTAACTCCAGAGGAGGCAGAAATTCATCCGCAGAAAAATATCATTACCCAATCGATCGGGCAAAAAGATGAAATTCAACCAGATTTTGGCATGGTCAGCCTAGAGCCAGGAGACTACCTCTTGCTTAACAGTGACGGCTTGACCAATATGATCTCAGGAAGCGATATCTACGATATTGTAACGAGTGATATTTCCTTGGCAGACAAGGCGGCAACTTTGATTCGTTTTGCAAACAATGCAGGAGGCTTAGATAATATCACGGTTGCCCTTGTTCACATGAATGAGGAGGAAGTAGAATGATCCAGATCGGCAAGATTTTTGCCGGACGATATCGGATTGTCAAACAGATTGGTCGAGGAGGCATGGCGGATGTTTACTTGGCCAAGGATTTGATCCTAGACGGGGAAGAAGTGGCGGTTAAGGTCCTGAGGACTAACTATCAGACAGATCCGATTGCTGTGGCACGTTTTCAACGTGAAGCGAGAGCCATGGCGGAACTGGATCATCCCCATATCGTTCGAATAACAGATATCGGTGAAGAAGCCGGTCAGCAGTACCTAGCTATGGAGTATGTGGCAGGGCTTGACCTCAAACGTTATATCAAGGAACACTCCCCTCTTTCAAATGAAGAAGCCGTCCGTATTATGGGACAGATTCTCTTGGCCATGCGTCTGGCGCATACGAGAGGGATTATCCACCGAGATTTGAAACCTCAAAATATCCTATTGACACCAGATGGAACTGCCAAAGTTACAGACTTTGGGATTGCCGTGGCCTTTGCAGAGACCAGTCTGACACAGACCAACTCCATGCTCGGTTCAGTCCACTATCTCTCACCTGAGCAGGCCCGTGGTTCTAAGGCAACTGTACAGAGTGACATCTATGCTATGGGGATTATTTTCTATGAAATGTTGACTGGACATATCCCTTATGATGGGGATAGTGCAGTGACTATTGCCCTCCAGCATTTCCAAAAACCACTCCCATCTGTTATTGCTGAGAATCCAGCAGTACCACAAGCTTTGGAAAATGTCGTTATCAAGGCAACGGCCAAGAAATTGACAGATCGCTATCAGTCTGTATCAGAAATGTATGTGGACTTGTCGAGTTGTTTGTCTCACAATCGTAGGAGAGAACCAAAGCTAGTCTTTGATGAGGCAAGCAAGGTTGATACCAAGACCTTGCCTAAAGTTCCACAAAGCACTCTGACCTCTATTCCGAAAGCTAAGCCACAATTAGAGCGACCTCAATCCAAACAGCAGACCCAGCAGGTGGTAGATGAAGCACCAGTACCAAAACCAGCGAAAAAACGGAAGTTTAAAGCTCGCTACATGATTTTACTGGCCAGCGCCTTGCTAGTTGCAGCCTCTTTGATTTGGATCTTCTCCCGAACTCCAGCGACTATTGCCATTCCAGATGTATCGGGGCAGACAGTAGCAGAGGCCAAAGAAACCCTTAAAAAGGCCAATTTTGAAGCAGGCGAGGAAAAATCAGAGGCCAGTGAGACGGTGGCTGAAGGTCGCGTCATTCGAACAGATCCAGAAGCTGGAAGCGGTCGAAAAGAAGGAAGCAAAGTAAATCTAATCGTGTCTTCAGGTAAGCAATCCTTCAAACTAAGTAACTATGTAGGACGTAAGTCCTCGGATGTTGTCGCAGAGCTCAAAGAGAAAAAGGTTCCAGAAAATCTCATCAAGATCGAGGAGGAGGAAACAAGTGAGAGCGATCCAGGAACAGTCATCAGGCAAACTCCAGCTGCAGGAAGCACTTATGACCTAACAAAGGCAACAAGTATTGTATTGACAGTTGCTAAGAAGGTAACCAGCGTTTCGATGCCAAGTTACATTGGTTCAAGCCTTGAATTCACTAAGAACAATTTGATTCAAATTATTGGTGTAAAAGAAGCTAATATCGAAGTTGTGGAAGTATCAACTGCTCCTGAAGGAACTACTGCAGGAACAGTTGTTAGTCAGGACCCTAAACCTGGAGAAAAGGTAGATCTCAATAAAACACGTGTTAAGATTTCTATTTATAAACCAAAACCACTTCCTTCTTCATCAAGTTCGTCTCAACGCGGAAATCCAGGAACAGACACGACGCCTTCACAGAGTAACAATCAAGGTAGCAACCCTACAACGGATTCTTCAGATGGCAGTAGAACGTCAAGTAATGAACGAAATTAACCCAATCTTTGTCATGATTTCATGACAAAGATTTTTTTTCATGAACTTTTGTGATAGAATAGAGGGAGCAGAAAATAGGAGTAGAAAATGGACGAATCAAAAGAGTTAAATGCTGTCATTGATGTGATTATGCTAGCTGGAACCATTCTCTTGAAAAGTGGTTCGGAGATTCATCGGGTTGAGGACACCATGATTCGCATTGCCCATTCACAGGGAATAGTGGATTGCAATGTTCTTGCCATGCCTGCAGCTATTTTCTTTTCGATTGAAAACACCAATATTTCTCGGATGAAACGGGTGACGTCATCCTCCTATAACATCGAAAAAGTCTGTGATGTCAACCAAGTATCACGAGAACTTGTGGGTGGTCAGATTGATCTTTCTACAGCTTTTAAAAAGCTGAAGGAAATCAGAACTCAAGCTCTTCCTTATAGCAAGCTCCAAGTGACTGTAGCAGCAACCCTCAGCGCCCCTTTCTTCTCGATTATGTTTGGCGGTAATGTCTATGATGCTTTTGGAGCAGGCGTTGCGACCTTGTTTGGTTTTGCCTTCTCTCTCTATGTTGAGAAGTTTATCCGAATTCCTTTTGTAACAGCTTTTGCGGGTGCCTTTGTTTTTGGCTTGATTGCCCAGTTCTGGGCTCGCTACACTGGATTTCCTTCGACAGCAGACCTGATCATAGCAGGAGCGGTCATGCCCTTTGTTCCAGGGATTGCTCTGACAAATGCGGTACGGGATATCATGACCA
>CAJPSM010000141.1 GCA_905373305.1 uncultured Streptococcus sp. | reverse complement strand
TATTTTTTATATTGATAAAGGAGGAAAAAATGTGTATTACTTCCCAACCTCATCAGCCCTAATTGAGTTTCTCATTTTGGCTCTCGTAGAAAAAGAAGATTCCTACGGTTATGAAATCAGCCAGACCATTAAATTGTTAGCCAATATCAAAGAGTCCACTCTTTACCCAATTCTGAAAAAATTAGAAAAGAATAGCTACCTAACCACCTACTCACAAGAGTTTCAAGGTCGTAAAAGAAAATATTATTCTCTCACAGGTTCGGGGCTCGACCAGCTCAACAAGCTCAGAGAAGAATGGAATCAGTATATTAGTACAATCAACAATATTATAGAAGGGAACATCCATCATGACAAGAACTGAATATCTCGCTCAGTTAGATAAATATCTGAAGAAACTCCCCAGACACGATTATCAAGAAGCTATGGACTACTTTGTTGAGTATTTTGATGAAGCAGGTCCTGAAAATGAATCCCAAGTCATAGCCGAACTCGGCAGTCCTCGTGAAGCCGCACATGAAATCATGGTCAACCTCTTAGATAAGATCATAGAAGAAGACGAGCCAAAGAATACTAAGAATGTTATCCAAATTGCTATCCTATCTATTCTAGCAGCACCTCTAGCTATTCCGCTGGCTCTGGTCGTCGCTATTTTAGTCTTTGTCTTCTTCTTCTTGATTGGAGTTTTTGCTTTTGTCCTAGCTATCGGCTCTTTCGCCTTTTTTGTCTTTGGTATCAGCTCGATCTGGGACAGCCTGACCATCTCACTAGGAGTTTCGATTCCTAGTTTCCTACTTACTATTGGAATCAGCCTTCTAGGTTTTGGACTATCCGCTTTCTGCGCTTTAGGTGTTTCACCGCTCATACAGTTCACCAAAAACAACTTTATCAAGCTAGCGAAACGACTTTCAAAGAAAGGAGCACGCCATGCCTAACTGGAAAAAAACATTACTAACTGTCGGAATCTCAGCATGTCTACTAGGAGGTGCTTTGATTGCTACAGGAACTGCAACTGGTGGCATAAACCACTTGTTGCAAGCCAATCATACCAAATACAGTAAAAAGACAGAGGACTTCTCCGATATTTCTGCTCTGGATATCGATCTCGGAAATCGAAACCTAGTCATTGAAGAATCAGAAGATGACAAAACTCATTTGACCTATTATCAAGGCAAGGAAGCTTCTGAGCGAATTGTTACCTCGGCCAATCAAGGAACTCTAAAGATTCAGCAACCAAGGCCCCTGATAACTTTCGGCTGGAGCAGTGGCATCCGTTCTATCTTGAACTTTTTTGACAACGAAGGAGGGCGTTCAACGGTTACCCTCAGCCTACCTAAGGGAACAAAACTTTCAACCCTTAAAGGCAACAGCAGTCTAGGTGACGTTTCCCTATCTGGCTTGTCCGTTCAAAAATTAGACCTTAGTCTTTCAGCAGGCAGCCTAACCGTCAAAAACAGTACGATTTCCACGGGAGACTTATCGAATTCTCTTGGAGATGTCTCTTTATCTGATCTGACCATCCAAAAATTGGATCTTAAGCTCTCATCAGGCAGTGTGACTATCGATAACACTACTGTTGAAAAAGGGTATTTAGCAAGTTCTCTAGGGGATATCAACCTAAATAAAAGTAAGCTATCAGATAGCACAATTAAGCTTTCATCAGGTAGCATTAACTCTCAGCAACTCACTCTGTCAGGTGATATCAATATTGACAATAGCTTAGGTGATATTCAGCTAAACTTAGTCAAAGAAAGCCTTGAAACTCTTTCATTTGATATAGAAACAAGCATGGGTAGCATCACTGTCCCCCACAATTTTCAATCTATCACAGGTGAAAATGACGAGGTTGGTTCTAAACTGAAACGCCAACTGGATAAGAGTAGCGGAAAAGTTTTTGTAAGAGATAGCGCCGGAAGTATCGAGCTGTCTGTTGCTGAGTAAAATTATTTTAACACTTCCACCAAAAACTGCATCCGTCTGTGGATGGATATGAATACATAAAAAAATAGACCGGGATATCTATCCCTGCCTATTTTTTATTTAGCAATTGCATGATAAGTGGTTGTGCTGGTAAACTCCTGACCAGCCCTAACAATGACCTGGTCTTTCTGATGGCTATGTATAGCATCAGGAAGAGCCTGCATTTCAAGCGCTACTCCATTGTGCTGTTTCATTGTCTGACCAGCAAAACGAATTTCTTCATCAACACAATTTGCGGTATAGACTACCAAACATGGCGCCTCTGTCTTAAAGGTCAAGAAACGCCCGGATTCCTGATGATAGAGGAAGCCTGCCGTTTCATGTCCTGGCTTCAGTGCAAAAGGATGATCTAGGCCTGACACCAATCGAACCTGCTCATCCTTTTCAGCAAAGAGGTCCTTCAGGAGCATAGCTTGCTGCAGATGCTTTACAAAATCACTTGTTTCTACCTCTTTAGCTGGTACTCCATCCGCCGCAATTGGATAAACCCCCAAGCTATCTACCTGAAAGACATGGTCATCAATGGTCTGAGCAAAATCAGCTGAAAGATTAAAATAGCTATGGTTGGTTGGATTGATAAGGGTATCTCGGTCAGTTTGTACCTGATAAGAAATTTCCAGCTCCCCTTTTTCAGAAAGTGTATAAGAAATCCAAACCTTGAGATGACCTGGAAAACCTCCAGTCCCATCTGCTCTTTCTGTAAAAAGGACTAGGCCTTCGTCAGTGACTTCTTCCACTTGAAAAACAGCACTGTCCCAACCAGTCGATCCACTGTGATTGCAGTTTTGACAATTGTTGGCTTCCAGGTGATAGGTTTCTCCACCCAATTCAAAACTTGCCCCGGCAATTCGACCAGCTACAGGTCCAATACTGGCTCCATGTTTAGGGCTATTGCCAATATAATCTTCAAATTGATCAAATCCTAAAATAACATTAGCAAACTGGCCTTTTTTATCTGGTGTTTGGTATTCCAGGATCGTCGCTCCATAGTTCATAACACTGAGACGATAGCCCAGATCGTTTTCAAAGGTGAAGCGAAAAATGTTTTGCCCTTGAAACTCTCCAAATAGATCTTTTTGATACGATTTCATAATAACTCCTTGTGATGAAAATGTAAAAGAGGGAAATCAGAATCTTCTTTAGCAATTCCTATCCCATACTTCTTTTACTATAACACAGTACCCATCCTAAAAACACCTACTTATTAAAGAGTTTCTTCTACTTTATCAAACCAGCAATGGGCACTTTTCGAAAGAATCTTGTTCGCTTAAATCCTATTGAGTAGAGC
>CAJPSM010000140.1 GCA_905373305.1 uncultured Streptococcus sp. | reverse complement strand
CTCGTTTATCATGAATTGATCCGTACATTCCAAGGGATTGATTATGTTCCTGTTATTGCAGATATTCAGGACTATGATCGCCTTCTACAGGTATTTGAACAGTACAAACCGGCTATCGTTTACCATGCTGCTGCTCACAAACACGTTCCGATGATGGAGCGCAATCCAAAAGAAGCCTTCAAGAACAATATCCTTGGAACCTACAATGTTGCCAAGGCTGTTGATGCAGCCAAAGTACCTAAGATGGTCATGATTTCGACAGACAAGGCGGTCAATCCACCGAATGTTATGGGCGCAACCAAGCGCGTGGCAGAATTGATTGTCACTGGCTTTAACCAACGTAGCAAATCAACCTACTGTGCAGTCCGTTTTGGGAATGTTCTCGGTAGCCGTGGTAGCGTGATTCCTGTCTTTGAACGTCAGATTGCTGAAGGCGGTCCTGTAACGGTGACAGACTTCCGTATGACACGTTACTTCATGACCATTCCAGAGGCTAGCCGTCTGGTAATCCATGCAGGGGCTTATGCCAAGGACGGAGAAGTCTTTATCCTTGATATGGGCAAACCAGTCAAGATCTATGACTTAGCCAAGAAAATGGTGCTTCTAAGCGGGCACACAGAAAGTGAAATTCCAATTGTTGAAGTCGGGATTCGTCCAGGTGAAAAACTTTATGAGGAACTCTTGGTTTCAACCGAATTGGTTGATAACCAAGTCATGGACAAGATTTTCGTTGGTAAGGTAAATGTCATGCCTCTAGAAGCCATCAATCAAAAAATTGAAGAATTTCGTTCACTCAGTGGAGATGAGCTCAAGGAAGCTATCATTTCCTTTGCAAATGAAACAACTCATATTGAGTAAGAGTGACTCATGCAATTAATCATAAATCAAAGACCAAGGTTTTGTATAGACAGAACCTTGGTCTTTTTACTCTGTAGTTTCAAATTGTCGTATTATTTATAGCTGGTTAATGATATCATCGATTGTATGGGCAATCCAGTCAGGCTGATAGCTGAGTAAATCAGCTTCTTCTCCAAATCCCCAAGTGACAGCGAACTTTTTAATGCCAGTTTCTTGGGCTCCTATCATATCAAACTTGGTGTCGCCGATAATGAGAACTTGGTCTGCAGGGAGTTGATGCGTTTGCAAGGCATAGCGGATGACATCCGCCTTGTGTGGCGTTTCAGGACTAGAACCGTAAATGCCATCAAAGAAATGATGGATTCCCAGATTTTTGGTCATATCCTGGGCAGTAGGAGTATTCTTTGTTGTAGTGATATAGAGAGGGTAGTTTTGCGAGAGTTCTTGGAGCAATTCCGTCATTCGGGGGAAGAGTTGTGCTTCGTGGATCCCTTTTTTCTTGTAGTAAGAACGATAGGTTTGAACAGCTTCTGAGATTTGTTCTTTTGGAAGGCAGGTCGCAAAACTGCTTTCAAGCGGTGGCCCCATGAAACCACGAATGGTTTTAGCATCAGGAGTCGGAACTCCCAGTTGTTCAAAGGTATGAGTAAAGGAATTATGGATCCCGATGGAACTGTCAACGAGAGTTCCGTCTAGATCGAAAAAGATAGCTGAGATTGATGACATAGTTTCTCCTATTAGATAAGGTTATTCTCCGAAGATTTCTTTTTGTAGGCGACGACCGGTCGGGGTGGCTGCGAGTCCACCTTCGGCCGTTTCACGAAAGGCAGTTGGGAGGCTGGATCCGACTTGGTACATGGCATCGATAACTTCATCGACAGGGATCTTAGATTCGATACCTGCCAAGGCCATATCTGCTGCTATAAAGGCAAAGCTGGCTCCCATGGCATTTCGTTTGACACAGGGAACTTCAACCAAACCAGCAACAGGATCACAGATGAGACCTAGCATATTTTTAATGACAAAGGCGATGGCTTGGCTAGCCTGATAGGGCGTTCCACCTGCGGCCAAGGTCAAGGCTGCGGCACTCATGGCAGAGGCAGAGCCGACTTCGGCCTGACAGCCACCTTCAGCACCTGAGATAGAAGCGTTGTTTGCGATAACCAATCCAAAGGCACCCGCGGCAAAGAGGAAATCCAGCTGTTCTTCGTGACTAAGGTCAAGTTTTTGGATAGCTGCAGTGAGAACAGCTGGGAGACAGCCGGCACTTCCTGCGGTTGGAGTGGCACAGACCAAGCCCATTTTAGCGTTGTGTTCGTTGACCGCGATGGCATTTCGGGCTGCTGATAGGATGGTAAAGTCTGACAAGGCTTTGCCACTTTTGAGATGGCGATCTAGCTTGGCCGCATCTCCACCTGTTAGGCCACTGCGGGATTTGTTTTCACTAAGACCGAGCTCAACGGAGGCTTTCATGACTTCTAGATTGCGTTCCATGAGGAGGAGAACTTCGTCTCGGCATCGGCCAGTCAGTTCATATTCTGTCGCAATCATGAGCTCTGCAACATTTCCTTGGAAATCTAGATCCGCCTGCTCGACCAATTCCTTGATAGAATAAAACATGTTTCCTCCTACTTAAAGAAATTGACATTGTGGAGATGAGGGATTTTTCGGATTTCTTCAATCGCCTCTTCGCAACTTCGACTATCGACTTCGATAATCATGATGGCTTTTTCTCCAGCTTTTTCCCGAGTCACATTCATCTGGGCGATGTTGATATCAAAACGAGAGAGGGCCTCAGTAACGTGGGCGATCATCCCCGGAATATCCTGATGCACGATGATGATGGTCGGGGTATTCATGTTGAGAGAGACGGCAAAGCCGTTAAGTTCCGTGACCTGGATATTTCCCCCACCAATGGAAATACCTGTTACACTAATGGACTTATGGTCATTCTTTACAGTGATTTTAGTGGTGTTAGGGTGAGGAGCGTTGCTGTCTTTCTGAATGGTCCAGACAATCTTGATACCACGCTTATGGGCAATCTCGAGACTATTTGGAATGTCGGGATCATCTGTATCCATTCCTAAAATACCAGCAACGAGAGCAAGGTCAGTTCCATGACCACGGTAGGTCTTGGCAAATGAATTAAATAATTGGAATTCTACTTCTGTTGGCGTATCGTCAAAGATGGAAGACACGATTTTTCCGATTCGAACGGCACCAGCTGTATGGCTACTTGATGGGCCAATCATAACAGGGCCGATAATATCAAAGACAGATTGAAAACGAAGTGAGTGCATCTGTTTCCCCTTACAAAGATTCTTGTTTCTATTATATCAAAGAATGAAATTCTGTGCTTATTTCCCTTATAAAACTGTAAAGAATGACCATAAGTCCATTAGTGTAACAGGT
>CAJPSM010000139.1 GCA_905373305.1 uncultured Streptococcus sp. | reverse complement strand
AGCTTTCTCAGCCAGATCTAAAACAGGTATCCTTTGGTACCAAGGGAAATGGGATTACCTACGCCAATATGATGGCTATTAAAAATGACCTCAAAACTGCTGGCGTTGAGGGAGTTGACTTTACAACTAGTCCAAACCGCAGTTATCCCAATGGACAGTTTGCTTCTTCCTTTATCGGACTCGCACAACTCCATGAAAATGAGGATGGCACTAAACGTTTGATTGGGACATCTGGTTTAGAGAGTTCTTTAAATAGCATTCTTGCAGGTACAGATGGGATTATCACCTATGAGAAGGATCGTCTGGGAAATATTGTTCCGGGTACGGAGCAGGCTTCCCAACAAACGGTAGACGGAAAGGATGTGTACACAACCCTTTCTAGTCCCTTGCAATCCTTCCTGGAAACCCAGATGGATGCTTTCCAGGAAAAGGTAAAAGGCAAGTATATGACGGCTACCTTGGTCAGCGCTAAAACAGGGGAAATCCTGGCTACGACCCAACGTCCGACCTTCAATGCAGATACCAAGGATGGCATCACAAAAGACTTTGTCTGGCGTGATATTCTCTATCAAAGTAACTATGAGCCAGGATCCACTATGAAGGTGATGATGTTGGCCTCAGCTATTGATAACAATACCTTCCCCGGTGGTGAATATTTTAACAGTAGTGAATTAAAAATAGCTGATGCGACCATTCGTGACTGGGACGTCAATGAAGGATTGACTAGTGGTGGCACCATGACCTTCTCTCAAGGATTTGCCCACTCAAGTAATATCGGGATGACCTTGCTTGAGCAAAAGATGGGGGATGCAACTTGGCTGGACTACCTTAACCGCTTTAAGTTTGGGGTGCCAACCCGTTTTGGTCTGGCAGATGAGTACACAGGTCAATTACCTGCTGATAACATTGTCAATATTGCCATGAGTTCATTTGGACAAGGGATCTCTGTCACCCAGACCCAGATGCTTCGTGCTTTTACAGCCATTGCCAATGATGGGGTTATGTTGGAGCCGAAATTTATCAGTGCCCTCTATGATCCAAATGACCAGTCTGTCCGTAAGTCTCAAAAGGAAATCGTTGGAAATCCTGTGTCAAAAGCGGCAGCGTCCTCTACTCGGGATCACATGGTCATGGTCGGAACAGATCCTGTCTACGGTACCATGTACAACCACAGTACAGGAAAAGCAACTGTCAATGTTCCAGGTCAGAATGTCGCCCTGAAATCAGGGACTGCTCAGATTGCCGATGAGAAGAATGGGGGTTACCTGACAGGTGAAACCAACTATATCTTCTCTGTTGTGTCGATGCATCCTGCAGAAAATCCTGACTTTATCCTCTATGTGACGGTGCAACAGCCAGAGCATTATTCAGGTATTCAGCTTGGGGAGTTTGCCAACCCAATCCTTGAGCGAGCTTCTGCCATGAAAGAATCCCTCAATCTTCAGTCAACTGCTAAGAACTTGGATCAGGTCAGCAAGACGACAAGCTATGCTATGCCAGCTACCAAGGACTTTACTCCGGGTGACCTAGCAGAGGAATTACGTCGTAACCTTGTCCAACCAATCGTTATCGGAACAGGAACCAAGATCAAGGAGCTCTCGGTTTCTGAAGGAGATAATTTGGAAGCCAATCAGCAAATCTTGATCCTATCTGATAAGGTCGAAGAAATGCCTGATATGTATGGCTGGACAGATGAAAATGTGCAAACATTTGCTAAATGGCTAAATATAGAAGTCGAGTGGGAAGGTAGTGGAAAAACGGTCAAGAAACAAAGTGTCCGTGCCAATACGGCCCTCAAAGACATTAAAAAAATGAAAATAACTTTAGGAGATTAAGATGATTAGTTCCATTAGTGCTGGAATTCTGGCCTTTCTATTGACCTTGATAGGTATTCCAGCCTTTATCCGATTTTATCGAAAAGCACAGATTACAGGTCAGCAGATGCACGAGGATGTCAAGCAACACCAAGCTAAAGCTGGGACTCCGACCATGGGAGGTCTTGTCTTCCTGATCGTTGCAGTTGTTGTGAGCTTCCTTGTCGCTCTCTTTACCCAACAATTGACCAACAATGTAGGCATGGTTTTGTTTATCTTGGTTTTGTATGGTTTGGTAGGTTTTTTGGATGATTTCCTCAAAATTTTCCGTAAGATCAACGAAGGATTGAATCCTAAACAAAAGCTTGCTCTCCAGTTGCTTGGAGGAGTGATTTTCTACCTCTTTTATGAGCGTGGGGGCGATATGCTTTCAGTTTTTGGCTACCAAGTGCACCTGGGTATTTTCTATATTTTCTTTGCCCTTTTCTGGCTAGTTGGTTTTTCAAATGCGGTGAATCTGACGGACGGGATTGACGGCTTAGCAAGTATTTTAGTGGTGATTAGCTTATCGGCCTACGGTGTGATTGCTTATATGCAAAATCAACTGGATATCCTTCTTGTGATTCTTGCCATGATTGGTGGTTTGCTAGGCTTCTTCGTCTTTAATCACAAGCCTGCCAAGGTTTTCATGGGAGATGTGGGAAGTTTGGCTCTAGGTGGGATGCTGGCAGCAATCTCTATGGCCCTTCACCAAGAATGGACGCTTTTACTGATTGGGATTATCTATGTCTTTGAGACAAGCTCTGTTATGATGCAGGTTACCTACTTCAAACTTAGTGGTGGAAAGCGTATTTTCCGTATGACACCTGTCCACCACCATTTTGAGCTTGGAGGATTCTCAGGCAAGGGCAATCCTTGGAGCGAGTGGAAGGTTGACTTCTTCTTTTGGGGAGTTGGGCTTCTAGCAAGTCTCTTGACCCTAGCCTTTTTATACCTACTGTAAAACTAACTTTTGATGACAAAATAAAACAGGATGAAGGTGATCTTCATCCTGTTTTTGTGTGCTTAAAGGTTAGTTGGAGTCATCCTTTCTTCCTTTTAACATAAAAGTGGCTGTAAGGGCTAGGCTGAGTCCTGCTAAGAATAGGAGTGGGTTGGACGCTTCTCCTGTCGCTGGAAGTTGTTCTTTAGGAGAATGATTTCCAGTTTTCGCAAGGCTCGGACTAGCTGAAAGTTGTTCAGCCTCGTGTGCCAAGGTTTCTGTATCTGAAACACTTGGTTTTTCCTCAGTGTTAGAGTTTGTTCCAGTAGCTTGATAGACGACAGCATAGGTACTGAAATGATTAGTGATGAATTCTACCTTTTCTTCTCGAACGGTGAAATCAAGGGCTTGCAACTCCTTGGTCGGAGTGATGTAGTAGATATTTTCTACTCTAGCTGAAATAGGCAAGCGAACCAA
>CAJPSM010000138.1 GCA_905373305.1 uncultured Streptococcus sp. | reverse complement strand
CGGGTGTTGGTACACTTATCTACATGATTTCCACTGGCTTTAAAGTTCCAGTTTATCTCGGATCATCCTTCGCCTTTATCACGGCCATGTCTCTAGCTATGAAAGAGATGGGTGGGGATGTATCGGCCGCTCAAACAGGGGTTATCTTGACGGGTTTGGTTTATGTCCTTGTGGCTGCAAGTGTTCGTTTTGCAGGTACAAAATGGATTGATAAACTCTTGCCACCAATCATTATCGGTCCTATGATCATCGTTATCGGTCTCGGACTTGCAGGTTCAGCAGTTACTAACGCTGGACTTGTAGCGGACGGAAATTGGAAAAATGCTCTTGTAGCAGTTGTTACTTTCTTGATTGCTGCCTTTATCAATACTAAAGGAAAAGGCTTCCTACGAATCATTCCTTTCCTCTTTGCCATTATCGGTGGTTATATCTTCGCTATGATACTTGGTTTGGTTGACTTTACACCAGTCCTAGAAGCTAACTGGTTTGAAATCCCTGGTTTCTACTTACCATTTAGTACAGGCGGAGCCTTTAAAGAGTACAACCTCTACTTTGGTCCTGAAACAATCGCTATCTTGCCAATCGCAATCGTGACCATTTCAGAACACATCGGTGACCATACAGTCCTAAGCCAAATCTGTGGGCGTCAGTTCCTGAAAGAACCAGGTCTTCACCGTACACTTCTCGGTGACGGTATTGCAACATCTGTATCTGCTTTCCTCGGTGGACCAGCCAATACGACTTACGGTGAAAATACAGGGGTTATCGGGATGACTCGTATCGCTTCTGTCTCTGTTATCCGTAATGCAGCCTTTATCGCAATTGCACTTAGCTTCCTTGGTAAATTCACTGCCTTGATCTCAACAATCCCAAGTGCTGTACTTGGTGGAATGTCCATCCTTCTCTACGGAGTTATCGCCAGCAACGGTTTGAAAGTCTTGATCAAGGAGCGCGTTGATTTCAGTCAAATGCGTAACCTCATCATTGCTAGTGCTATGTTGGTTCTTGGGCTTGGTGGAGCCATCCTCAAAGTAGGACCAGTTACCCTTTCAGGTACTGCCCTATCAGCTATGACAGGTATCATCTTAAACTTGATCTTACCATACGAAAATAAAGACTAGTCATCTATACACACAAAATCCACTCAGTTGAGTGGATTTTTCTGATTCTTACCTTCCCCAGGCAATCAAGAGATACATGAGACTAGACCCAAACATGTCTGCCAAAGCATGCATGAGGAAAAATGGCAAAAGATTTTTAACCTTATACTTGTATAGAAAATAATAGAATAAACCATAAACTACACCAATAACTAGTGCCCACACCCACCCTTGATAAGTGTGAAAAGAAATCCGAATAATGGTAGAATAAAACAAAACCCGCCACTTGTGCTTTTCTTTCACTGAGGTCAACAGCCCTAGAAAGAAAAACTCTTCATAGAATCCATTTAGCAAGGCATAGGCAATTGCCATCGGACTAAGCACTAGGAACTTCCGTATAACTTCCATGGGATCTATGTGGGCAAAAAGGGCTGGATTAAAGTAATTGTATTCACCAGTTAGTGTCGTCACCAAGTCTCCAAACAATCCCACAATGGCAAATATAGAAGGAACCCAAAAGAGAAGGGACCAGGTCCAACGAATAGGAAGCTGATTGAAATCATAATTCCGAATCAAAAGGTAAAGCAAGGCCAAGGTCAGAAATATCACTTGCAGAGTGAAGTTGCTCGAATAGGCCGCTCCTTCGCCGACAGTATCACTTGCCGTATTCATTGTAGTTGACAAACCTGTCGGAAACATACTTGCTAAAAAGAGCTCCGTTGAACGAATGATAAACAGGCCAAACATTAGAACTGTGATAATCAAAATGTCAAACCATCTCAAGTAGCGCAGGGGCTTAGTTGGATGGATGCTTTGTAAAATTTTCATATCTCCTCCTTCTAGCAGTTAAATATTGGTTTATTGTAAGAAAAGAAACTTAAAATTTTATAAAATTCCACTCCCATTCCTTATCCTTGATCAGTATTTCGATAGGATATTCAAACCAACCACTTTTTACGAGTAACTAGTTTCTCATTCAATCTTCCATTTGTTTTCTAGCAGCAAATCTTTCAAAGAAATGATGGTTACTGCAAGTAAAATCATGCCCATACCAACAAAGTCAATCGCGTAGAATTGTTCCTTCATAATCAGAAAGGCAAAGAAAACAGCTGAGATGGGTTCTATGGAAGCCAATAAACTGGACTTAACTGGCCCTATTAGACTAGCTCCTTTTAGGAAAGCTGTGTAGGCAAAGACCGTGCCAATGATAATAATGCCAGCAAATGCAAAGAGAAAATCCAAGCTGGTCGGTATGCTAGCCTGCAAAACTCCTGTGAAGGGAATAGCCCCTACACCAGAAATAACCATGCCCACACCAATCACCAAAATACTGCCCCACTTCTTAATCAAAGCGATGGGAAGAATGATATAAAGGGCATAGGTCAAGGCAGAAAAGAGCCCCCAGAACAGACCTAGGGGTGTGACAGACAACTGGTCGACTTTCCCATGCGTCGCAATCAGAAAAGTTCCTCCTATAGCCAATCCAATCGAAATAATCTCAGCCAGTGTCGGAGCCACCCTATCCTTGATACAAGTATAAACCAAGATCCCAACGGGACATACATACTGGAGAACTGTCGCCGTTCCAGCATTGGTTTCCTGAATGGCAGAAAGATAGGCAAACTGGTTTAAGAAAAGTCCAAACAAGGCAAATAGCAGTAGAGAGAGTAAGCTTTTTCTGTCTTTTAAAAAATCTAGGAGTTTATCCCTTGCAGTTACATAGGATAAGAATACCAGTACCAATCCTGCTATGATAAGTCGCAAATTGGTCAAGACTAGAGCGGAAATCCCATGTGCCATCAGGTATTGACCACTGGTTCCAGACAAGCCCCAAGCAATCCCTGCAACTACTGTGAATAGCGTTCCTTTTATGGTTTTTGACATGCTTTCTCCCTACTCTTCCCTACGAATCATATCCATGACTTGATTTCGATCAACTATCCACTGAGCGCGTTCATCCTTCTCATACGTTCGATTGGATAAAAAGATAGCGGCTTCCTGTTTCTCTCTATTCCATATGATGAAGGTACCTGTATAACCCGTATGGTCTAGCCAGTCTCCCTCTAGATTCCAAGCTAGCGAACGCTCCTTATCATCTAAGGGTGAAAAATTGCGGATCAAATCTGCAGCAAAATCATCTTTCAAGTAATGTTCCAGAAAGATTTGCAAATCCTTAACAGT
>CAJPSM010000137.1 GCA_905373305.1 uncultured Streptococcus sp. | reverse complement strand
GTGATGTCGGAAAATACTTTACCGTCAACTACATGATGAGCAAGGAGTCTGTGAAGAAACGGATCGAAACAGGGATTTCTTACACTGAGTTTGCCTACCAAATCATGCAAGGGTACGACTTCTACGTCCTTAACCAAGAGCACAACGTAACACTACAAATCGGTGGTTCTGACCAGTGGGGAAATATGACCGCAGGTACCGAATTGCTTCGTCGTAAGGCTGACAAGACTGGTCACGTTATCACTGTTCCACTCATTACAGATGCAACTGGTAAGAAATTTGGTAAATCAGAAGGAAACGCTGTTTGGCTCAACCCTGAAAAGACTTCTCCATACGAAATGTACCAATTCTGGATGAATGTCATGGACGCTGACGCTGTTCGCTTCTTGAAAATCTTTACCTTCTTGTCACTGGATGAAATTGAAGACATCCGAAAACGATTTGAAGCAGCTCCACACGAACGCTTGGCTCAAAAAGTCTTGGCTCGTGAAGTCGTGACACTTGTTCACGGAGAAGAAGCCTACAAGGAAGCCCTTAACATCACTGAGCAACTCTTTGCAGGAAACATCAAAAACCTTTCTGTCAAAGAACTCAAACAAGGACTTCGTGGAGTGCCAAACTACCAAGTTCAAGCAGACGAAAACCACAACATCGTGGAACTCCTCGTGTCATCTGGTGTGGTTAACTCAAAACGCCAAGCCCGTGAAGATGTTCAAAATGGAGCCATCTACGTCAACGGCGACCGCATCCAAGACCTTGACTATGTCTTAAGCGACGCAGACAAGCTCGAAAACGAACTGACTGTTATCCGTCGTGGGAAGAAAAAATACTTTGTATTGACTTACTAAATTGTTCAACATTTACCTATAAACAAAGGAGTTACCCTCGAGAAAGGTAACTCCTTTTTGCTGTGAATAGTCCCCACCTATCCCTTAATAGACAGGCTACGCAGTACAATGCGTAAGGTTGTTAGATTATGTAAGATAGAGAGATTTGAAGGACTGAGCCAGTTAAACAAGCCAAAGCCAATCAAACTACTATTTACGACAACGGTATCTTGAATATTCTTCTTAATGAGTGTTTGCAAAGATGATGATAGCGAATCCAACTCTTGGAAGAAATCCAAACGATTATCTAACAATAAGATATCACTCATCTGCTTAGAAATATCTGCACTCTCATTCATCACCACACCGATATCTGATAGGGTTAGAGCCGCTGAGTCATTCAATCCATCTCCAACCATCAAAATAGTGTGACCTGCTTTCTGCAGTTCCTCTACTAACTCAAATTTCCCATCAGGTTTCAAGTCTGTATATACCTGATCAAAGGGCAAATCTTTGACTAATTCCTCTGTCCTAACCAAGGTGTCCCCTGTTGCCAGAATCAATTTTTTCCCCTGTGCCTTAAGTTTATCCAAGGCTGTTTTTGCTTCTTTTCTCAAAGGAGTATGAATGCAGAACATTCCAATCAATTCATTCTGATAAGCCAAGAATAAGAGATTGTAGTGACTCTTGTACTCTTCAATTAAAGCATTTTGTTCTGAACTGATATGAATCTGCTCATCCTGCATCAAGACATAATTCCCAATAAGAACTGGTTGGCCATCTATATGAGATTTGATCCCCTTGCTTGCGATATATTGGAGTTTCCCATGCATTTCCTCATGTTCAATCCCCTCTATCTCAGCTTGCTTGACGATGGCATTAGCAATAGGATGATAAATGTGTTCCTCAAGACAGGCACTGATTCTGAGAATATCTTCCTCACTATAGTCTCCAAAAGGTAACACCTTTTCAACTATCGGATAGCTAGTTGTGATTGTTCCCGTCTTATCAAACAAGAAAGTATCAACTTCCAGATATTTCTCCAAAACATCTCCATCCTTAATCACCATTTCACGGTTCAACCCCTCCTTGATAGCTGTCAAATAAGCTACAGGAGTAGAGATTTTCAAAGCGCAGGAGAAATCGACTAATAGGAAAGAAATAGCCTTAGAAAAAGAACCTGTTAATAGGTAAGTTAGCCCAGCCCCCAAGAAATTATATTTGACGACCTTATCCGCCATCTTGATGAAATAGCGTTGTTTCGTTTTCTTGTTTTCTTCAGATTTCTTCATTAACTCAATCAGTTGTAAAATCCGGCTGTTCATCTGATTATCGGTTACACGAATGCGTAACTCTCCAGTTTCTAATACTGTATTTGCACAAACCAAATCAGACTCTCTTTTTTCAACTGGAAAACTCTCTCCCGTCAAGGAACTTTCGTTGACCATACCTAAACCTGAAACTACTTGTCCATCAAACAGAATTTCATTTCCTTGAGATAGGACCAAGACATCTCCTATTTGAACATCGGAACTCTTGATACTAACAACCGTATCGCCCTGTACTAAGAATACGTCGCTCTCTTTTGCAAGAAGGCTTTGTTCTAAATCTGTTGCAGTTTTTTTCAAAGACCACTGATCTAAATGATTCCCCAAATCAAGCATAAACATGATATTGCTAGCTGTCTTGGATTGGTTCATAAACAAGGACAATAAAATCGCCGAACAGTCCAAGACTTCCATCGTTAGTTCCTTACGCGCTAGTGTTTGATAGGCTTCTCTAATATAACCCAAAGCCTGATAACAAGTCCATATATAGCGAATAGGATACGGCACAAAACTACGAAAAAGTACACGCTTAATCGCTGCACCTGAAACAATAGAATAAGCACTCTCTTCTCTACGAATGGGAAGAGTCATCAACTCAGAAACTTTCCCTTTATCAATTCTTTTTAAAAAGGCTTCTGCATTATCTAATACAGAAAAGCCTTCTTTTATGCGTAGAGTAAAGTGCTGTTGATCCATGTAAAACTGGATAGACTCAATCCCCTTTTCATCTCTCGCCAAGGAACGAAGATAGTCTTGAATATCCAAGGTGAGTGAAAAAGAAGATGATAGTCGGATATGTTGGTATCCTCTATGTAGCACTTTAAAAGACATATTATTCTCCTATAAGGCTATCTAATTGCTCTTCTTTTTTCTCTTGCTCGTACAAATATTTGGCATCTTGCAAGACATCGTCTCCATGTTGTTTCACAACAGAAACAGATGCATCTAGCCCGTCTTTCAACTTGTAAGCCTTAGCCAAAGCTTTAGAATAACCTTTTTTAGCTTCCTTACTTGCCAAGATTTTCAAACCAAGGGTACCAAATGCGACACCACCCAAAAAGAGTGATGATTTTTTCGCAACTTTTGCAACGGTTAATACTTCTTTTAACATACTTATTTCCTCCTTATCAT
>CAJPSM010000136.1 GCA_905373305.1 uncultured Streptococcus sp. | reverse complement strand
AATTGGAACCAAGCTACCGCTTGCCAGTAGATGAAATCATCGAGAAAAGATAGAAAGAAGAAAAAAATGACAGCAATTGATTTTACAGCAGAAGTAGAAAAATGCAAAGAAGACCTCTTGGATGACTTGTTTAGCCTTTTGGAAATCAACTCAGAACGTGATGACAGCAAGGCTGATGCCCAGCATCCATTTGGACCTGGTCCGGTAAAAGCCTTGGAAAAATTCCTTGAAATCGCAGACCGCGATGGCTATCCAACTAAAAATGTTGATAACTACGCAGGACATTTTGAGTTTGGTGAAGGAGAAGAAGTTCTCGGAATCTTTGCTCACATGGACGTGGTGCCAGCAGGTAGCGGTTGGGACACGGACCCTTATACACCAACTATCAAAGACGGCCGCCTTTATGCGCGTGGAGCTTCAGATGACAAGGGGCCTACAACAGCTTGTTATTATGGTTTGAAAATCATCAAAGAATTGGGACTTCCAACTTCTAAGAAAGTTCGTTTTATTGTGGGAACTGATGAAGAATCAGGCTGGGCAGATATGGACTACTACTTTGAACATGTAGGACTTGCAAAACCAGACTTTGGCTTCTCTCCAGACGCTGAATTCCCTATCATCAATGGTGAAAAAGGAAACATCACGGAATACCTCCACTTTGCAGGTGAAAATACAGGTGCTGCCCGTCTTCACAGCTTTACAGGTGGTTTGCGTGAAAACATGGTACCTGAATCAGCAACAGCAGTCGTTTCAGGTGACTTGGCTGACTTGCAAGCTAAACTAGATGCCTTTGTTGCAGAGCACAAACTTAGAGGAGAACTCCAAGAAGAAAACGGTCAGTACAAGGTGACTGTGATTGGTAAATCAGCTCATGGTGCTATGCCTGCTTCAGGTGTCAATGGTGCGACCTACCTTGCCCTTTTCCTCAGTCAGTTTGACTTTGCTGGACCTGCAAAAGACTACCTCGACATTGCTGGTAAGATTCTCTTGAATGACCATGAGGGTGAAAATCTCAAGGTGGCTCATGTGGATGAAAAAATGGGTTCCCTTTCTATGAATGCGGGTGTCTTCCGCTTTGACGAAGCAAGTGCTGACAATACCATTGCCCTCAACTTCCGTTATCCAAAAGGAACAAGCCCAGAGCAAATCAAATCAGTTCTTGAAAACTTGCCAGTTGCTTCTGTTAGCCTTTCTGAACATCGTCATACACCTCACTATGTACCGATGGAAGATCCACTTGTGCAAACCTTGTTGAATGTCTATGAAAAACAAACTGGTCTCCAAGGTCATGAACAAGTCATCGGTGGTGGTACCTTTGGTCGTTTGCTGGAACGTGGGGTTGCCTACGGTGCGATGTTCCCAGACTCAATCGATACCATGCACCAAGCCAACGAATTTATCGCCTTGGACGATCTCTTCCGAGCAGCAGCAATCTATGCAGAAGCTATCTATGAATTAATCAAATAAAACGATAGAAGTCTGAGATTCTAATCTTAGACTTCTTTTTGGAGGGAAACTAGATGTCTCAAATCGAAAAGATCAAACAAGCCATTATGGCAGATTCGCAAAATGCTAGCTATACAGAACGCGGAATCGAACCTCTCTTTGCAGCGCCAACAACTGCTCGTATCAATATTGTCGGTCAAGCGCCTGGTCTAAAGACTCAGGAGGCAGGTCTTTATTGGAAAGATAAAAGTGGTGACCGCTTGCGAGACTGGCTCGGCGTGGATGAAGATACCTTTTACAATTCAGGATATTTTGCCGTTTTGCCTATGGATTTCTACTTTCCAGGGCATGGGAAGTCTGGAGATTTACCGCCTCGAGCTGGTTTTGCAGAAAAATGGCATCTCCAACTCTTGCAAGAATTACCCGATATCCAATTAACTCTTTTAATCGGCCGGTATGCCCAAGCCTACTATTTACATGAGAAAGTTAGTGGCAAGGTAACAGAGAGAGTTCGACGTTATCAGGATTATCTGCCCACTTATTTTCCCTTGGTGCACCCATCACCACGAAACCAAATTTGGATGGCCAAAAATCCTTGGTTTGAGTCAGAAGTGGTGCCAGATTTGAAAGCATTGGTACAAAAGATTATTCATCAATAAAGGAGAAAAACTATGGATGCTTATCAACAAGTAGCTAATACCTTGCAAGAGTTGGGGATTACCTTTGATGTGGTGGAGCACCCACCTGTATTTACGACAGAGCAGGCAGATAGCTATATTGAAGGAATGGAAGGAGTCCGGACTAAGTCCATGTTTTTGACCAATAGAAAGAAAACTCAGTACTATCTGCTTATAATGGATGACAAGAAACGATTGGATATGTATGACTTTAAAGTTCAAGTGGGAGCCGATCGGATTCGAATGGCCTCATTGGACTCCTTGGCTGAGAAAATGACCCTACCAGCAGGAACGGTATCACCTTTTGGTTTGTTAAATAATGAAGAAAAAGACATTCTAGTTTATTTTGATAAGGACATTGTATCAGAGGATATCATGACTTTCCATCCCAATACCAATGAAAAAACAATCTTTATCAAGATTCAAGACTTATTCCGATTTTTAGATTCAATTGGATTTACCTATGAGTTTTTAACTTTGCCTTAAAGGCATCAAAAAGGAGAAATCATGAAAGAAATTGCCTTTGACACATTTTACCAACTTTACCAGAAAGAGCCACTTTCTGTATTGGATGTGAGGGAAGTAGATGAATTTGAAGCTCTTCATTTAGAAGGTGCTCAGAACCTACCACTTAGTCAATTGGCTGATATCTATGATCAATTGGACAAGGACCTCTTGCATTATGTCATTTGTAAGTCGGGCATTCGTTCGGCTCGTGCTTGTCAATTCTTAGAGGAGCATGGATACAAGGTCATCAATGTCCAAGGTGGAATGACGGCCTTTGAAAATCTTTAAAACTGTATGGCGATAGATCCTAATCTTCCCTTGCTAGGTTCTAACTGAGTGAGGGCTTGTGTTTTTAGACAATTCTTATTTTTAAAAATATTGAAAACATTCAATGATTAATTTTGGATACTTTTTTCAGAGTCTTAATCATGGTATACTAGGTCAGTATTTTAGAAATATGAAGGAGATTTTTATGGCTAAAAAAGGTGCTCTAACAGGCTTGCTCCTGTTTGGAATATTTTTTGGTGCGGGAAACTTGATTTTTCCACCTTCTCTAGGTGCTTTATCTGGAGAACAGTTTCTTCCTGCCATCGCAGGTTTTGTCTTTTCAGGTGTTGGTATTGCCGTCTTGACACTTATTATTGGAACTCTAAACCCTAAAGGATA
>CAJPSM010000135.1 GCA_905373305.1 uncultured Streptococcus sp. | reverse complement strand
AAGAGAAATTTCGCTTGGTTTTATGCCACAAGATTACCATAAAAAACTGCAATTGGATCTATCTCCAGTAACCTATCTCAGTCAAACTGGGGAAAAAGAGGAACTACAGAAAATCCAATCCCACCTAGCCAGTCTCAATTTCAGTTATCCAGAGATGCACCACCAAATCCGTTCCTTATCTGGAGGTCAACAAGGCAAACTACTTCTGTTGAATTTAGTTCTGCGAAAACCAAACTTTCTCCTTCTGGATGAGCCGACACGAAATTTCTCTCCCACTTCTCAACCCGAAATCAGAAAACTCTTTGCCTCTTATCCTGGCGGTCTGATCACTGTATCTCATGACCGACGTTTCTTAAAAGAGGTCTGTACGAGCCTCTATCGATTGACAGAACATGGTTTAGAAGTCGTTGAGTTACAAAATTTATAAATTTTGAATATAGCAAAAATCCAGAGACGAGCTCTGGATTTTTTTACATCTGTTTCAAGCGTTCGATTCGTTCTGAGATAGGTGGATGAGTGTAAAATAGTTTTTGTAGTCCGCCACCTTTCTTAGGATCATTGATATAAAGAGCGCTGCTGGCATCATCGACATGGTGATGCATTGGCTCGCTATTGTCCAACTTGCGCAGTGCATTGATCATCCCTTGAGGATTGCGAGTCAGCTCCACACTGGATGCATCCGCTAAAAATTCTCGCTGACGAGAGATAGCTAGTTGTACCAAGGTTGCAGCGAGAGGTGCCAGAACAATGGCTAAGAGAGAGATAACAAGCATAATAATCTCTAGTCCATTTCCGTCACGATCATTATCATTCCGTCTGCGGTCTGCGCCACCCCACCACATCATCCGACCAGCCATACTAGATAGCAGTGTAATAGCACTAGCAAGGGCAACAGCAATGGTCGAAATGCGGATATCGTAGTTTCGGATATGACTGACTTCATGCCCCATAACTGCTTCTAGCTCCTCACGATTCATGATCGCTAGAAGACCCGAAGTGGCCGCAACTGCCGCATTCTGCGGGTTGGAACCTGTTGCAAAGGCATTTAAAGAAGAATCCTCAATGATGAAAACACGTGGCATAGGGATCTGAGCGACCATGGCCATATCTTCCACTACATGGTAGAGATCTGGTGCCGTTTGCTCATCAACCTCACGCGCCCCATTCATAGACATGACAATCTCTGTTGATTGAAAGATCATGGTTAAGGCATAGACAAGACCAATGATTAGGGCTATGATGATGCCTCCAAGACCTGAACGCATAAAGAGATAACCGGCCGCATAGCCAACCAAGGCCAAGAGCAGGAAGAAAACCAGCAACAAAATCCAGGTTCTTCGCTTATTGCTTGCAATTTGATCAAACAACATCTTAGTCACCTAAACCGCTAAAATCGACTTTAGGAACCGCCTTTTCCTCTTCTGGAGTTTGAAGGAAGTCTGCTGCTTTAAAACCAAATAGTCCTGCAATAATATTACTTGGGAAGGTTTGTAGTTTGAGATTATAGTTGCTAACAACACTATTATAGAGTTGACGCGAGTAAGAAATTTTATTTTCTGTATTGGTCAACTCCTCTTGCAACTTGATAAAGTTGGTACTAGCTTTCAAGTCAGGATAATTTTCAGCAACTGCAAAAATACCTGAGACTTGGCGAGTAAGGGCATCACTGGCCTTCATAGCCTCTGCAGGAGAAGTTGCTGCTGCTACTTGATTACGAAGTTGAGTCACCTTTTCAAGAGTTGAACCTTCATACTTAGCATATCCTTTGACTGTTTCAATCAAGTTTGGCAAAAGATCATTTCGACGTTTCAATTGAACATCAATCTGACTCCAAGCCTCCTTTGTTTGCATGCGATTTTTAACCAAACCATTATAGCTAACAATCACAAAAATGACGATAAGAGCTAAAACTCCAAGAACAATCCAAATCATATTCTATTCCTTTCTACTTTTAGATTAGTACTAGTATATCAAATTTTCTATTATTTGTGGTAAAATAAGATTAGACTAAAGAAGGAATCTACTATGAAACCAGAAACATTTTACAGCTTGCTTGCCGAGCAAAATCTTCCACTTTCAGACCAGCAAAAAAAACAATTTGAACGGTATTTTGAACTCTTGGTCGAGTGGAATGAAAAGATGAACCTGACCGCTATTACTGACAAAGAAGAAGTCTACCTTAAACACTTTTATGATTCGCTTGCGCCCATCTTACAAGGCTTGATTTCAAATGAAACGATCAAACTTCTTGATATCGGAGCTGGGGCAGGATTTCCTAGCCTTCCTATGAAAATCCTCTATCCCCAGTTAGATGTGACCATCATTGATTCGCTAAATAAGCGCATCAACTTCCTCCAACTATTGGCTCAGGAGCTGGATTTGGATGGTGTTCACTTCTACCATGGTCGTGCAGAAGACTTTGCCCAAGATAAGAACTTCCGTGCTCAGTTTGATGTGGTAACTGCCCGTGCTGTTGCCCGTATGCAGGTCTTGTCTGAACTGACCATTCCCTATCTTAAAGTTGGCGGAAAACTCTTGGCACTCAAGGCCAGTAATGCCCCCGAGGAATTGCTAGAAGCCAAGAATGCCCTCAATCTCCTCTTTAGCAAGGTAGAAGACAACCTCAGCTACGCCCTACCAAATGGAGATCCACGTTACATCACTCTGGTAGAAAAGAAAAAAGAGACCCCAAACAAGTATCCTAGAAAGGCTGGCATGCCCAATAAACGCCCGCTTTAAATTTTTTAGTAAAAAATGTTTACAAAATTAACCTCGCTCTCGCATTTCTGGGCTCGGGAAAAATTCGTTTACAAAATAAACCTCGCTTTCTTGTTTCTAGGCTCGGGAAAAAATGATTTACAAAATCTGCCTCGCTCTTTTATTTCTAGACTCGGGAAAAATTCGTTTACAAAACGAATTTTTTCTGCTATACTATCCTAAGCAAAGGTTTTTAATGTCATCCTGTGAGGTGACGAAGACGCGGATATATATGAAGTTCTTTAAGAATGGAATAATCTATTTTAAAGAAGTCTTACTCTGAGAGCCTATTGCTGTAAAATAATGGGCTCTTTTTGATGCCCAAAAGTGAGGTTTTTATGAAACAGGAATCAACTGTTGACTTGTTACTAGACGTTGACCAACGTCCTTCAGCTGGTAAAGGCATTCTTCTAAGCTTCCAGCACGTTTTTGCCATGTTTGGTGCAACCATTCTCGTTCCCTTAATTTTGGGAATGCCTGTATCTGTTGCTCTCTTTGCATCGGGTGTTGGTACACTTATCTACATGATTTCCACTGGCTTTAAAGTTCCAGTTTA
>CAJPSM010000134.1 GCA_905373305.1 uncultured Streptococcus sp. | reverse complement strand
TATAGATAGACAGTAGGCAATACAGTCTAACTTTCCTTACTATTTTATCAAATTTCAGCTAAATTGCAAGTGTTTTACACACATTTTGTGAATTATTCTAAATCTCATAATTTCCCATTCTTTTCCTTCTCCAACGGATTCATTTAAAACACTTTTGACCAGGCTAACCTCAAGTCTTTTTATCAAAAAAAATCAGGTCTCCCTGATTTTTAGATTGATTCTGATTTTTCTTGTTCTTTTTCTTTTGCTTCTTTATGATTTTCATATAATTTCGCTAAGAACTTAGTAATTTCTTTTAGGATAGAATATGTTGGCACTGCTACAATCATTCCGATAACACCATAAATATTGCTAGAAAGTAAGAGAAGGACCAGAATGGTGATTGGATGAACCTTCATAACCCCTCCGACGATACGAGGATAGAGGATATTCCCATCCACCTGTTGGATAATCAGCATATAAATTACTGCAATGAGAACTCTGTGCGGATCAGTAAAGACATTTGCGATAATCATAGGAATCAGACCGATACTTGGACCAACATAGGGAATCAGATTGGCAATGCCAGAAAAAATAGCAAAGACTAAGGCGTACTTCAAGCCAATAACACTATAACCAACATAAGCCAAACATCCGATTATGACAGCATCAATCGCAATTCCACTGATATAACGTGCTACAGTAGCGTTCAAATTCTTCAAGAGACTGGAGAAGTTTAATTTATCATGTTTTAGGACTGTTCGTTCCAACATCGGGAGGAACTTATGACCATCAAGCAAGAAATAAATCAAAAAGACTGGTGTCATAATGAGAATCAAAACAGTACTAAACAAGGCTGAAAGAACACTACCTAAACTATTGCTCACACTGTTAAGAATATTTTGTAAAATATCAACGTAAGATAAATTCAACTGTTGAATGGTTTTTTGAATATCAATATTTTGAAAGATTGGATTCATTGATAAATCATATATCAAATTTTGCAAGCGGCTATAGATATTCTGGCTAGAAATAATCAAGCTTGTCAACTGATTGATCAAAATCGGTAGCAAGTAGACTACCCCTACTACTATTGTACCAATCAAGGCACAAAGAGTGATGAGCACACCTATCAAACGATTGATTTTACATTTCTTTTCTAAAAATGTTACGATGGGATTTGTCAGGTAATAGAAAAATCCTCCGAGCAAAAATGGAATCATAATGGTATTCGCAACCATCACAAAAGGTGTAACAATCGCTCCCATCTCTCTCCAAAGATATAAAATAAGAGTTAGTAGTAAAATTTCAGCTGTCCAAAAAAATAACTTGTTTCTACGGAACATAGGCGCCTCCTTCTTTCTATTTTACCATAATTCTTCAAAAAGATAAGATGGCTTTACTATAAAAACGAGAATATTTTTTCGCTTTGTGATAGAATAAGACTACTATGAAAAAAATAATTTTATCCTTACTAACTCTTATCATTTTTGGCACAGTCGTTCCTGCTGTATCTGCGCAAGATTTTGATGTCGCTGCCAAGCATGCCATTGCTGTTGAAGCAAACACTGGAAAGATTCTCTACGAAAAAGATGCTACTCAAGCTGTTGAAATTGCCTCAATCACCAAGATTCTCACTGTCTACCTAGTCTATGAAGCCTTGGAACAAGGGACCATTAGCCTATCTACCCCAGTTGATATCTCTGACTATCCATACCAACTCACAACCAATTCTGAGGCTAGTAATGTTCCTATGGAAGCACGTAAGTATACAGTGGAACAATTATTGGAAGCAACTCTAGTATCAAGTGCCAATAGTGCAGCAATTGCTCTTGCTGAAAAAATTGCTGGTTCAGAGAAAGACTTCGTTGACAAGATGAGAGCGAAACTTCTTGAGTGGGGTATCCAAGATGCTACTATTGTCAATACTACTGGACTTAATAACGAAACACTTGGAAATAATATCTATCCTGGTTCTAAAAAGGATGAGGAAAACAAACTAAGTGCTTACGATGTGGCCATCATCGCTCGAAACCTCATCCGAGATTATCCTCAAGTTTTAGAAATCACCAAAAAACCAACTTCAACATTTGCAGGTATGGAAATTCACTCTACTAACTATATGTTGGAAGGGATGCCAGCATATCGAGGTGGAGTTGATGGGCTCAAAACTGGTACAACAGACAAGGCGGGAGCTTCTTTCGTTGGAACAACTACCGAAAAAGGGATGCGAATCATCACTGTTGTCTTAAACGCTGACCAGCAAAACAGTAATCCTTACGCTCGCTTTACTGCTACTTCTTCTCTTTTGGACTATATAACATCTAATTATGCTCTCAAAACAATTTTCCAAAAGGGAGAGGCCTACAAAGATAGCAAAGTTTCTGTACTTGATGGGAAGGAAGATACCGTAACTGCTGTTGCTAAATCTGATATCACTGTCATTCAACGCTTGGGAAGTCGAGCATCATCAAGCCTGCAGTTCACTCCAAAAACCAAGGCCGAGACAGCGCCACTAGAAGCTGAAACTGTTGTTGGTCATCTAACCTATGATGATCAAGATTTGGTTGGTCAAGGCTACCTCACTTCAGAAAAACCATCTTTTGAAATGGTCTCTGAAAAGAAAGTTGAAAAAGCCTTCTTCTTAAAAGTTTGGTGGAATCAATTTATCCGCTTTATCAATGAGAAACTATAAAAAAATCGCGTAGAATCGCGATTTTTTCTTTATTTTATTTCATCTCTTTAAAAGCTGCTTCCGCATCAGCATTGCTAATAGCACCAAATTGGATTTTCCCGATTTTTCCTTGGCTATCAATCAAGTATTCTGTTGGAATACTACGAATTTGGTAGGCTTGGAAGGTAGTTGCCTTGGCATCATATAGAACTGGTATATCCTTGTAGCCTTGTTCTTGGTACCATTTTGGAAATTCTTCGACTGTTTTTTCACCTTGTAGGCCAGGTGCAATGACACTCAAGATTTCAAAGTCTCGATCTTGTTTAGCAGCTAATTCCATCAACTCAGGCATACTCTTTCGACAAGGACCACACCAAGAGGCCCAGAATTTCAAATAGACTTTTTTGCCTTTATAGTCTGATAACTTGACTTCTTTGCCATCCATAGACTGCAAGGTGAAGTCCGGCGCATCCTTTCCTACTGCGATTTGTTGTACAGTAGGTTGTTTGGGATTTTCTGATTGTTTGGTTTCTTTTTCGCCACAGGCAATCAACAAAAATAAAGACATGAGGCTCAACCCTGTAAAAATAACTTTTTTCATCTTTTTCTCCTTTTATCCAAGAATTCCTGACAAGGCATTTAACTGCCCTAGCATTAATAA
>CAJPSM010000133.1 GCA_905373305.1 uncultured Streptococcus sp. | reverse complement strand
TTTCTAGTTTTAATATTCTTAAAAAAGTGATAAAATGGTAGGAAGAATTGGAGAGAATAGATGCCGAAAGAAGTGAATTTGACGGGCGATGAGGTTGTCGCTTTAACGCAAAAATATTTATCGAAAGAAGATGTTGCTTTTGTACATAAAGCCTTGGTTTACGCAGTTGAATGTCATAGTGGTCAATATCGTAAATCTGGCGAGCCCTATATTATTCATCCCATTCAGGTGGCAGGGATTTTAGCTAAGCTCAAGTTAGATGCCGTGACAGTTGCCTGTGGTTTTTTGCATGACGTAGTTGAGGATACGGATGCGACCTTGGATGATTTAGAGCAAGAGTTTGGTCATGATGTTCGCATCATTGTTGATGGAGTTACTAAGCTTGGTAAGGTCGAGTACAAATCAATCGAGGAGCAGTTAGCGGAAAATCACCGCAAGATGCTCATGGCCATGTCTGAGGATATTCGCGTTATATTGGTTAAACTGTCTGACCGTTTGCATAACATGAGAACGCTTAACCACCTACGAAAAGACAAGCAGGAACGTATTTCCAGAGAAACCATGGAAATCTATGCACCGCTTGCTCATCGTCTGGGGATTTCCAGTGTCAAGTGGGAGTTGGAAGATTTATCTTTCCGTTACCTCAATCCAACTGAGTTTTACAAGATCACTCACATGATGAAGGAAAAACGCAGAGAACGTGAGGCTTTGGTCGATGAAGTCGTGACAAAGTTAGAGGAGTACACTTCCGAACGTAATCTAAAAGGGAAAATCTATGGCCGTCCCAAGCATATCTACTCTATCTATCGAAAGATGCAGGATAAGAAGAAACGCTTTGAGGAAATTTATGACCTGATTGCCATTCGCTGTATCCTAGAGACACATAGTGATGTCTATGCCATGCTGGGCTATGTGCATGAGCTTTGGAAACCAATGCCTGGGCGTTTTAAAGATTACATCGCCAACCGTAAGGCCAATGGTTACCAGTCTATCCATACGACTGTCTATGGACCAAAAGGACCGATTGAATTCCAGATTCGTACCAAGGAAATGCACGAAGTTGCTGAGTACGGGGTTGCGGCTCACTGGGCTTATAAGAAAGGAATCAAGGGTCAGGTTAACAGCAAAGAGTCTGCGATTGGTATGAACTGGATCAAGGAAATGATTGAGTTGCAAGACCAGGCTGATGATGCCAAGGAATTTGTCGAGTCTGTTAAGGAAGAGTATCTGGCGGAGGAGATTTACGTCTTTACCCCAGATGGTGCAGTTCGCTCCCTTCCAAAAGATTCAGGCCCCATTGACTTTGCCTATGAAATCCATACCAAAGTCGGTGAAAAAGCAACTGGTGCTAAGGTCAATGGTCGTATGGTTCCACTGACAACCAAGCTCAAAACTGGGGATCAGGTCGAAATTGTCACCAACCCCAACTCATTTGGCCCGAGTCGTGACTGGCTCAACATGGTTAAGACCAGCAAGGCACGCAATAAGATTCGTCAATTCTTTAAAAATCAAGACAAGGAATTGTCTGTTAATAAGGGACGCGAACTGCTGATTAATCAACTCCAAGAGAATGGCTATGTGGCTAATAAGTATATGGATAAGCGTCATATGGACCAAGTCCTTCAAAAGACCAGCTACAAGACAGAAGAATCCCTCTTTGCTGCTATTGGTTTTGGAGAAATCAGTGCTATTACTGTCTTTAACCGTCTGACTGAAAAGGAACGCCGTGAGGAGGAACGTGCCAAAGCTAGGGCAGAGGCTGATGAGTTAGTTAAGGGTGGCGAGGTTAAGGTTGAGAATAAGGAGAAGCTCAAGGTTAAGCATGAGGGCGGTGTCATTATTGAAGGTGCCTCAGGTCTCTTGGTTCGGATTGCTAAGTGTTGTAATCCCGTTCCAGGTGATGATATTGTCGGCTACATTACCAAGGGGCGTGGTGTGGCCATTCACCGCGTGGACTGTATGAACCTTCGCGCCCAAGAAAACTATGAGCAACGTCTCCTTGATGTGGAATGGGAAGATCAATACTCAAGCAAGGAATATATTGCCCACATCGATATCTACGGTCTCAACCGTACAGGTCTCTTAAATGATGTTCTGCAAGTTCTTTCCAACACAACTAAGAATATCTCAACCGTTAACGCCCAACCAACCAAGGATATGAAATTTGCCAATATCCATGTGTCCTTTGGAATCTCAAATCTCTCAACTCTAACGACAGTAGTTGATAAGATTAAAAGTGTGCCAGAAGTCTACTCTGTCAAACGAACCAATGGCTAAGATCTAGAAAGGATTTTTATGAAAATCGTCGTTCAACGAGTTAAGAAAGCTCAAGTGAGTATCGAAGGTCAGGTTCAGGGGCAGATAGATCAAGGTTTACTGTTATTAGTCGGTGTAGGCCCAGAGGACCAAGAGGAAGATCTGGATTATGCTGTCCGAAAGCTCGTCAATATGCGGATTTTTTCAGACGCAGAAGGCAAGATGAACCTATCTGTCAAGGATATTGAAGGGGAAATCCTTTCGATTTCTCAGTTTACCCTCTTTGCAGATACTAAGAAGGGCAATCGTCCAGCTTTTACAGGTGCAGCCAAGCCTGATAGGGCATCAGACTTTTATGTTACTTTCAATCAAAAACTGGCTCAGGAAGTACCTGTTCAGACAGGTATCTTTGGAGCGGATATGCAGGTTGAGCTGATTAATGACGGACCAGTCACCATCATTCTTGATACTAAAAATAGATAAGAAAACCAAGCCAGTCGGCTTGGTTTTTGCTTATAAACACTTCCAGAAAGAAATGTGTTTGTCGTAAAAGTCTGGATAGTTTTCTCTTATGTGGCTAGCCATTATATAATAAAAAGTAGAATGGCAAGAAGTGACGATTGGCATAAGAGAGGAAAATCGCTGAGAACTAGTGAAGGCTAAAAGGACAAATAATAGAAAGTCAATGGTGAGAACCCCTAAATAGTAGAAGCGAATCTTTTTATTGATTTGAGGATAAATCTCAGCGAAGTGATGTTTGAGTCGGAAGACCAAACGAGACAACAGTAGCGCCTGAGCAAGGATTAAAATAAAACCAGAGAGTAGGAGCCAGTCCCAAGATGTCTCAGATCTGGTGGTAAAAAATGTAAATAGCAACAAATCACTGACTGCAATGGCTGCAAAATGGATTCTAAAGAGCTTTTTCATAAGATGACCTCCCTCTTTTATCTAGCTTCATTCTACACCAAATGAATGGGACTTACAACTAAAATGACAAAAAATCCCTGAAATGAACTTCTTTCAAGGATAAGGGCTTAGTTGATTTTTTCGACATAGAGTTGTTTGGCGAT
>CAJPSM010000132.1 GCA_905373305.1 uncultured Streptococcus sp. | reverse complement strand
CAAGAAGGCTGTCGATGAATTTGTTGAAACCTACGAAGAATACACGGTCGCACCAGTTATCCAAGCTTGCACCTATCATGCAGATGCCAATCTCTATGGTGCCCTTGTCAACTGGTTGCAGGAGGAAAACCAATGGTAATTTTTACAGGACTTAGTCCCAAACAAGCGCAAGCAGTAGACTTGCTTAAAAAGTACATTTTGCTAGCAGATGTAGAGGTAGCAGTCGCTCAGTCTGATGAGACTTCTATCTCTATCAAGGGTGAGGGTGGCCACTATCAACTGACTTATGGCAAACCGCACCAACTTTACCGCGCCTTGTCTTTGTTAGCAACAGCTCTAGTAGAAGGTGATAAGGTAGAGATTGAAGAAAAGGCTGCTTACGAAGATTTGGCCTACATGGCAGACTGTTCCCGAAATGCAGTGCTAAATGTGGCTTCTGCCAAACAGATGATTGAGGTCTTGGCTCTCATGGGCTACTCAACCTTTGAGCTTTACATGGAAGACACTTACCAGATTGAGGGGCAACCTTACTTTGGTTATTTCCGTGGTGCATACTCGGCTGAAGAGTTACAGGAAATCGAAGCCTACGTCCAGCAGTTTGACATGACCTTTGTGCCATGTATCCAGACTCTGGCCCATTTGTCAGCCTTCGTTAAATGGGGTGTCAAGGAAGTGCAGGAACTCCGTGATGTTGAGGATATCCTCCTTATCGGCGAAGAAAAGGTTTATAACCTGATTGATGGCATGTTTGCCACTCTGTCTAAACTGCAGACACGCAAGGTCAATATCGGGATGGACGAGGCCCACTTGGTTGGTTTAGGTCGTTACTTAATTCTGAACGGTGTTGTGGACCGTAGTCTCCTCATGTGCCAACACTTGGAGCGCGTGCTGGATATTGCAGATAAGTATGGTTTCCACTGCCAGATGTGGAGCGATATGTTCTTCAAACTCATGTCAGCAGATGGGCAGTACGACCGTGATGTGGAAATTCCTGAGGAAACCCGTGTCTACCTAGACCGTCTCAAAGACCGTGTAACCTTGGTTTACTGGGATTATTATCAAGACAGCGAAGAAAAGTACAACCGTAACTTCCACAACCATCACAAGATTAGCCAAGATATTGCCTTTGCAGGGGGAGCTTGGAAGTGGATTGGTTTCACACCCAACAACCATTTCAGCCGTCTCATTGCTGTTGAGGCCAATAAAGCCTGTCGTGCTAATCAGATCAAAGAGGTCATCGTGACTGGTTGGGGAGATAATGGTGGGGAAACAGCCCAGTTCTCTATCCTACCAAGCTTGCAAATTTGGGCAGAACTCAGCTATCGCAATGACCTAGACTGTCTGTCTGCTCACTTTAAGACTAATACAGGTCTTTCGGTTGAGGATTTTATGCAGATTGACCTAGCCAATCTCTTGCCAGATCTACCAGACAATCTCAGTGGTATCAATCCCAACCGCTATGTCTTTTATCAGGATGTTCTCTGCCCTATTCTTGATAGACACATGACACCTGAACAGGACAAGCCGCACTTCGCTCAGGCAGCTGAGACGCTTGCTGAAATCAAAGAAAAAGCTGGGAACTACGCCTACCTCTTTGAAACTCAGGCCCAGTTGAACCAGATTTTAAGTGGCAAAGTCAATGTGGGACGACGCATCCGTCAGGCTTACCAAGAAGGTGATAAGGAAAGTCTGCAAGAAATCGCAAGACAAGAATTACCACAACTCAGATGCCAAATCGAACACTTCCATATCCTCTTTAGCCGTCAATGGTTGAAAGAAAACAAGGTCTTTGGTTTGGATACGGTCGATATCCGTATGGGCGGACTCTTGCAACGCATCAAGCGAGCAGAAAATCGCATTGAGGCTTATCTGGCAAATCAGATTTCCCGCATCGAAGAATTAGAAGTCGAAATCCTTCCGTTTAATGATTTTTATGGAGACAAGGACTTCGCAGCAACTACAGCTAACCAGTGGCATACCATTGCGACCGCATCGACGATTTATACGACTTAAAGGCATTTGTCACAAACAGATAAACATCTCCTTTTAAACACATGGAGATGTTTTTTGATTTGGAGATAGGGAAGGAGTATAATGAAGGTAGAAAGATAGTTTGGAGGTCTGACCATGAAAAAGCTACTACTAGTCCTAGCTACTAGCATGCTAGTCTTATCTGCCTGCCATAAAATGACAGAGGATGGAGCAACTAGTCCGTCAATACCAAGGGAGCAACAAACCAAGGAAACGACCAACTATTTTCACTATTTAGCAGATTCCTATCAAAAGGCTTTTTCGCATGAAAAAAATCATAAGGATACACCCGTCCAATCACCGATGGCTGCCACAGTTGCAGCCATGGAAGAACTACAGTTATCTAATCCGACTGATCAAGCCTTGATTATGAAGAACTACTCAGATTTTCAGAAGCTAATCCAATACAATACCGAAAAGTGGGAGGAAGAGTTTGCAAGCTGGGCTTCTTCTATGGGGCAGTCCTATCATAGATTAGAGCATGCAAACTTTGATGAAAAAAATGAACTAATCAAAAAATTAGAAGCTACAACAGTCTCTCAGAAAAGTGTCAAATGGAATGTTTTTGGAGTATCGAGTGACAATGCTTATGCCTACTTGATTTTGGATGCTTACTATGACAATCAGGACAAACATTTCTACCTATTTACACTGAAGGATGGGCAAGCACAGGTCTTGCATGCCGATAAGACACTGGAAACTATCCCTACTGCAAATTTTGAAGAGACTGAAAACACAGATTTAGCGCAACGTTTTAAGGAATTTCTATTAAAAACAAGTGTAACTACAGAGAGCGAGCCAGATACAGATAATAGTTCTTTAATGGACAAGATAAAAACGGCCATGGAATCCTATTCGGATAGTAAAGGTGAAAGATTTAAGTCAACTAACTTAGCAACATATGGTCACTACTATGGACTAGCAGTGCCAGACCAGATAATGCAATTTGGACAAGTAGATGGGGTGAATTATACTTTTAAATGGTATGGCTATATTGCAGGTTCAGGTTCTGGGCGGTTTGAAATCCTAGCTTGCTATGTGAATGAAGCAGAGACAGAGGTGATTCTCTTTGGCTACAAGGATGGTAATCCTGCTCTTTTACACACCGAAGGAAGGCCAGAGATTGATAAAAATGAATCAGGGGCTATCATAAATACCCAGGTTCATTTTGTCGAGTTTCATCACCCAATATTGGAACAAGTTTTCAATTAGTAAAGAGGAAATACATTTATCGTATGCAAAGTGTTTCTCGTGAAACCTATTTCTTATAAAAAACTTCTCCACAAAAAATAATTT
>CAJPSM010000131.1 GCA_905373305.1 uncultured Streptococcus sp. | reverse complement strand
AGAAAGACCGCAGCAATCAAGACAATAGCAATGGTTGAAATAGTTGGAGAAATCCCCAAAACCAGACCAAAGGCTACACCTGATAGAGAAACGTGACTGAGGGTATCGCTCATGAGACTCTGACGACGTAAGATAAGGAAGGTCCCAAGAACTGGAGAAAAGAGACTCATGGCAATGACCGCCAAGAAGGCACGCTGCATGAAGTCATAAGATAACAAACTAAGCATGTTCCACCTCCTGGTCGCTTTCGTGAACGTTGAAACAACGCCATGGCGAGTCTTGGTTACGGACTAGATGAATATTGCGATCTGCGTAGTCCTTGACCTCCTCAGGGTCATGGGTAATCATCAAAACAGCCTTGCCATGATGGTGGGCACTATGGTGCATGAGTTCGTAAAATTCATTTTTGCTTCCAGCATCCATCCCTGTCGTCGGCTCATCCAAGACAAAGATATCTGGGTCAGAAGCAAACATCCGGGCAATCACTGCCCTTTGCTTTTGCCCTCCCGAGAGGGAGCCAATTCGTTTGTCACGGTGTTCCCACATACCAACCGAGTCTAGACTGGCCTTGATATGTTCCTCATCATGAGCATTCAAGCGACGGAACCAGCCCTTTCGCGGATAGCGACCCGACTTGACAAATTCATAAACTGTACTTGGAAAACCAGCATTAAAACTGGCTATCTGCTGGGGAAGATAAGCTATCCTTAGCTTTTTCCCATGAGTATTTGTCTTTGAGATGGTTACCTTGCCAAATCTTGGCTGCAAGATGCCTAGACTCGCCTTGATAAGCGTTGTCTTAGCAGCTCCATTTTCACCAGTCAGGGTGACAAACTCCCCACTATCAACACTGTAGTTGATGTGCTCGAGGACAGGTTCCTTGTCATAATAGAAAGACAAGTCCTCTACTGTAATATACCGCATTATTTGATTTCTCCTACTAAAGCAGTTAAAAACCGCTGGATGACTTCTTGTTCATTTGGAGTAAACTGATTTGCTACTTGTTCATAGGCTAAGAGCGTGTGCTCATGATGATGGTGGTGTTCCTCTGCCACCGGTCGAGCTAGCTCTGTCAGTTGATAAAAGATCACACGCGCGTCCTTGGGATCTCTAGATGTCTCTAACATGCCCTCTTTGACCAAAGACTTGATAGCCTTGGTTACTGCCGCCTGACTGACATTGAGGCGACGGGCCAACTCCGAGTTGGTTAAGGATTCTTCTGACAAGAGCATGAGGATGTGTTCCTGAGTATTGGTCAAGGCTACGTCACTTGTGCAATGCCCAATCAGAATTTCATGCTGGTTCTCAGATCTCAAGATCACCTCGTTTAAAAAGTTATCGATTTCCTGTGCAAGCTGTCTCATGTGTTACTCCTTCCCTAGCTATCTTTTTCGTAAAAAAACTTAGATAGCTACCGATTCTTTACTGGTTAATTATATCATAAACCAAAAAAGAGTCAAGGGAAAAAGGCGTAAAAACGTTTCCCTAGACTCTTCTAGATGTAAAATTTAACCTATTTTAGCTTTGGTTTTCGGCTTGATAAGATACCTGCCAAACCAGCTACCATTCCCATCAAGAGCAAGAAGATGGATTGTTCACTTCCTGTATTTGGGAGAGCTTTTTCTGAGACAACTGCCTTCTTGCTAAATTGACCTGTCACCTCATAAGTAAGTGGCACATTCGTAGTCGCATCGCTAGCAGCAGCATTCGTTTGAGGCGTTTCTACTGGTAGACTAAAGGTTTTAGAATCCACAGAAATCGTCCGTGAGTTCGGATTGATCTTTTCATACTGGGTCAAATCAACGGTTTTCAAATACTCTTCAAAAGCTGCATCCATAGATGGGCCTTCTTCACGCGGGCCGCCTAACATCGTGTAGCCATCACCACCCGCAGCTAGGAAATCATTGGTTGCAAGATAGTAGGTTTTTGCGAGGTCTAGGAGATCATAACGACCAGTTGTGCGGTTTTTGACCTGGATGGCCAAGACACGTTTACCTGATGGTAGGTTGGTATCATAGTAGACCTTCACACCTGAAACTTGCAAGAAACCACCACTTGGCTCTAGCAATGGTTGTCCGTTCTCATCCAAGACCTTCTTGCCATCCTTATCGACCTGCAAGATAGATCCGAGTGACTTTTCAAACATATCCAATACTTGTTGCCCCGTCACTTGGATTTGTGAGATGGTATTTCCAAACGGAAGAACAGCAATGACATTTCCTTTAGTGATTGGTTTGCCTTTTGCAATAGTTTCACGCAAGCCACCGCCATTTGTCACAGCTATGTCTGTCGGATGGCTAAATCCTGTTTGACCATACTGATAGAGGGAGTCCGCTACGACGTTTCCGAGGTTGGTTTCACGAACTCGAACATTTTCACGATCACCGTTTAGTTCTACAGGGCTGTTTGAAACGACTTCAACAGCATTTTCAGCATCGTATTTTTGTTTAATGTCTTTGACTAGTTTTTCAACGGTTGGATTGGCTGGTAATTTTTTAGCATCAGCAGCCGCAATCTGAGTTGGATTGCCCAAAAGCTGACGTGATTTGTAGGTGATTTTCCCTACATTATGAAGGTAGCTTCCTGTTTGGTTATAGGTAACATTGTCTCCATAAGTCGTTGATTTTACTGTATGAGAGTGTCCATCAATAACCGTCACACGTTTGCCTTTAAGACGAGGATTTTTAGATAGGGCTTCTGCCAAGGTTGAACCACGCCATTCAACTGGGGTTGTAGTATCCACACCCAGGTGAGCGAGTACCACATAGTGTTTGTAGTCCTTACCTTCTGCACGCGCCTTAGCTTGAACTTCTTCAATGACCTTATTGACTTCTGAGATTGGGTCAGTAAAAGTTACCCCTTTAATATTTTTAGGGTGGGTTTTAGTAGCTGTTTCAGGTGTCGTCACACCAATCACAACAAACTCATCACCTTCCACAGTCTTATCTTTATCAACGATTGTAGAAGCTTCAAAAAGACGAGCTCCATTGACATAGGTATTTGAGCTAAGTAATGGGAATTTCAAGATTTCCTTGTATTTTTTAACTTCATCAAGACCAAAGTCAAACTCATGGTTTCCTACTGCCATGGCATCATACTGCATCTGATTGAGAATTTCGGCGCGTGCTTCACCCTTTGTAGAGTTGGAAATCGGTAAACCTTGGAAGGCGTCTCCAGCATCTACGACGAGAGTCGTTTGATTTGTTTTCGCACGTTCCTGCTCGATGACAGTCGCTAGCTTGGCATCTCCAATTACTCCCTTTTCCTCTACGATACGACCATGGACATCATTGGTGTGTAAGATAACGGTGTCTTTTTCTTCGCTTTTAGGAGATTCAACAGGAG
>CAJPSM010000130.1 GCA_905373305.1 uncultured Streptococcus sp. | reverse complement strand
AACTCCTTAAAATCCCTATTATTTTACCATAAATTCTACTTAGATTCAAGATGTAGGGTTACTTTTCTTTCCTTGGGACAATACTTTAAAACTTCAATCTTGTCTGGATGGGTTTTGGAGTTCTTACTGGTTAGATAATTGATGCTGCCACAAGAGGAGCATTTGAGATTGATTTTTACTCGCACTAGATTTCCTTTACTTTTAATAACGATCTAAATTGAACTAAATTGAATAAACAACTGAGAGCTACACAGGCTGCTGTCGCATAAAAAACAGAGTGGTAGCCGAATTGCCCTGCTACTGCTGAACCAGTCATGGGACCAACAACACCTCCAAGGTAGAAAAAGACTTGGTTAAATGCAAAAATCCTTGAAATACCTACTTTGGGAGTCATCTTACTAAGTAATGCATTAACACCTGGTATCAGAGCACCCGTTCCCAAACCAAATAGAAAACGATAAAATCCTAACTCCAGAGGGCTAGTCGCATTGGCACAGAGAAGATAAATAAGAGCCGAATAAAACTGGGCAACAAGTAGCAGGCGATGATTTCCCACCTTATCTCCTAGTTTTCCCATCACTCCAGCACTCATCATGCTAGAAAATCCCATGCTGGATACGATCAAACCAGATACAAAGAGGAGATTTTCAGTCTGCCCTAAGTCCCGCACATAGAGAGCCAGGATAGGACCAATTGATTGAGCTGAAAATTGAATGACAAAGCTGGTTAAAAACAAATTAATCAAAAGATGAGAGTGTTTAATAGAACTAAACAACTCTTTTGTTGGGATTGCCTTCTCCTTAGCCACTGGTCGAAAATCTTCCTTGATAAATAAAATGGTTAGGATTGCAGCTAAAAATAGGAAAGCACCCACCAATAAAAAGACATTGCGAATACCAAAAATTTCAGCAATCAAGCCACCTACAAAGGGGCCGGTTAGGGTTCCAGCTACTACTCCAGTTGATAAAGTCCCCAAAGCATAGCCAGACTTATCCTTGGGGACTTGACTGGCTATTAAAGCTGTCGCATTCGGTACGAAACCTGTAAATACACCATTTAGTAATCTAAGAAAGATTAGCCAATAGATATTTGGAACAAATGCCAAACCTCCCATAGTGATGGTCATGGCAAGTCCAGCTCGAATCATCATGGGTTTTCGACCGTATTTGTCAGCAAGAATACCCCAGACAGGGGAAATCAAAGCTGCTGAAACAGCCGAAACTGAGATGGCTAAACCAGCATAAAAAGCAACTTGATCCCTTTCAATTCCCAACTGCTCCACAAAGATAGGCATAAAAGGGACGACTAAGGATATACTGGCTCCGGTTAGAAAACTACCAAACCAGGCGACACGAAGATTATCTTTCCAACTAATCTCTTGCACAGCTATCGCCTCCTTCAAGTAACTTGACTACTTGACTTACAAGCTGATCACGACTGCCATTGTTATCTAGTATACGACTCGCCAATTTTGTCTTTTCTTCTAAAGACCACTGAGCTGCCAGACGGGACTCTGCTACTTCCTTAGAAAGATGATCCCGTTTCATGAAACGATCTAATTGGATATCATAGTCCACATAAACCAGCCACGTTTCATCAAACCAGTTGGCATATCCCTGTTCAAAAAGCAGGGGAATATCCATGAAAAAAATTGCCTCTGTCCGGGCTAACTGATCTCGCAATGCTGCCAGTTCCTCACGAATAATCTCTCCTTGGGTTCGCTTAGACCATTCCCGCTCCTCAGGATTTGAAAAGATGAGACTAGCCAGAAGAGGGCGATCAAGTTCTCCATTTTCAAGTATGATTTCCTGCCCAAAGTGCTGAACTAAGAGCTGATAAAGACGACCACCAGGTTTTTGTAGCTGGTGGACGACTGCGTCAGCATCGACCACTTGAAAGCCTTTTTCTCTTAGGAAATTTGTCACAGTTGACTTCCCAGAGGCAATTCCTCCTGTGATTCCAATGATTTTTCCCATCAGTCCCTCCTTTGACACTGAGGACAAAAATGAGTTCCTCGTCCACCGAGCTGGAATTTCTCAATGATGGTGCCACAGCGTGAACATGCTTGACCAGCCTTATCATAGACCTGATGGAAATCCTGCATGGTTCCGTCTTCCCCAAAGGCATTGATATAGGTTCGAATGGTCGAGCCCCCTTTTTCAACAGCCTGACCCAAAACAGCAATGGTCTGGTCATGAATTGCTTTCGCTTCCTCAGCTGTCAAACTTTGGGAAGGTTTAGCTGGATGAACCTGAGCCCGCCAGAGGACCTCATCCACATAGATATTACCAAGACCAGCGACCAAGGTTTGGTCTAGGAGGTGGGATTTGATAGGCTTTTTAGATTTGGCTAGGGCAGCTTGGAAGGACTGCAAATCAAAATCCTTCTCTCTTGGCTCAGGGCCCAGTTTTTTAGAAACAAAGTAAGCTTCCAATAGGTCGGGTGCCAGCAGTTCCATAGTACCAAACTTGCGTACATCCTCATAAACAAGCGTGCCTCCATCTTCAAACCGAATGAAAACATGAGCATGCTTGCGTTCAGGTACCTGGTCTGGATAGTAAAAATACTTGCCCTCCATCCGCAGATGGGAAATCAAGACCTTGTCTGTCAGGTAAAAAAGTAGATATTTTCCACGACGTCCCATTGACTCAACAATCTGACCAGGCACTTCCTTTTGAAACTCGTCCAAATCCGTTTTAATCATCTTAGGATAAGCAATCTCTATATTAGAAATCTTCTTTCCCAAAATCAATTTTTCTAAGCCACGACGAACCGTTTCAACCTCAGGTAATTCAGGCATAGTTCCTCCTTCTGTAAAAACAAGAAGCAGGCATGAGCCCACCTCTACTTAGTATTCTTTTTCATTATAGCCAAAGTCAGCCAAATCTAGCTTTTTATCACGCCAGTTTTTCTTGACCTTGACCCAAGTTTCTAGGAAAACCTTATCCCCTAGCATGAGTTCGATATCACGACGAGCCATAGTCCCAATTTTCTTGAGCATAGCGCCACCTTTACCAATGATAATCCCTTTTTGACTATCACGCTCAACCATGATGGTTGCACGGATATGAACCTTGTCTGTCTCTTCGTCCCGCTTCATGGAGTCAACTACCACTGCAACTGAGTGAGGAATCTCTTCACGCGTTAAATGAAGAACCTTCTCACGAATCATCTCAGAAACCAAGAAACGCTCAGGATGATCTGTGATTTGATCAGACGGAAAGTACTGGAAACCTTCCTCAAGATTTTCACTGAGGATGTCAATTAGACGAGAAACGTTATTTCCCTGAAGAGCTGAGATCGGAACAATTTCCTTAAAGTCCATCTGGTTACGGAAGTCATCAATCTGAGCCAAAAGCTGGTCTGGATGGACCTTGTCAATCTTATTCACCACCAGAATCACAGGAACCTTGGC
>CAJPSM010000129.1 GCA_905373305.1 uncultured Streptococcus sp. | reverse complement strand
AAATCTACGCTAGTCTAGCAGATGTCCCACAAAAGGGCATTACCAAATATCATTTTATTAAGAGATTAGGCTGAGCTTGTTTCAAATAGATGGAAGTCAATTGCCAAACACCATTAAAGTTTACAAAAAACGCTGGCTTTTACAATACTGATATTGCCTATTTCAACTATCATTTCTTTTCTTAGGAATCATTACAAAATGTGATATAATAAGGGTGAATTGGAAATAGGTAAACTATTTTCATCATTCTTTCAAAAAATATTATATTAAGAAATATGTAAAGACAGATTAGAAAGTGGGAAATCCCTATGTCCTCTTATGAAAAAGTCTCTCTTTCTGAGATCAATCAATCTATTGAGACTCCAAATAACAATCATTTTTGGCAAAATCTAAAAGCATTCTTAGGACCTGGTGCACTTGTGGCAGTTGGCTACATGGATCCAGGAAACTGGATCACCAGCGTGGTTGGTGGTGCCTCCTACAAGTACAGTCTTTTATTTGTTATTTTGATTTCATCCATCATTGCTATGCAGTTACAACAGATGGCTGGAAAGCTCGGTATCGTGACTAGGATGGACCTAGCGCAGGCAACAGCTCATCATGCTCCCAAGTGGCTTCGCTATAGTTTGTGGGTGATTTTAGAATTGGCTTTAATGGCGACAGACTTGGCTGAGGTTCTAGGTTCAGCGATTGCCTTAAATCTTTTGTTTAAAATACCGATTATGATTGCTATCCTTCTAACCGTTTTAGATGTATTTTTATTACTTTTATTGATGAAATTTGGTTTCAAAAAAATTGAAGCTATTGTTACGACCCTTATTTTAACCATATTAGCCATCTTTACCTATCTTGTGGCCTTATCCAATCCAAGTATCCAAGGGATTATTGGTGGTTATTTACCAACTTCAACTTTATTTGAAACACCGTTACCAGGTCATGAAAGTCAATTGACCTTGGCTCTAGGGATTGTAGGTGCGACAGTCATGCCCCATAATCTCTATCTTCATTCCTCTCTATCCCAGACAAGGAAAATAAATCACAAAGATAAGAAGGATGTTCGAAAAGCAGTGCGCTTTATGACCTGGGATTCAAATCTTCAGTTGTCTCTAGCCTTTATTGTAAATTCCTTGCTTCTCATTTTAGGTGCCTCCCTCTTTTTTGGTCATGCATCTGAAATTTCAGCTTTCTCCCAAATGTACAATGCTTTACAGGATTCGACGATAGCAGGAGCGATAGCTAGCTCAATTCTGTCAACTTTGTTTGCTTTAGCCCTCTTAGCAAGTGGCCAGAATTCGACCATTACAGGTACCTTGACAGGACAGATTGTCATGGAAGGTTTCTTACATCTAAGATTGCCTCAGTGGCTTATCCGTATCGGTACACGTATTTTTGCCTTGCTACCTGTGATTATAGTCGCCGTTTTGTTTGGGCATCAAGAAAAAACCTTGGATCAGTTATTGGTCTATTCACAGGTCTTTCTTTCAATCGCTCTTCCGTTTTCAATTTTCCCCTTGATTTATCTAACCTCTAAGAAGTCACTGATGGGAGAATTTACTAATGCCAAGTGGAACACAATCCTAGGTTACGCAGTTTCCATTATCTTAACCATTCTCAATATCAAACTTCTTTTCGATATTTTTTAGAGTGGTTTTGAAGTCAAGTATCGGAAGCGGCGTGAAGTTTAATAAAGAGAAAGAGTAGTGGTTGGTTCATAAAATAAGTACAAAAAAAGAACAGTTGAAATTGTTCTTTCAGATTGAAGACAAAATCCTTAGAACTACAAATTTCTAAGGGCTTTTCTTTGTGTAAAGTCGTATAATAGAGGTAAGAAAAGTTGTGAGGTGTTCCCTATGTTTCACAAAGAAAATCTAGACTACAACCGCAATCAAGTTGGTTTTTACACGCTAGATGAACTCGTTCCGCAAGCCCATTTTCTTCGTCAGGTTGAGCAAGTGATCGATTTTTCCTTCATCTATGACTTAGTCGCAGATACTTATTCTGAAGATAAAGGTCGTCCTAGTTTAGACCCTGTTATGCTAGTTAAAATCCCTCTCATCCAATGTTTCTACGGTATACGTTCCATGCGCCAAACTATCAGGGACATTGAGGTCAATCCCTCCTATCGCTGGTTTTTGGGTTTGAGTTTAAACGATAAGGTTTCTCATTTTACCACTTATGGCAAAAATTACAATCGTCGTTTTCAAGATAAGGAAGTAATCGAGGAATTTTTTCATTATGTCCTATCCATTGTATGGGGGCAAGGTTTGATTGACCCGACTGAGATTTTTATTGATGGGACTCATATCAAGGCCACAGCCAATAACCATAAATATACTCATCAAGTTCTAGACAAGCAAGCTAGGTTTATGAGTGAGCAACTGGAAGTTGAGATTGGCTTAGATCGGAAAAAGTACTGAAAAAAGTCTCTCGGGCCCGCAAAAGAAAGCGAGGCTGAACCGAAGAAGAATTCTACTACAGACCCTGAAAGTGGTTGGTTTCACAAGGGGAGCATAAGGAAGTGTTCGCCTACAATGCCCAAGTAGGATGCGATAAGCATGGATGGGCACTAGCTTATAGTATCGATGCTGGCAATGTGCATGACAGTCAGGCTTTTCTTGCACTTTTTGAACAGTTGGAAAGGCTCCAATCTGACTACCTTATCGCCGACTCTGGCTACAAGACTCCAAGTATTGCAAAATTCCTCCTTGACCAAAATATTACACCTGTATTCCCTTATACTCGCCCTCGTGGAAAGAAAGGGAAGCTTCGCCCTAAGGACTTTATCTATGATGACTACTATGACTGTTATCTTTGCCCTGAAAATCAAGTGTTAGCTTACTCTACAACAAATCGCGATGGCTATCGTGAGTATAAAAGTGATCCTAAGATTTGCGCAATTTGTCCTCTGTTATCCAGTTGCACAGAAAGTAAAAAGAAACAGAAAGTCGTTACTCGCCATATTTGGAGGGAGTATTTAGAGATTTGTGAGGAGATTCGGCATCAAAAGGGAAGCAAGGAACTTTACCAGAAACGTAAAGAAACGGTGGAGCGGCTTTTTGGCACGGCCAAAGAATACCACAATCTACGTTATACGAGAGAAGTAGGTAAGTCCAAAATGAAGGCAAAAGTTGGACTTACTTTGGCATGCCTGAATATCAAAAAATTGGTAAAAATGATGGCGGGGAAGCCTTTTTATTTTTCGCTGAAAACTATTTTGATAAAGATTCCAGCCTATTTTGAGAATAGTAGCGCTGAAGATATAAAAAGACAAACACTCAAACGATGTTTGTCTTCAATCTGAGCTTTGCCCAAGTGGCAAAGCTATTTTTTAGTTGTCTTCGTCTGGTGTAAGCACCATCGGAATAATAATTGGTTCGCGCTCAGTATTTTCATAAAGGAAAGGACGAAGGGCGTTGA
>CAJPSM010000128.1 GCA_905373305.1 uncultured Streptococcus sp. | reverse complement strand
TTGTTGAAAGTTTTGAACTTGACCACACTATTGTTAAAGCACCCTATGTTCGCTTAATTGGGGAAGAAACAGGCCCTAAGGGAGACATCATCTCCAACTTTGATATTCGCTTGGTGCAACCAAACGAGGACTCTATCCCTACCGCTGGCCTTCACACTATCGAGCACCTCTTGGCCAAACTCATCCGTACTCGCATTGACGGCATGATTGACTGCTCACCCTTCGGTTGCCGTACTGGTTTCCACATGATTATGTGGGGACGTCATACTAGCGCTGAGATTGCAACTGTTATCAAGGATTCGCTCAAGGAAATTGCTGAGACCACTACTTGGGAAGATGTCCCTGGAACAACTATCGAATCTTGCGGAAACTACAAGGACCATAGCCTCTTTTCTGCTAAAGAATGGGCAAAACTCATCTTGGAGCAAGGTATTTCAGATGATGCTTTTGAGCGTCATGTTATCTAAACGCAAAAGAACCAGTTATTGTAACTGGTTCTTTTTTATTCTCAAAATCTCGATTTAGGCTTTTTCTCGAATGACTAAAGCGCCATCTTCCATATCTGCTTCCAAATGTTTAGCATCTAGGTGATCCAAGTGGAAGTCTGTCACCTTATCACGGATTTGTTGTTCGACCACGCGACGGAGAGGACGAACACCCATGACTTCGTCATAACCTTCTTCTGTGATAAAGTCCTTAGCTGCTTGGCTGACTTCTAAATCAATGTCTTTCTTAGCCAAGGTTTGGTTGACTTCAGCCAACATCAAGTCCACAATCTTAGAAAGATCTTCCTTATTTAAGTGTGAGAACTCGATAACTGCGTTAAAGCGGTTGAGGAACTCTGGACGGAAGAATGGTTTCAAGCGATCCATCAACTCTGGTTTATCCGCATCTTCTGTCAAATTAGCTTCATAGCCAAATCCAGCATTTGATGTTGCGATAATGACAGTGTTTTTAAAGTTCACTGTATTTCCTTGACCATCAGTCAAACGACCATCATCCAAGACTTGGAGGAGAAGGGTAATAACTTGTGGATCAGCCTTTTCAATTTCGTCCAAGAGAATGATAGAGTAAGGATTGCGACGAACACGTTCTGTCAAGGTATTGCTATTGTCATCATACCCCACATAACCGGCTGTTGTACCGATCAGCTTAGATACGGCTGTGCGGTCACTGTATTCAGACATATCCAAACGAATAATCGCATCCTTGGTTCCAAACATATCGAGTGCCAATTGCTTAGCGAGCTCGGTCTTACCAACCCCAGTGGGACCTACAAAGAGGAAGCTACCAATTGGGCGATTGCCTTCATCAAAACCAGCACGGTTACGACGGATAGCACGAGCCACTGCTTCTACTGCTTTATCTTGGCCGATTACCTTGTGTTCCAAACGATGGGCCATATCTTTCAAACGTTCGATATCTGACGCTCCCATTTGAGATACTGGAATACCTGTCATTCGTTCCACAGATTCGGCCACATCATTGACAGTGGCAGTCACTTTCATATCTTCTGTGTGGTTTTCGACTTTTTTCTCTAATTCTGCAATGCGAGTTTTGGCATTGAGAGCTGCTTCAAAGTCCTCTGCCTCAACTGCTTTTTCTTGCTTGTCTTTTTCTGCCTCAATCTCCCGTTCAACAGCATGAACATCTGTTACTGGATGTTGAGCTGCCAAATGAGCCGCAGTTACATCGACAAGGTCGATAGCCTTATCAGGCAAGCTACGTTGAGGAATGTACTGGATTGAATAATCCACTGCTGCTTTCAAGACTTCATCTGGCAAGATAACATTGTGGTGTTGTTGATAAAGGTCACGAATTCCTTGAAGGATTTTAAAGGTATCCTCTGCTGAAGGAGCATTGACCTTGACTTCGTTGAAACGACGAGCAAGAGCTGCATTCTTCAAAATCGTGTTACGATATTCGTCTTGAGTCGTTGCCCCAATAACAGTCAACTCACCACGAGAGAGAGCTGGCTTGAGAATATCTGCAAGCCCTTTAGAACCACTGTCTCCACCAGTGCTACCAGCACCAAGGATTTGGTGAATTTCATCAAAGAAGAGGATAATATTTCCTGCTTCTTTCACTTCATTGACTAGATTTTGAACATTTTCTTCAAAGCTACCACGGTATTGAGTACCAGCCTCGAGACCTGAGATATCAATAGAAATGATTTCCTTATTCTTGATAGCAGCTGGAACATCTCCGTTCACAATGGCTTGCGCTAGTCCTTCAACAACTGCTGTCTTACCAACACCTGCATCTCCGACTAAAACAGGGTTGTTCTTGGTACGACGTGAGAGGATTTCAGATGTTTCTTGAATTTCCTTGTTTCGCCCGATAACAGGATCCAACTTGCCCTCACGAGCTTCCGCTGTCAAGTTACGACCTAGTTTAGCAAGGACACCGTCTTGTTTCATACCTGAAGCGTGTTGTTGCATTTGCGCATCAGATTCTGCATTTCCTGGTAATTTCCCAGTTGCACGATAATGAGCAAATTCCTCAGGTGTCACTTCGCGTCCATTAATCAAGTAACGGCGATTTTCAGAACTGTATCCTCTCATACCACCCATCAATTGGTTAAATAAATCATCCATATTGTTAAAGTTATTAAAATTGTTATTCATATTTCATACCTCGTTTAATTAAAAATTTACTTAGTCAAAACAATTTGACTTTATCTGACCTTTGTTTTAAAAAATTTAGACTAGCTGTTGGCTACTCTACGTATAATTTCTGCTTTTTCTTTTTTAAATAAGCCTTTTATCATCTTCTTTTCAAAATTTGTTAGATTAAACATAGGCCTCACCCCTTCCTTGGGATTCTATACCTCATTCTCAAAGACTAATTTTTTGAAAATGAGCTCTTTAAGGAATTTATTTTCCTTATGTTTCTACTATATCACATTGGTCAGTAAAAGTCAATAACTTTTTGACTAAATTTGACTATTTTTAAAAAATTTTTTGAAGCACAAAAAAAGCCAGTCATATCGACTGGCTTTCTTTCTATTCTAATTGAATCTTAGCTCAATGCGTCATCCATTGAAAGAACTTCGTGGAAGACACGTTGTGTCAATTCAGTTTTTTGTTCTGGAGTGAGGTATTTAGTGTTTACACAGTATCCAGAGATACGTACGATAACGTCTTCACCTGACATGATCTTTTCGTAAACATCGTTCAAGTCCATAACGTTCAAGTTAACGTGTTGTCCACCGTTTTCGAAGTAACCATCAAGGATCGTTACCAAGTTATCCACTTGTTCGTCACGAGTCTTACCAAGAGCACGTGGAGAAACTTGAGTTGTCAATGAGATACCGTCAGCAGCGTAACCAAAGTCAAGGCTAGCAAGTGAGTTCAAGTTTTGCAACCATCCACCTTTAGCTTTGTTAGATGGGTTAGCACCTGGTGAGAAGAATTC
>CAJPSM010000127.1 GCA_905373305.1 uncultured Streptococcus sp. | reverse complement strand
ATGTGACTGCCCATGTGGATACGCTGGGTGCTATTGTCCGTGCTGTCAAACCGGACGGCCGTCTCAAATTGGATCGTATCGGTGGTTTTCCTTGGAACATGATTGAGGGAGAAAACTGTACCGTTCATGTGACTAGTACAGGTAAAACGGTATCTGGAACTATCCTCATCCACCAGACATCTTGCCATGTCTACAAAGATGCTGGAACTGCTGAACGCACGCAGGACAATATGGAAGTACGTTTGGACGAAAAAGTAACTAATGAAAAAGAAACGCGCGCCTTGGGCATCGAGGTCGGTGATTTTATCAGTTTTGACCCGCGAACTGTCGTGACAGAGACTGGTTTTATCAAGTCACGTCATTTAGATGACAAGGTCAGCGCAGCAATTTTGCTCAATCTCCTTCGAGTTTATAAAGAAGAAGGAATTGACTTGCCGATGACGACACATTTTGCCTTTTCAGTGTTTGAAGAAGTGGGTCATGGTGCTAACTCCAATATTCCTGCTCAGGTAGTAGAATATCTGGCTGTCGATATGGGAGCTATGGGCGATGACCAACAGACAGATGAGTACACAGTATCTATCTGTGTCAAGGATGCTTCCGGTCCTTATCACTATGACTTCCGTCAACACTTGGTAGCTTTGGCAAAAGAGCAAGATATTCCATTTAAGCTCGATATCTATCCATTTTATGGTTCGGACGCTTCAGCAGCTATGTCAGCAGGTGCAGAGGTCAAGCATGCCCTCCTTGGTGCGGGAATCGAGTCCAGTCACTCTTATGAGCGCACTCATATCGATTCGGTAGTAGCGACTGAGCGTATGGTTGATGCTTATCTCAAAAGTGCATTGGTAGACTGAAGGGGCGATAAAGCATTATGTTTGAAATGCTGAAACAATTAGCAACGCCTGCCATAATAACAGGGCTAATTTCGGGTTTGTATGCTTATTTCCAGAAGAAAAAAGAAGAATATCGTGAATACGTGTATGAAAATAAACAAGAAAACTTTAAAGAACTAGTTGTTTATGCCGATGAACTGGTAGATAAAGGGATTGCTAATCCAGATTTAGAAAAACTACTTTTTAAAATTTCTCAAAAAATTAACCCGTATGGACGAAAAATAAAAACTTTTGGTAAATATCAGTGGATAGAAGATGATGGATATGTATGGTACCAAATAGAAATTATAGAGGATAAACTTGCTTCTAAAGAACTTCAAATAGAAGATTTAAAAGAACTAGCTCATCGGATACAGATTTCTAAACGATTACTAGATATAAAAGTAGAAAAAAATATTTCGCTCATAAGTTCAGCTAAAATATGGTTTTATTTATTGCAGTATGCGATGTTATTACTTCAGCTATTTCTCATTTACTCTGTGTATAATCGTTTTATCGAACAACCTACTGAATTCTCTCCGTTATTAGCTTGTTGCTTGATTATGGTAGTAAGTTTAATTTTTTTACTTCCAGAATTGAGTGTTGATGAAAGCGATGATAAAAAATTTGAAATAGGCTCTGTAGTTTTTCTTTTCTTTATTGTCGCAGTTGATACTGTAACAGTGTATTATTCGTATAATTTGCATAATAATGTTTTTATTGTTTTTATTGTTCCTTTTGTTGGAATAGTTTCATTTTGTTTAATTGTTGGTGTATTAATTTTAAAAGCCACCATTTTCGGGGAAAGTGAAATTGGTAAAGTATCTACAATTTATATCGAAGAATATAGAAAACTACAGGGACCTAAGTTAAGCGAGAGACGTTTTAGAAATTATTTTAAGGTTATTCCATTTTTATATAAGATTAAGAATTTATTTCACAAAGATAAGAGTGAGGGAAATGATGACCTATAAACACCGACTCTTTGACCTTAATTACAACTTTCTTGACTTTAAAACGGCTTAGGATAGGGATAGTCTGACAGCGGATATCCAAGGGATAAATCAATCAGGGATTGACAGTGAGTGGTTTAATACTTGCATACTTCAGAATACAAGCACCGCTATCCCAAGTTGTCAGATTCAAGGTTGAAGATATTATAATTAAAAGGAGAGACTCATGTGTCTTATTTGTGAGCGGATTGACCTAATCAAAGCTGGAGAAAATCCCTACTTTGTAAAAGAACTAGAAACAGGCTATGTGGTCATTGGAGATCACCAATACTTTAAGGGCTATACCTTATTTCTGGCAAAAGAGCACGTCACAGAACTCCACCAAATGGAGACTTCTGAAAAACTGCGTTTTTTAGAGGAAATGAGTTTGGTCCAAGAAGCTGTTGCCAAAGCGTTTAAGGCTGAAAAGATGAACATCGAACTTCTAGGAAATGGAGAGGCCCACGCTCACTGGCACCTCTTTCCAAGACGGTCGGGTGATATGAAGGGTCATGGACTTAATGGCCGTGGTCCAGTCTGGTGGGTGCCATGGGAAGAAATGGCGGCAGAAGATTACCAAGTGCAATCCCATGAGTTGGAACAAATGATAAGAGCCTTATCCGATGAACTAGAGAAGCACGTGGTTTAAGAGAGGAAGAAAAAATGAAGAAAAGATACATCGTTTTATCTGGTTTGCTAGCAGTAACCCTAGCAGCATGTGCTCAAGAAAAACCTAAAAATGAAGAAAACACTCAAAAGACGGAGCAAAGCAGTCAACCTGAGGGAACTGTAGGAAGTAAATCCCAAGCTTCTAGTCAGAAAAAAGCAGAAGTTGTGAATAAGGGAGACCACTATAGTATCCAAGGGAAATATGATGAAATCGTCGTAGCCAATAAGCACTATCCTTTGTCAAAAGACTATAATCCAGGAGAAAATCCAACAGCTAAAGCAGAGTTGCTGAAACTCATTGCAGCCATGCAAGCGACTGGCTACCCGATCAGTGACCACTACAGTGGTTTTAGAAGTTATGAAACTCAAACCAAACTTTATCAAGACTATGTGAATCAAGATGGTAAAGAAGAGGCAGATCGCTACTCAGCTCGCCCTGGATACAGTGAACACCAAACAGGTCTTGCTTTTGATTTGATTGGGACTAATGGAGAATTGGTAACAGAAGAAAAGGCAGCTCAGTGGCTCTTGAATCATGCGGCTGACTATGGCTTTGTTGTTCGCTATCTCAAAGGCAAGGAAAAAGAGACTGGCTACATGGCGGAAGAATGGCATCTTCGCTACGTTGGAAAAGAAGCCAAAGAAATTGCTGCAAGTGGTCTCAGTTTGGAAGAATACTATGGCTTTGAAGGCGGAGATTATGTCGATTAAAAAAGAAATTTTTCTCTTGCATTTTTAGATAAATAGTGTATAATAGATGGGTATGTGTAAAGCATACTTGTGGGAGGTAAAAATCTTTAATTACCGCCAAAACCACAAAGGAGGATTTAAAAATGGCTAAAAAAGTCGAAAAACTTGTAAAATTGCAAATCCCTGCTGGTAAAGCTAC
>CAJPSM010000126.1 GCA_905373305.1 uncultured Streptococcus sp. | reverse complement strand
CTTCGATTTCACGTGCTGATTTTAAAGTTATCATTTTTTCTCCTAGATTCTAATTGATTTTAACTGTAACATTTGCTTTTGAAACAATCTGATGACCATGATAAATATCGTAATCAATGATAGCTGAGCGTCTTGTATGGTGAATAATGCGAGCCTGAATCCGCAGAGTATCATCAATCTGAACAGCCTGCAAGAAGTAAATTAGCATCTGCTCAATGATGAGATTGCGTCTGCTATTTGCCACCAAATCCTGTGTCATATGAGTTAAAATTTCAGCAAGAACACCATTTGCCAAAACTCCGTTCTTCTCAAGCATAAAGGGCTCAACTGTAATCACAACTTCGTCGTGATGATAAGACAACTTCTGACCAATTTGCTCTGAAAAAGTCGGCAGGGCTGAAACCTGAGAACGACTCATCTTATCCATGACATCTCGTCTTGTAATCACCCCGAGCAAAGTTTGATTGCTTCTCACGACCGGGACCATCTCAAAGTCTTCTGCGATCATCCGTTGACTGACGTTAGCTATATTCGTTGCCAATCCTGTCAGGAAGAGACTACGAGTCATCACCTTGTCAATCGTTGTGCTAGGTGATTTATCTCCAGCGTCACGCATGGTAACAACTCCGACAACCACTTGGTGTTGGTTAATGACTGGGAAACGACTACTCCTGTTCTTACGTACCAAGTCCAAATAGTCTTTCACTGTGTCCGTTTCTCTCAAAAAGCCATACTCATGGCTAGGACGATAGAGCTTTTCAACTGTTAAAATGTCTGTCTTAATCTGCACATTTGACAAAGCTCTATTGATCATGGTCGCAACTGTAAAGGTATCATGCTTGCTTCGTAAAACAGGGATTCCTTTCTGATTGGCAAGTTCCAGTACATCCTCATGTACATGAAAACCACCCGTCACCAGAACTGCGTTTTCATTTTCCAAGGCTAAAAGTTGAATACGAGTACGGTCTCCAACGATTAACAAACCGCCATCATTCAGATAGGACAAAATATTCTGCTCGGTCATAGCCCCGATTGAAAATTTGCTGAATTCCCTGTCCAAACCTTCTTGACCAGCCAAAACTTCAGATGAGGTTACTTCTGCAATCTCTGCATAGGTCAGTTTTTCAATCGCCACTTTCTGAGATTTGACACGAATGGTTCCACTACGAGGTCGAGTTTCTACAATTCCACGGTTTTCAGCTTCTTTAATGGCACGATAAGCCGTCCCATCACTGACACCCAAGTGATTGGAAATGCTACGAACACTGACACGTTTTCCTATTGGTAACTCTTCCAGGTAACTTAAGATTTCTTGGTGTTTACTCACTGAACTCTCCTTTTACGTATCGAAATTCAAGATAGTCCCTCATTTTTCGTGTATAGCGGTCACTCCCCTTGAATTGGCGAAAGAGACTAAATCCCGATTTTAAGGCAACTTTCTGACTAGCTTGATTCTCCAGATGAGTGATGATGGATAATTGTTTTAAACCAAATTCTTCAAATGAAAGCTGACATAGCTTGATAACTACTTCTGTCATAAAACCTTGAGACCAAGAATCCTTTTTTAAGAAATAACCAATTTCTGCCTCTTTCTTAATTTCATCGATCTTTTCAAATTTAATGGAGCCAATCATTTCTTGATTCTCTTGGCTACAAATTGCCCAAACACCTAGAGGAGCCTTCATAAAATAGTTGGCAAGAGCATATTGACTCTCCTCTAAACTTGCTTGACTGGGAAAAATAAATTGTAGATTTTCAGGATTAGAAGCAATTTCATAAAAAGCTTTGCTGTCACTAAAAAAGAAAGGACGCAAATACAAGCGCTCCGTTTCAAAAAAAGAAAACATTGCTAATTTGGTCCAAATATTCATAATCACCTCAACGGTTTAGTCTTCGACGAGTGTAATATCCGCTCCGAGACCACGTAATTTTTCAATAATATCTGAGTAGCCACGAAGGATAAACTCAATATTTGTAATTTCAGTCTGTCCTTGAGCCATCAGTCCAGCAATCACAAGTGCGGCACCTGCACGAAGATCTGTCGCTTTCACTTTGGCACCATGCAGAACACGTCCACCAGTGTAGAAAATATGGTCATTTGTAGTCGTAATATCCGCATCCATTTTTGCTAACTCAAAGACATGGTTGACACGTTTTTCATAAATGGTATCAATAATAGTACCACGACCTTGAGCTGTCAGCAAAAGTGGTGTGATAGGCTGCTGCAAATCTGTTGCAAACCCAGGATAGGGAGCAGTTTTGATATTGATTGCCTTCAAATCAGATTGTTCTTCAACGAAGATACTATCCTCAGAGACCGTCATACGAACGCCCATTTCCTCCAGTTTGGCGATAAAGCCTTCTAAGTGTTCGTAAAGAACATTGTTAATACGGATTCCTTTACCAATCGCTGCAGCAAGTGAAATATAGGTTCCTGCTTCAATGCGGTCTGGAATGACTTGGTGACGCGTTCCATGAAGTTTCTCAACACCATCAATAATGATAATATCAGTCCCTGCACCACGAATGTGGGCCCCCATGTTATTCAAAAGGGTGGCCACATCGATGATTTCTGGTTCACGAGCCGCATTTTCAATAACAGTCCGTCCCTTAGCCTTAACAGCCGCAATCATGGTATTAATCGTCGCACCAACGCTAACGGTATCCATGTAGATACTTGCACCATGAAGCCCCTTGCCTTGGGCAGACAAATTCATATTGTCTCCCTCGTAGCTCACCTTGGCTCCCATAGCTTCAAAAGCTTTGAGATGAAGATCAATAGGACGAGGTCCCAGATCACATCCGCCAGGAAGTCCAACTGTAGCTTCACCAAAGCGACCTAAAAGACTTCCGTAGAAATAATAAGATGCACGAAGGCTATTGATTTTGCCATAAGGCATTGGAATATTCTGAACACCTCTAGGATCAATCTCCAAAACATCATCGTAGCGTTTTACTTTCGCTCCCATGATTTCCATAATCTCTACAAGACTAGCAACGTCTGAAATATCTGGGACACAATCCAAAGTGACAACATCATCTGCCAGTATAATAGCAGGAATTAATGCTACAACACTATTCTTAGCACCGCTAATAGTGATTTCACCTTGCAATGGATGTCCACCATTGATGACAATTTTTCTCATGTTATACTCTTTCAAAATTTACTAAAAAGGTCTCTATGTTCTATTATACCATAGTTCTCCTATTTTTCCCATTTCTGTTTAATAAAAATCTCTCTCTTTTTATCTTCTAAAATAAAAAAAAGACCCATCATACAAGCACAAAAGCTTGGTATGATAGGCTTTGAAATGTTAGATTAACGTACTGTACGGATACGCATTGTGTTTGTACGGACAGCTTCTCCAAGCGGTACACCTGCAACGATAACAATATCATCACCAGATTCTACCAAACCTTGCTCAACTGCAATTCTTTCAGCGAGATCAAACATATCATCAGTGTTTGATGGGCGATCAGTTGTTACTGGAATAACTCCCCAGTTCAACATCAAACCACGCTGAGTCAATTCATCGAAAGTGATTGCCAAGATATCAGCATCT
>CAJPSM010000125.1 GCA_905373305.1 uncultured Streptococcus sp. | reverse complement strand
ATATTGTTATAGAGTTACAAAGTACTGATAGGTATTTCTATAGTCTAAGAGTTACGACGCGAAAGAAATAAAACGATACTTTTTTATTTCTGAAGCTAGTAAGGCGCATAAGGTGACCGCATTATAGCGGCAACCGTAGAAGGACGAGCGACTTTGGAGCCATCATTCTTTGCGAGTTACGACGCAAAAGAAATAAAAACGATGTTTTTTTATTTCTGAAGCTAGTAAGGCGCATAGGGTGACCGCTTAATAGCGGCAACCGTAGAATGACGAGCGACTTTGGAGTCATCATTCTTTGCGAGTTACAAAGTACTGATAGAAATTTCTACCATCTTATCGGGACTATATAACCTTATCATTATACCACTTTTTACTTTTTTTTGCAGTATTTTTGAAAATTCATAAAACGAAGTTAGAAAAAGGAGCCATTCAGCTCCAATTTTGTTCTTAGAAAGTTTGGCGTTTGGCTTTTCGCTCAGCACGCCCACGTGCGCGATTTTCAGCACGCTTGGTTTTACGGCGTTTTTCATCCACCGCCCATTGAATCTTCTTCTTATAGCCTGGTTTGACTTTTTTCTTTTTCTTTTTAACCAAGCCAATCATTTCAATATCAAGCTTATCCTGCTTCTTTTCACGATTAGCACGACGATCACGGTCATATGTATCTTGAAACTCTCCGTCTTTGACCATCTTAGGAGTAAACTTGATACCTAATTTTTCCAACTCACGGATATCCGAGTCATCACTTGGCTGGTAAAGGGTAATAGCTGTACCAGGCAGACCGTTACGCCCAGTCCGTCCAACTCGGTGAACAAAGAAGGACAAGTCTTGCGGAATGGCGTCATTGATGACATGGCTAACACCTTCAATGTCAATTCCACGCGCTGCTAAATCCGTTGCGACAATGTACTCAAAATCAAGATTTTTCACCTGATTCATGATTCGCTTTCGCTCGCGAGGAGCAATATCCCCATGAATCTTAGCTACCTTCAAGCCTTGAGCAGTCAAGTATGCATGCAATTCATCAGCACGCGTTTTAGTGTTGACAAAAATCATTGCCAAATAAGGTTGCATGACTTGAGTCAACTCATAAATCTGAGCATTCTTATCTCGGCCCTTGGTCGAAACCAACCAGTTTTCAATGGTATCAGAGATGACTGTTTTTGTTTTGATTTTTTCCATGACAGGATTTGACAAGTATTTTTTCAAGAACGGTTGCAATTTTTGAGGAATCGTCGCTGAAAAAACCATGAATTGCAAGTCTTTTGGAAGGCTCCCTGCAATCTTATCAACGGTTTCCAAGAATCCCATATCCAAGGTCATATCGGCTTCATCGACAACAAAGGTCTTGGCCTTGTGAATGGCTAAATCACCAGATTTGACCAAGTCATAGATACGCCCTGGAGTCCCGATGACAATATGGGGTTGGTTGCTGGCAAGTTTTTCAATCTGACGCGCCTTATCCGTACCGCCAACATAGTTAACCACACGGACTTCGACATCTGAGTGGGCCGCAATCTGACGAGCTGCTTGGTAAATCTGAGTAGCTAACTCACGACTTGGAGCCGTAATGACCGCTTGCACACTATCACTAGTTTCATCTAATTGCTGGAAAATGGGTAGCAAGAAAGTGTGGGTCTTTCCTGAACCTGTTTTTGACTCGCCCACCAAATCACGACCCGCCAAGACAATAGGAATCAACTTTTCCTGAACTTCGGTAGGAGTTGTAAACTTCAACTCCTCCAAAGCCTTTTCTATGTAGTTTTTAAACTGAAATTTCGTAAATGACATATTATCCTCAATTCTATTCTTCCAACCATTATAACATATTTTGTTCTTTTTCTGTAGCCACACTTATCTGACCGATCATAAAGCTCTCAACTTCTCCAATACCTCTCTTAGACTAGAAACGTAAAAAGAGAAGACCAAATTGGTCTTCTCTCAGCCTTTAGCTTGCGACTCAGATAGATTTGTTAAACAATCAAGAGGTGCTTAAGAATCTTTTAAAAGTCGAAAGTTTCTAGATAAAATTAGTGCTTAATCATCTTCACGCTTGCGACCAAGAAGCAACGCTGCTAGACCTGCAAGAAGAGAGCTAGTCATTAGACCAGTGAGTGAAAGCGGTGCAGTGCTACCTGTGTTTGGTAATGTAGCTTGTTTTTCCTTTTCTCCTGCTGGACTTTGAGCTGGTGGATTCTCTTCAGGTTTTCTTGGTTGAAGTCTATTTACCTGATTATTATCAGCCCCCTGCTCTTCCCCTAGCTTCACTGGTGGAACTGGATTTGGTTGAGGTACTGGTTGCGGAACCGGTTGTGGTTGTGGCGTTGGTGCAGGCTGTGGTTGTGGACTAGGATCTTGCTTAGCTTCAAAAATCCACTTACCGACGAAGGTTAGATTTGCCCCCTCTTCCACTTCTTGGTAACCTAGGAATGTCCATGTACCATTTGCAACAGCAACTTCTACAGGCATCGGTGCTTCTGGAACGAAAGCAATCGCTGCAGAAGAACTTGTAGTATATGTTCCACTTTGTGGAAGTAAACTCAATACTTCTGCTGGCAAGTTGTTGTCTGCGGTTGCACTTTCGAAGCGGTAAGTCACTTGATAGGTTTCAGTTACCGGTGCAGGCAAAACATTAACTGGTACAGACACTTCAGTAGAAGAACCATCTGGATAGTCAACTCGTACCTTACCTGTGTAAGTTCCTGGTTTTGTTGTGTCAATTTGACCTGCAGGTGTGATATCAACTACCTTAGTGCCAGCTGGAAGGCTTGGCAAGTTCGTCACATTATCGGTCAAGTCAGGTGTTTGTCCAACCTTGATAGTTTCTTCCGTTACCTGAGGCGTATAAGTTTCCGCATTTGTCGGATTCGCCTTGAATTCCCATTTGCCTACAAACTCAACATCGGACTTGTTGACAACGGCGCTATCTGCGTCATAACCCTTGAAGGTCCAAGTACCATCATTCACACTATCTGTGTAAGTGGTTTGGGATGGTTGCTGAGCAGAAACAGTGTCACCATTCTCATATGTTGCACTGTCGCTTGGAGTCAAGGCTGCGATGGCTGCTGGAAGAGACTGACCTGCTGTGGCGCTCTCAAAGCGGTAAGTAGCCTGGTACTTGTTGGCTTCAAAGGACCATTTCCCTACAAACTCTACATTTGCCTTGTTGACAACGGCGCTAGCTGCGTCGTAACCCTTGAAGGTCCATGTGCCGTCGTTCACAGTATCTGTGTATGTGGTTTGGGATGGTTGCTGAGCGGAAACAGAGGCACCATTCACATAAGTTGCACTGTCACTTGGAGTCAATGCTGCGATGGCTGCTGGAAGAACCTTACCTGCTGTCTCACTCTCGAAGCGGTAACTTGCTTGGTACTTGTTGGCTTCAAAGGCCCATGTACCTACAAACTCCACATTTGCCTTGTTCACGACTGCATTGGCTGCGTCGTAACCCTTAAAGGTCCATGTGCCGTCGTTCACTGCGTCGGTGTAAGTGGTTTGGGATGGTTGTTGAGCGGAAACAGAGGCACCATTCACATAAGTTGCACTGTCACTTGGAGTCAAGGCTGCGATGGCTGCTGGAAGAACCTTACCTG
>CAJPSM010000124.1 GCA_905373305.1 uncultured Streptococcus sp. | reverse complement strand
CCATGCTGGTACAGCTTGTATTAATACGATGTTGGATAACTTTGGTCATGAGAACGAAATCGTAGTATTTGACCAAAACTCAAATATTTCATTCCTTGGTTGTGGAATGGCGCTTTGGATCGGGGAACAAATTGATGGCCCAGAAGGTCTCTTCTACTCTGATAAAGAAAAATTGGAAGCAAAAGGTGCTAAAATTTACATGAACTCACCAGTTCTTTCAATTGACTACGACAATAAAGTTGTGACTGCAGAAGTGGAAGGCAAAGAACACAAAGAGTCTTATGACAAATTGATTTTTGCAACTGGTTCAACTCCAATCTTGCCTCCAATTGAAGGCGTTGAAATTGTTAAAGGTAACCGCGAGTTCAAAGCAACTCTTGAAAACGTCCAATTTGTTAAATTGTACCAAAACGCTGAAGAAGTTATTGAAAAACTTGAAGATAAGAGCAAGCACCTTGAGCGCATTGCCGTTGTTGGTGGTGGTTATATCGGTGTTGAACTGGCTGAAGCTTTCGAACGTCTTGGAAAAGAAGTTGTGCTTGTCGACATCGTAGATACTGTTTTGAACGGCTACTACGATAAAGACTTCACTCAAATGATGGCTAAGAACTTGGAAGACCATAACATCCGCTTGGCTCTTGGTCAAACTGTTAAAGCAATCCAAGGTGACGGCAAAGTAGAACGCTTGGTAACTGACAAAGAAACATTTGATGTGGATATGGTTGTTCTTGCAGTTGGTTTCCGTCCTAACACAGCTCTTGCTGATGGTAAGATTGAACTCTTCCGCAACGGTGCCTTCCTTGTAGACAAGAAACAAGAAACTTCAATCCCAGGCGTTTACGCTGTAGGTGACTGTGCGACTGTTTATGACAATGCTCGTAAAGACACTAGCTACATCGCTCTTGCATCTAACGCTGTACGTACTGGTATCGTTGGTGCTTATAACGCTTGTGGACATGAACTGGAAGGAATCGGAGTTCAAGGATCAAACGGTATTTCAATCTACGGTCTTCACATGGTTTCAACTGGTTTGACCCTTGAAAAAGCTAAAGCTGCTGGCTACAACGCAACTGAAACAGGCTTTAACGACCTTCAAAAACCAGAATTCATGAAACATGACAACCACGAAGTTGCCATCAAGATTGTCTTTGACAAAGACAGTCGCGAAATTCTTGGCGCTCAAATGGTATCACGTGATTCTGCTATCAGTATGGGAATTCATATGTTCTCACTTGCTATCCAAGAACATGTGACAATTGACAAGTTGGCTTTGACAGACCTATTCTTCTTGCCACACTTCAACAAACCATACAACTACATTACAATGGCTGCACTAACAGCTGAAAAATAATAGAAATATTATTTGATATGAAAACAAAAAAGTTGAGAAAAGATTCTCAACTTTTTTACATGTAATAAACAATCGCGATGTACTGGAGTGCAGACGCTGCTAGGATAAAGAGATGCCAAATCATGTGGAAATAAGGTTTTTTCTTAGCGTAAAATCCAGCTCCAACTGTATAAGAGAGTCCGCCAGTTACCATGAGACTCCAGAAAATTGGCGTTGTTTGACTGATAATGGCAGGAATGATAGCCAGAACCAACCAGCCCATGATCAGGTAAAGGGCAAGGCTGAATTTCTCATTGACCTTTTTAGCAAAGATTTTATAAAGGATGCCAAAGATGGTCGTTCCCCACTGAATGGCAATAATCAGATAGCCAAACCAGTTATTCATCAAAGTCAATACGACTGGCGTATAAGAGCCTGCGATAGCCACATAAATCATAGAATGGTCGATGATTCGCAAGACGTATTTGTGGGTCGAACCATAGGCCATAGAGTGGTAAATGGTTGACGAGAGGAACATGAGAAATAGACTGATAACAAAGATAGAAACGCCAAAAGACGATAAAAATCCATGTGCTTCGTAACTATAGGTGGATGAAATAGGGAGTAGGATGAGCATGATAACGGCACCCACAGCATGGGTTACGCTATTGGCAATTTCTTCTCCAAAACTGAGTTTTTTACTGAGTTTTAAGCTGGTATTCATTGGGTTTCCTCCTCTTCTTTGCTAAGGATTAAGTCTAGAGTTTGATGATAGAGTTTGACCGTTTGGCAGCTGGTTTGGATAATTGGATTTTCTGGATCGATTCCTTGGTTCATGTAGTCCACAAAAGCATCGTAGAGCTGATCTGAGCTTGCATAAGTGTGCAGAGTGTTAAGTGTCTGAGCGATTTCTTGAATCGAAAAGACAGATTTGAGAGTAGTGATAGCAATCAAACGGGCAATCTGTTTGCGTTGGTATTTCTTCTTGTCAGGCTTTGTCAAGTAACCATGTTTGACATAGTTGTTAACCATGGATGCGGTCAAGCCCTTGTCTTTATCTGGAGAGATAGGGGCACAGACTTGATTGACATAAAGCAAAACCTGATCCAGATAGAGGTCAATGTTTGGAATGTCTTCCCATTTTGGGTAGGAAAAGATAGAATTCATTTCCAACTCCTTTTTATCTAGTTTTAATAACTAGATTATAAAATAATAAAAAACAAAAGTCAAGTTCCAACTGCTTGTAGAAAACCCTAAATTATGCTATGATGAGAGAAACTAGTTAGAAATGAGGGGAAAAGATGGAGATTCGCTTAGCTTTTCCAAACGAAGTAGATGCGATTATGCAGGTGATGGAGGATGCCAAAAAATGCTTAGCCAAGTGTGGTAGCGACCAGTGGCAAAATGGCTATCCAAACGCTGATATCATTATTGATGATATTATCTCAGGTCAAGCTTATGTAGCCTTGGAAGAAGGAGAACTACTAGCCTATGCTGCTGTGACCAAGAGTCCTGAGGAAGCCTATGAAGCGATTTATGAAGGAAGTTGGCAAGGGGGAGAATCAGAATATCTGGTCTTTCACCGTATCGCTGTGGCAGCAGATGTCCAAGGGCAGGGAGTTGCTCAGACTTTCCTAGAAGGCTTGATTGAAGGCTTCGATTACTTAGATTTTCGTTCAGATACGCATGCAGAAAACAAGGCCATGCAGCATATCTTTGAAAAACTTGGATTTAGTCAGGTCGGAAAAGTTCCAGTTGATGGGGAACGCTTGGCCTATCAGAAATTAAAAAAATGAAGCAAAAAAAGTACGTAAAAATGCTCTACCCGTCGCCAATTGGAACCTTGTCCTTGGTTGCTGACGAGCAATATCTGTATGGAATTTGGGTGCAGGACCAAACTCATTTTGAGAGAGGTATTGATACGGATGGGATGGAAATCGTTAAGGGGCATCCTGTTCTTGACCAAGTTATTTGCTATTTAGATGCTTATTTCGATGGGAAGGTTCAAGACTTGTCTCTCTTGCCCTTGGCTCCCATTGGGACGGATTTTGAAAAGCGAGTCTGGACCTACTTACAGAGCATTCCTTATGGTCAAACAGTGACTTACGGACAAATAGCGCAGGACCTGCAAGTAGCTTCTGCCCAAGCGATTGGCGGAGCAGTGGGGCGCAATCCTTGGTCCATACTCGTTCCCTGTCACCGTGTGTTAGGATCAGGGAATCGCTTGACAGGCTATGCATCTGGAGTTGAAAAGAAAGCTTGGCTCTTGCAACATGAAGGTGCAGCATTTCAAGAAAATAAAAAATAGAAAGAAA
>CAJPSM010000123.1 GCA_905373305.1 uncultured Streptococcus sp. | reverse complement strand
CATCTTGCAGGCTGATTTGGTCGTTAAAACTCTTGATGGAGTCTAGTTCTTCATCCATACTTAAGACGCTAAGGAAGGCTTCTTGAGGAACTTCGACAGAACCAATGGCTTTCATACGCTTCTTACCAGCTTTTTGTTTTTCAAGAAGTTTGCGTTTACGCGAAACGTCACCACCATAACACTTGGCAAGTACGTTTTTACGAAGGGCCTTGATATCCGTACGAGCCACAATTTTGTGTCCAATAGCTGCTTGAATCGGCACTTCAAATTGTTGACGAGGAATGATTTTCTTGAGCTTATCAACGATGAGTTTTCCACGTTCGTAAGCAAAATCCTTGTGAACGATAAAGCTAAGGGCATCAACCTTGTCTCCATTGAGAAGGATATCCATTTTGACCAACTTAGATGGGCGGTACTCTGACAATTCGTAGTCAAAGCTTGCATAACCACGTGTCGAAGACTTGAGCTTATCAAAAAAGTCAAAGACAATTTCAGCAAGTGGGATTTGATAGATGACATTCACACGATTGTCATCAATATAATCCATAGTCACAAAGTCCCCACGCTTGCGTTGAGCCAGTTCCATCACTGCTCCGACAAACTCCTGTGGTACCATAATCTGCGCCTTGACATAAGGTTCTTCAATGGTCGCAATCTTAGTTGGGTCTGGGAATTCTGATGGATTTGACACATCCATAGACTCACCATCAGTTTGATTAACCTTGTAGATAACAGACGGCGCTGTCATGATGAGGTCAATGTTGAACTCACGCTCTAAACGCTCTTGGATAACATCCATATGGAGAAGTCCAAGGAAACCACAACGGAAACCAAATCCAAGTGCCTGAGATGTTTCTGGTTCAAATTGAAGACTTGCATCGTTGAGTTGCAATTTTTCAAGGGCTTCACGAAGGTCATTGTACTTGTTTGATTCGATTGGATAAAGACCCGCAAAGACCATAGGGTTCATTTGCTTGTAACCATCAAGTGGTTCTGCTGCAGGATTGCTTGCTAGGGTCACTGTATCTCCGACACGCGTGTCTTGAACCGTCTTGATAGAAGCCGCAATATAACCAACATCACCTGTGGCTAGGAAATCACGCCCTACTGCTTTCGGAGTGAAAATTCCGACCTCAGTCACATCAAAGGTCTTGCCATTGCTCATGAGCTGAATCTTATCACCAGGTTTGACTACTCCGTCCATGACACGAACTTGGAGGATAACCCCACGGTAAGCATCGTAGACAGAGTCGAAAATCAAGGCTTTGAGTGGTGCCGTCACATCACCAGTTGGTGCAGGAACTTTCTCTACGATTTGCTCAAGAATTTCTTCAATACCAATACCAGCTTTGGCAGAAGCTAAGACTGCTTCACTGGCATCCAGTCCAATGACATCCTCAATCTCCGTGCGCACGCGCTCAGGATCGGCTGCTGGTAGGTCAATCTTGTTAATAACTGGAAGGATTTCCAAATCATTGTCCAAGGCAAGATAAACGTTAGCAAGTGTTTGAGCCTCAATCCCTTGGGCGGCATCGACCACCAAAATCGCCCCTTCACAGGCAGCTAGAGAACGCGACACTTCATAGGTAAAGTCCACGTGTCCAGGCGTGTCAATCAAGTGGAAAATATAAGTTTCCCCATCTTTAGCAGTGTAATTGAGCTCAATGGCATTAAGTTTAATGGTAATCCCGCGCTCTCGTTCTAGGTCCATACTATCCAGAAGCTGGGCCTGCATTTCACGACTAGAAACCGTCTCGGTCTTTTCCAAAATACGGTCCGCCAGCGTTGACTTTCCGTGGTCAATATGGGCGATAATAGAGAAGTTCCGGATCTTCTCCTGTCGTTTTTTCAATTCTTCTAAATTCATGATTCTCTTCCTTTCAGGGTATCTATTAATTATAAATTGTTTTTAACATTTTGACAAGACCATACCCTGCTAGGAGTACTAATCTTCGGCGATAAAGCCATCATTTTCAATGAAATAGTGCTCGGTCATGCCTTGGTCAGTAAAGACAATACCATGAAGGACACCGCCGTAAACGGCTCCTCCATCCATGCCAATCTTGCCATCTTCTGTCACCCAAAGCTCAGCAGTACCTCGGTCTTGCTTCAGCAAACCATAAACTGGTGTATGCCCAAAAACAATGGTTTTCCCGGTATGATTTTCAGCTTCGTGGAATGGTTTTCTGAGCCAGACTTTCTTGTAATCAGTCGTTTCATGCCAATCATCCAAGGTCAAATCAATACCAGCATGCACAAAGATATACTTGTCTGTCTCAACGACAAAAGGCATCTGACGGATAAATTCGACTAAATCTGCTGCTTCCGTCTCAACACGTTTAGCGTCTTCAACTGCATCCACAGGTGCATCTAAGGGACGACCTAGGATAGAGTTAATGGTTGTATCACCACCATTTCGACGATAGTGGTCATAGCTTTCTTCGGGATTGTCCAACCAAGTCAAAAACATATACTCGTGGTTTCCTGATAGACAGATAGCCCCTTGATTGTCCACCAAGTTCTTGACCATTTCTAGAACACGGCGACTATCCTCACCTCGATCAATCAGATCCCCTAGAAAAAGCAACTGGGTGTGACCATCCCATGTTTTGAGAAGGTCTTCCAGCATACCTGCTTTTCCATGGACATCTCCAATTACATAATAGTCTGTCATTTATTTCTCCCTCTTTTGCAATAATTCTCTGGCTTGGGTAAGGGCTGCTTCTGTTACATTCTCTCCTGCTAACATCTTAGCAACTTCCTCTACTCGCTCTTCTAAAGTCAAGAGACGAACTGTCGAAACAGTTGAATGCTCGTCACTAATCTTTTCAATAAAGAATTGGTAATCCGCAATCGCAATTACTTGTGGTAGATGAGAAATAGCTAAAACCTGACCATGTTGGCCAATCTTATGAATCTTCTGCGCAATAGCTTGGGCAACACGACCTGAAACTCCCGTATCCACCTCATCAAAGACAATACTAGTCTTGCCTTCCTTACGAGAAAAGGCAGACTTAATAGCTAGCATGAGACGAGACAATTCCCCGCCAGATGCAACCTTGACCAAGGGTTTAAAGTCTTCACCAGGGTTGGTCGAAATGTAAAATTCGACCATTTCATTTCCCTCACGACTGAATTTGCCCTTACTAAAGCGAACTTGAAATTGTGCCTTTTCCATATAGAGATCTTTCAATTCTTGCTTAATCTCAGCTTCGAGCTGCTGGGCCAAGTCATGACGAGCAGATGCAAGCTGACCAGCCAAATCAACAAGATTGACTTCCAATTTCTTAAGCTCTGCTTCCATGTCTTCGGAAGAAAGGTTATTTCCAGTCAAGAGATTGTACTCATCCGTAATCTTAGCAAAGTAAAGCAAAACCTCATCCACAGTCCCACCATACTTGCGTGTGATCGTGTTGAGCAAATCTAAGCGATTTTCAACTTGCATCAGGCGATTGCCATCAAAATCTAAATCATCAATGATATCTTCCAAACGCTTGGTAATGTCTTCTAAAACATAGTAGGTCTCAGATAGAGAACTTGAAATTTCACGGTATTCAGGGTCGTATTCTTCGACACTTTCCATGTCATTCATGGCTGAACGGACATTTGCTAGACTGGAGAATTCTTCATTGTCCAACATAGTGTAGGCATTTGTCAAGGTATCTGCTATATTTTTGTGGTTGAGGAGT
>CAJPSM010000122.1 GCA_905373305.1 uncultured Streptococcus sp. | reverse complement strand
GGTAGCTACACTGCTACAAACGGACGTTACATCGGACGTTACCAATTGACAGATTCATACTTGAACGGTGACTACTCAGCTGAAAACCAAGAACGTGTAGCAGATGCCTACGTTGCAGGACGTTACGGTTCATGGACAGCTGCCAAGAACTTCTGGCTTAACAACGGTTGGTATTAAGAATAAAAGAGTCCTTTAGGGCTCTTTTTTGTTTCTCTATAACAAAAAGCGTAACAATCTTCTCAGTAATGCTCTATTTGTATAATTCCAACGAAATTCTTCAAATTGTTTTAAAACTCAAATAGTATAAATAAGCTTATTATGTGTAAAAATATATATCATATAATAAGCTTTTTCTTGATTTTAATGAAATAAAATACAGTTTTTTCTTGACAAACGAAAATGAGAGGAGTATTATTTATACAACAATAAAGTATAAAAATAAAAGGAGGCTCTTCTATGAATAAAGTGAAGAAGGTGTTGATGACGATGTTTGGTTTGCTTATGTTTCCCTTATTATTTGCTTGTAGTAACGCTCAATCCCAAGGTGTTGAAGCCATTAAGGCTAAAGGAAAATTGGTGGTGGCCCTAAATCCAGAGTTTGCTCCATTTGAATATCAGAAATTGGTCGATGGGAAAAATCAGATTGTAGGTTCAGATGTTGAGCTAGCCAAAGCCATCGCAAAGGAACTAGGTGTAGAAGTGGAGTTCTCTCCAATGAGTTTTGACAATGTACTGGCTAGTCTTGATTCAGGCAAGGCCGATCTTGCCATATCAGGTGTTTCTAAAACGGAGGAGAGAAGTCAAGTTTACGATTTTTCAATTCCCTACTACACTTCGAAAAATAAGGTTATCGTAAGAAAATCTGAATTAACGAATTACCAATCAGTCAAGGATTTGGCTCAGAAAAAGGTTGGAGCGCAGAAAGGCTCTATCCAGGAAACTCTGGCCAAAGAAACCTTGCAGAATGCTTCTCTCGTTTCACTTCCTAAAAATGGAAATTTGATAACAGATTTGAAATCAGGGCAACTGGATGCAGTTATCTTTGAGGAACCAGTGGCGAAAGGCTTTGTAGAGAATAATCCAGACCTAGCCATCGCTGAGTTTGATTTTGACAATGACAAAGAAGATTCCTACGCTGTTGCGATGAAAAAAGACAGTAAAGAATTAAAAGAGGCGGTTGACAAAACCATCCAGAAGTTGAAGGATTCTGGGGAGTTGGACAAATTGATTGACGATGCTTTTAAAGCCTCTATCGAAAAATAGAAAGAAGGATGAGAAATGAGTAAGGAAAAAGTCATTTTAGCCTATTCAGGTGGATTGGATACATCAGTTGCTATTACATGGTTAAAAAAAGACTATGATGTGATTGCTGTTTGTATGGATGTGGGTGAAGGAAAAGATCTGGAATTCATCCACGATAAAGCTCTCAAGGTTGGGGCTGTTGAGTCTTATGTCATTGATGTTAAGGAAGAATTTGCTAATGACTATGTTTTAGTGGCCCTTCAGGCTCATGCCTACTATGAACAGAAGTATCCCTTGGTATCTGCTCTGAGTCGCCCTCTTATTTCAAAAAAACTAGTTGAGATAGCTCATCAGACGGGGGCAATCACAATTGCTCATGGTTGTACAGGTAAGGGAAACGACCAAGTTCGGTTTGAAGTCTCTATTGCGGCTTTGGATCCCAATTTAAAAGTAGTTGCGCCTGTTCGTGAGTGGAAATGGTCTCGTGAAGAAGAAATCCAATATGCCAAAGAAAACGGTGTTCCAGTTCCTGCTGACCTTGACAATCCTTACTCTGTCGATCAAAATCTTTGGGGACGTGCAAATGAATGTGGTGTCTTGGAAAACCCTTGGAACCAAGCGCCAGAAGAAGCATTTGGAATCACATCTTCGCCGGAAGAGGCACCAGACAGTCCAGAATTTATTGACATTGAGTTTAGCTGCGGGGTGCCCATCTCCCTCAATGGTGAGAAGATGAAAGTAGCGGATTTGATTCAAAAGCTAAATGAAATTGCGGGCAAACATGGTGTCGGTCGTATTGACCATGTGGAAAATCGCCTAGTCGGTATTAAGTCAAGAGAGATTTATGAGTGCCCAGGCGCTGTGACTTTATTGGCAGCTCATAAGGAGATTGAAGACTTGACTCTTGTGAGAGAAGTGGCTCATTTCAAACCTATTATCGAAAATGAGTTGTCCAATCTCATCTATAATGCTTTGTGGTTTAGCCCAGCAACTCAGGCTTTGATTGCCTATATCAAGGAGACACAGAAAGTTGTCAATGGAACTGCAAAAGTTAAACTCTATAAGGGGAACGCCCAGGTAGTGGCTCGGAAATCACCAAATTCTCTTTACGATGAAAATTTGGCGACTTATACTAGTGCGGATACTTTTGACCAAGATGCGGCTGTTGGATTTATCAAGCTTTGGGGGCTTCCGACTAAGGTTTATTCAGAAGTTCAGAAAAATGTTGAGTAGTGACGCGATAGAAAGGGACGACAGGATATGCCGAAAAATACAAAATTATGGGGTGGTCGATTTGAAGGCACTGTGGAAGATTGGGTAGAACAGTTCGGTGCGAGTATTTCTTTTGACCACCAGCTGGCAAAATTTGATTTGATGGGTTCCCTAGCTCATGTTCAAATGCTAGGACAGACTGGCATTTTAAGCTTGGAAGAGGCAGAGCAGATCCAAGATGGTCTGCAAGCTTTGTTGCGAGATTTAGAGGCAGGAGAGCTTCATTTTGATATTGCAAATGAAGATATTCATATGAATATGGAAGTGTTGCTGACAGAGAAAATTGGTCCTCTGGCTGGGAAACTACACACGGCTCGTTCTCGGAATGACCAAGTCGCAACGGATATGCACTTATATCTAAAGGAGCAGCTTGGCCATGTCTTGGATAAGTTGGCGAATCTGAACAGTGTTTTGCTGGATTTGGCTGAAAAACATGTGGAAACCATCATGCCAGGTTATACTCATTTGCAACATGCCCAACCGATTAGTTTTGCCCATCATCTCATGACTTATTATAATATGTTCCAAAGGGATAGCGAGCGCTTTGCATTTAACTTGAAACATACGGACCTATCTCCACTGGGTGCGGCTGCCTTAGCGGGGACAACTTTTCCAATCGATCGTCAATTATCGAGTGATTTATTGGGTTTCCAACAACCCTATACCAATTCCTTGGACGCAGTGAGTGACCGTGATTTTATCTTAGAATTTCTGTCAAATGCCAGCATTTTGATGATGCATATGAGTCGTTTTTGTGAGGAAATCATCAATTGGTGCAGTTTTGAGTATCAGTACATTAGCTTGTCTGATAGCTTTTCAACGGGTTCGTCTATCATGCCCCAGAAGAAAAATCCTGATATGGCCGAATTGATTCGAGGGAAGACAGGACGGGTTTACGGGAACTTGCTTGGACTATTGACCGTCATGAAGTCTTTGCCTCTGGCTTACAATAAGGATTTGCAAGAGGACAAGGAAGGCATGTTTGATACAGTAGAAACGATTTTAAATTCTCTGGATGTGTTGGCAGGTATGCTATCGAGCATGCAGGTTAATAAGGCCAAAATGCAGCAATCTACAGAGAATGATTTTTCGAATGCGACCGAACTGGCAGATTATTTGGCTGAAAAAGGCCTCCCCTTTAGAGAAGCACATGAAATTGTAGGGAAATTGGTTCTAGACTCTATCAA
>CAJPSM010000121.1 GCA_905373305.1 uncultured Streptococcus sp. | reverse complement strand
CGGAAGTGGTCAGTAGAGTCTGCTGGCTGGTCAATCAAGATCTTGTCAATCTTTGTAATCTTGCCATCCTTATCCATCAAAGCACCAATCTGGTAAGGGTGACGAATCCAATTTTCATCACGGACATTTCCAGTATAAAATAGGAACAAGTTATCGCCAAACTGCATGGCAGAACCAGAGTAGGCACCGTGGCTATCAAATGGAGTATCTGGCAAAACTTTGACTCCAGTTTCTGTAAAGTGCACTAAATCATCACTTTCAAGCTGCACCCAAGACTTCAATCCATGGGCTGCGCCAAAGGGGAAGTTCTGGTAAAAGAGAATCCATTTGCCATCAAAATAAGAAAAGCCATTTGGATCATTGAGAAGCCCCATTTTAGGCTCAACATGGTAACGAGTATGCCAAGGAGATTGTACCATCTTTTCCTTGATTTGCTTGATTTCATCATTAGACCAGTCTTCATAGCGTCTGTAACGGCGCTCAGTTGTCCATTCCATTTTATCTTTCCTCCATAAGTTCTATTCTATTATTAATAGTAAACGTTTTCGGCAAAAAAAGCAAGTCTTTTATGTTAAAAAAAAGAAAAATGTGTCAAACGATTGCCATAAATCAAGTAAAGGAAATCTGGCAAATTTTCACGAAAAAATGAAAGAAAATGTAAATAAAAACCTTGATTTCTCAAGTTTAAAGATATTTTTTTTAGGAAAAAGAGAATATCCCTCAAAAACGAGCAAAAATAATCAGAGAAAAAAGAATGGGAATAAAAAATTCTGCAAAACGCTTGACATATTTTAGAAACGTGATAAAATAATAGTCGTAGGGCGAATAAAATCGCTTTCAAACAAGAACAAAATTTTATAAGGAGATTTTTGCAAATGAACAATCAGGATATTGCAAAAAAAGTCATCGAAGCCCTTGGCGGACGTGAAAATGTCAACAGTGTTGCCCACTGTGCGACTCGTCTACGTGTCATGGTCAAAGATGAAGGGAAAATCAATAAGGAAGTGATTGAGAACTTGGATAAAGTTCAAGGAGCTTTCTTTAACTCAGGTCAATACCAAATCATCTTTGGTACTGGTACAGTAAACAAGATGTACGACGAAGTGGTTGCACTTGGTTTGCCAACATCTTCTAAAGAAGATATGAAAGCAGAAGCTGGTAAACAGGGAAACTGGTTCCAACGTGCAATCCGTACTTTCGGTGACGTTTTTGTACCACTTTTGCCAGCAATCGTTGCGACTGGTTTGTTTATGGGAATTCGTGGGGCTATTGTTCAAGATCAAGTTTTGGCTTTGTTTGGAACAACTGCAGAAGCCTTTAAAGCAACAAACTTCTATACTTATTCAGTTGTATTGACAGATACGGCCTTCGCCTTTTTCCCAGCCTTGATCTGTTGGTCAGCCTTTCGTGTATTCGGTGGAAATCCTTTGCTTGGTTTAGTCTTAGGATTGATGATGGTTAACTCATCCTTGCCAAATGCTTGGGCTGTTGCTTCAGGTGATGCTCAACCAATTATCTTCTTCGGCTTTATCAAAGTTGTCGGATATCAGAACTCAGTTTTACCTGCTTTCTTCGTCGGATTGACCGGTGCGAAACTTGAAAATTGGCTCCGTAAGCGTATTCCAGATGTATTAGACTTACTCCTTGTACCATTCTTGACTTTCTTAGTAATGTCTATTTTGGCCTTGTTTGTCATTGGACCTGTATTCCATGAAGTTGAAAGCTACGTCAAAGTCGCTACTGTTTGGTTGCTCAGTCTCCCAATGGGTCTAGGTGGATTAATCCTTGGTGGTGTTCATCAGGTTATCGTCGTTACGGGTGTTCACCATATCTTCAATCTATTGGAGTCTAACCTAGTTACTTCTACAGGTTCAGATCCTCTTAATGCTATTATTACAGCAGCTATGACTGCTCAACTTGGAGCAACTCTTGCTGTTGGTGTGAAAACAAAGAATCCAAAAATTAAAGCTCTTGCCTTCCCAGCTGCTCTTTCTGCTGGACTTGGTATCACTGAACCAGCTATTTTTGGTATCAATCTTCGCTATGGTAAACCATTTATCATGGGGCTTATCGCCGGTGCTGCGGGTGGTTGGTTAGCAAACATTCTAGGTTTGGCAGGTACTAGCTTTGGTATTACGATCATTCCTGGAACACTTCTCTACATCAATGGTCAACTTCTCCAGTATATCTTTATGGTCCTAGTAACAACTGCCCTTGGTTTCGGATTGACTTATGCTTTTGGTTATAAAGAAGAAACAGAAGTGGCAGAAGAAACAGTTTCTGAAGAAGCTACAGAGGCAAATGAAGAAATTCCAGTAGCTCCTCAAAATGAAACAATCCAAACTCCAATCGTTGGGGACGTAGTTGCTCTTGAGAATGTTAACGACCCAGTCTTTTCAAGTGGTGCAATGGGACAAGGGATCGCTGTAAAACCAAGCCAAGGTGTAGTTTACGCACCAGCTGATGCAGAAGTATCGATCGCTTTTGCTACAGGACATGCTTACGGTTTGAAGACAGCAAACGGAGCTGAAATCTTGATCCACGTTGGTATCGATACGGTGACTATGAACGGTGAAGGATTTGAACAAAAAGTTTCTCAAGGCGACAAGGTTAAAGCTGGTGATGTTCTTGGAACCTTTGACTCAAACAAAATCGCTGCTGCAGGTCTTGATGATACAACAATGGTTATCGTTACAAACACGGCTGACTACGCTTCTGTGACACCAGTCGCAAGTGGTTCAGTTGTCAAGGGCGACGCGATCATCGAAGTGAAAGCCTAATCCTCTTCAAAAATCAAATCTAAAAACAAAACGAACAAATATCATGTTTGTTCGTTTTTACTTGGATGGTAAGATTTACAGAGGAAAATCTAAAATATAGAGAAATCTAGACTTTCAAAATATGCTATAATAAAGAAAATAAAAACAAGAGGTTTATCATGACAAAATTATATGGAAGCTTAGAAGCGGGCGGTACAAAGTTTGTCTGTGCTGTCGGTGATGAAAACTTTAATGTTGTGGAAAAAACACAATTTCCAACAACAACTCCTATCGAGACTATCGATAAAACCATCGAATTCTTTTCAAAATTCGATAATCTTGCAGGCCTTGCTGTCGGTTCATTTGGTCCGATCGATATCGACAAAAACTCAAAAACCTATGGCTTTATCACAACGACTCCAAAACCTCACTGGGCAAATGTAGACCTACTTGGTGCCCTTCGTCGTGCCCTCAACGTACCTATGTATTTCACAACAGATGTAAACAGCTCTGCCTATGGTGAAGTGGTTGCTCGTAACAATGCTGGTGGTCGTATCGAAAACTTGGTTTACTACACGATCGGTACAGGGATTGGTGCAGGTGTTATCCAACGTGGTGAGTTTATCGGTGGTGTCGGTCACCCTGAAATGGGTCACTACTATGTGGCTAAACACCCAATGGATGTGGAGAAAGAATTTAACGGCGTTTGTCCTTTCCACAAGGGCTGTTTGGAAGGCTTTGCGGCTGGACCAAGTTTGGAAGCTCGTACAGGTATTCGTGGTGAAAACATCGAACTCAACAGTTCTGTCTGGGACGTTCAAGCCTACTATATCGCTCAGGCTGCGGTCAATGCTACAGTGACTTTCCGTCCAGATGTGATTGTCTTTGGTGGTGGAGTCATGGCCCAACAACACATGCTGGACCGTGTACGTGAGAAATTCACTGCTCTCCTCAACGGCTACCTACCAGTACCAGATGTGCGTGACTACATTGTCACTCCAGCAGTCGCAGGCAATGGTTCTGCCACACTTGGGAACTTTGTTC
>CAJPSM010000120.1 GCA_905373305.1 uncultured Streptococcus sp. | reverse complement strand
ATTTTCCACTCGGATATTGACCAGTTTTTGTGGGTAAATCGTCACTTCTGATGCTAGTTGAGACAAGCTCTTGCCTGTTTCTTTCATGATTTTAGTCAATTGAACAGCTGATAATTGACCATCACCTGTTGTATTATAATCCATTAAGATAACGTGACCAGACTGTTCACCACCAAGATTGTAGCCTGATTTTCTCATTTCTTCGACGACATAGCGGTCACCAACTGCAGTGACTGCCTTATTAATGCCTGCGCTGTCCAAGGCCTTATGGAAACCAAGGTTAGACATAACCGTTGTCACGATGGTGTTTTGGGCTAACTGGCCTTTTTCAGAAAGATATTTCCCGATGATATACATGATCTTATCACCATCGACGATATCACCATTTTCATCAACAGCAATCAAGCGGTCACTGTCTCCGTCAAAGGCCAAACCAATAGCTGATTGGCTTTCTTTGACCACTTCTTGAAGAGCTTCTGGGTGTGTTGAACCAACATTCAAGTTGATATTAAGACCATCTGGTGTCTCACCGATAACTGTCAACTGAGCTCCAAGATCAGCGAAAATCTGACGGGCACTTGTAGACGCTGCACCGTTTGCTGTGTCCAAGGCCACTTTCATTCCCTCAAGAGGAGCTCCAGTTGAAACAAGATAGCCTTCATACTTGCGTAAACCTTCTGGATAGTCCACCAATGTTCCCAAGCCTTCGGCACTTGGACGAGGAAGAGTATCTTCTGTAGCATCTAGCAAGGCTTCGATTTCTGCTTCTTTTTCATCATCAAGTTTGAAACCATCCCCACCAAAGAATTTAATTCCATTATCAAGGGCTGGGTTGTGACTTGCGGAAATCATGACACCTGCACTGGCTCCCTCAGTTTTAACCAAGTAAGCTACTGCTGGTGTTGCAAGAACACCGAGTTTGTAGACGTGAATCCCTACAGAGAGAAGACCTGCCACTAAGGCTGATTCTAACATTTCTCCTGAGATACGTGTATCACGTCCTACAAAAACTTTAGGGGCTTCTGTTTCGTGTTGGCTAAGAACATAACCACCAAAACGTCCCAGTTTAAAGGCCAATTCTGGCGTCAGTTCTACGTTTGCTTCTCCACGGACTCCATCGGTCCCAAAATATTTACCCATTTTATTTATCATCCTTTTCTATTATTTATTATTGTTTAGACGAATCTGATTTCGTTTCTGAACTCGTTGAAGACGAACTGCCCTCTGAGGAACTTGTTGACGAGTTACTCGAATTAGACGCTGCTGTTTTTGTTGTAATTTTCATAGTTGTGTCAAACGGCATAATGACACTTGGCAAGACATTGCCATTTTTATCAACTGCTTGTAGAGGAACAGAAGCCGAGTAGTTACCCGTTATCCGTTCACTCGTCGGTAAGATGGCAATGACACGATCTACTTTGGAGAGGGTTTCCTCATCACTAATAACCGTTACTTTTTCATCTGACACAGTGACTGTATCAATTTTCACACGAGAATCAATCTGACTAGGGTCAATCTCCGGCACAACGATTACATTATCACGTTTTGCTTTTTTACCAACCTTCACTGTTATCTTTTGCGGAGTTGCAACAGCCGTTAAACCACTTGGTAGATTTTCTATGTTTAGAGGAACTTCTATTGTTCCAACACCAGCATTTGTCAAGTCAGCTGTCACCTTGAATTTGCGCGTACTTTCCTGCATTTCGCTTGCCAAAGCAACTCGATTGGAACCTGTCAAGAAAACCGTTACTTCTGACGTGAAGCCACTGATAAAGTACTGGTCGCTATCATACTGAATATCTATTGGGACATTAAGGACCGTATTGGTGTAGGTTTCCGTCCGCACCTGTCTGGCACTATTATTATTCTGATAGTTTGTAGAAGTCGCATAGATAAAGAGAATGCAGGCGAAAAAGAAAGAAGAAATGATATAAAGACTATTTTTTCTCATGTTTCAATCCTCCTAGCAAACGCTCTTTCAGACCATGTTTTTCCTCTGATGTTGGAAGTAGGATTCTTCTCAATTCAGATTCAAACTCTTCCAAGGTCAAATCGTGCTTAAAGACTCCATTATAGGTGATTGAGATTCCACCTGTTTCCTCCGAAACCACAAAGGTAAGAGCATCTGATACTTCCGACAAACCAATCGCCGCCCTGTGGCGTGTCCCAAACTCTTTGGAAATCTCTGTATTTTCAGTTAGTGGCAGATAGGCTGAGGTGACAGCAATCCGATCTTCTCGGATAATGACCGCTCCGTCGTGTAAGGGAGTGTTGGGAATAAAGATATTGATGAGCAATTCAGCTGAAATCTTGGCATCTAGGGGAATCCCCGTCGAGATGTATTCCTGCAAGGCTCTCACACGCTGAACTGCTACCAGCGCACCAATCTTACGCGGACTCATGTATTCGACTGATTTGACAAAGGCACGAATCATCTGCTCCTCTGCACTAATAGGTGCGTTGGAAAAGAAATCTGTCGCCCGCCCCAATCTCTCCAAACCAGTCCGAATCTCTGGTGAAAAGATAACCACTGCTGCGATGACCCCGTAGGTGATAATCTGATTGATCAACCAGGAAATGGTCGTTAAGCCAATCATATTGGACAGAATCTGGGCTAGAATAAAGACCAAAACTCCCCGAACCAAGATCATGATTTTAGTCCCTGCAATCGCTTTGGTAAAATGGTACAAAATATAAGTCACAATCAAAATATCAATCAGATTGATGACTATAGTCCAAGGACTTGAAAACAAACTTGTCCAGTATTGCCAATTGGATAATTGTTGAAAATTCATCCCTGGCCTCCTCCCTGTCAAAACACTTTCCGACCTATTATACCATTTTCTGTCCATTTTTTCTCTATCCTACTTCATTTTAAATTAAGCAAAATTATGATAAAATAAACTGACTAGAAAAAACGAAGGAGAAATCATGTCTCAACTCTATGATATTACCATTGTAGGAGGCGGTCCTGTCGGCCTCTTTGCTGCCTTTTACGCCCACCTACGCCAAGCTAAAGTCCAAATCATCGACTCTCTTCCCCAGCTCGGTGGTCAGCCTGCCATCCTCTATCCTGAAAAGCAAATCCTTGATGTGCCAGGTTTCCCAAACTTAACTGGAGAAGAGTTAACCAATCGTTTGCTTGAGCAGCTGGATAGTTTTGATACACCTGTTCACCTAAATGAAACCGTTCTTGAGATCGAGAAACAAGATGAAGGATTTAGCATTACAACCACTAAAGGAAACCATCTCAGCAAAACAGTCATCATTGCCATGGGTGGGGGTGCCTTTAAACCACGTCCGCTAGAATTAGACGGTGTTGAGGACTATGAAAATATCCACTACCACGTGTCCAACATTCAGCAATACGCTGGCAAGAAAGTGACCATCCTTGGCGGTGGGGACTCAGCAGTTGACTGGGCACTGGCTTTTGAAAAAATCGCCCCAACTACTCTCGTTCACCGGCGAGATAACTTCCGTGCCTTGGAACACAGTGTGCAAGCCCTGCAAGAATCATCTGTGACTATCAAGACACCATTCGTTCCTAGCCAACTCCTTGGAGATGGAAAAACACTTGATAAACTTGAAATCACAAAAGTCAAATCTGATGAATCCGAAACGATTGACTTAGACCACCTCTTTGTCAATTACGGCTTCAAGTCTTCAGTCGGAAATCTTAAAAACTGGGGTCTAGACCTCAACCGACATAAGATTATTGTTAATAGTAAACAAGAGTCCAGCCAAGCGGGTATTTACGCTATCGGAGACTGTTGCTACTATGAAGGAAAGATTGACTTGATTGCTACAGGACTGGGAGAAGCGCCAACAGCTGTTAACAATGCCATCAACTACATCGACCCTGACCAAAAAGTACAACCAAAACACTCAACAAGTTTATAAAAAAGAACCACGGATCA
>CAJPSM010000119.1 GCA_905373305.1 uncultured Streptococcus sp. | reverse complement strand
TCGCTCTGGGAGCTGGCCTTGTTGTCTTGACTATTTTCTGTCCCCCAGCAGGAGCAGTGGCAGGAGTGGCCTTGGCTAGTGCTGAAATGTACTCAGCAGCGACTGGTAAGGACTGGGGCACAGGTCGGAAGTTAGATGCGACCGAGAGAACACTGAGAGGAACCTTTGCCTTGTTTGACTTGATACCAGCAGGGAAATACCTAGGAACCTTAGCCAAGACAGGAAAGACAGCAGGGCTTACTGCCGTTAAGAACAGTCTGAAAACGACTTTGAAAGAAGGCTTGGAACAAGGAGTTAAGAACCTGGATAGTTTCAAAGGTGTCTTGAAGAATGCCAAGGGCTTGGGGGATAATGTTTATCACTCCTTATCTACTTACCGTAAACAAATCACCCATCAGCTAAAAAATTCAGTGGATGAAAAAGTTTTAAACCTAAGCAAGGCTGCTCAAGAGGGACTAGAGCGAGCCAAGCAGTTTACTTTGGAAGTGCCGACTCCAAGCCTCGTAAAAGAAGCTTCAACTGGTCGTCAAATGTTGCTGTTTGAAAAAACGAGCAAGAGTCTGGGAGATACAGGTCTAGGAAAGAGTCTGGATAATCTAGCTTCTAAAGCGAAACATGTAGAAAACACGCGACTGGATAAACTCCGAGCTCGTAATGCTTTCAAAACTGTAGATAAATTTGAAGATAGTCTATTTGATGGCAATTTGATTATAGATTATGTGAAGGATATCAAATTAAATACAAATAGAGATATCCCTAACAATCAGATTGAGTCATTAAAGAATGCATTACGGAATAAAAAGTACAAAAAACTGACACCAATTGAAGTTTCTAAACATCGTGCAGAGTTTAATAGAATAAAAAATTCTTTAATTGATGAATGGGAATTAAAAACTGGTCAGAATTGGCCTATATATTCAGAGGATGTTATTGGCAAAAATGGGAATATTGTTAGAAAAGCTGGATCAAAATATGATGCCCATCATATTATTGAAAATTCTTATGGTGGGAATAATGAATGGTGGAATATTCACCCTGCTAGATTTCCAAATGAACATCAAGCAGGAATACACCGAGCAGGATCTCCAGCTAGAGAACTATTTAAATAATGAGGTAACACTAGATGTTTGAAGAAATTAAATCAAATCCTTTAAATCAGTTTTATCCACTTACTAGTGATAAAATCAAAAAAAGTGAATCAAAGTTAGGAATAATGTTTCCGAAATTACTTAGAGAATTTTATTTAGAAATTGGCTATGGTTTTATTGGAAGTAAAGTAGGTAACATAAATCGAATTATGGATCCAGCGTCTGTTTTAGACTTTAGATTGAGACAAAATGATTTTGAATTTTATCCGGATATTGAAATATATGATGAATTTGAAGAAGATAAAATGATCTTCTTTGAAGCAAATGAATCTGCCCTGATATCGATTGGCTTTGGTTCAGATAATAGTGGCAAGATTTATTATTATGATGAGGAGATATCCAAAAACCTTTCAGAATTTTTAGAAAAATTGTCAGAAAATGATACATTTTATTACAACTTCCTCTAATTACAGTATTTTTCTGATTTCATACAATCTTCTAGTCCAAAAAAACTAAGAAAACTGGGTTTCCACCCAGTTTTTATAGAACAAGTCTCCTACACTCACAAAAACTTAGAAACTCTGGGACTGATTCCGCGAGGTGACCAATGACCAAAGATGTAGAACTTCATTCATCGACCTGGAGGACGATGAAACAAGCCCTGACAGGACTTACTGAAACTGCTTCGGTATCTAGCAGTGGTTATATGAATTATGCGAATCCATACTCTGGCTCCTATGGTATCAGTAGGGGTTCTACAGGGTTTGGCAAGCGAGTAGAAGATTTAGTAAAGATCTCTGAGCAAGTCCAACGCTTGATAGCAGAAAAGGATACGGATGGTGTTGTGTCCTATAGCTATCATGATGACACAAGCACTGCACAAACTCTGCGATCCAAACTCTCCACCTTGGAGCGGTATGCAGGAAATGTTCCCACCTACATCAAGGATAAAATCGACCGCCCCTTCTATGAGGCTATGGACAAGGTAGGAGCCAAGCTCGAAGCCCTCAACATTCAACAGTATAAAACGACTAACAAGGTTGGTTATAAGCGAATTGAATCTGTGACAGATCCCTATGGTCATCCCGTCGGTACCAAGGAAGTCGTCCCTGCTGAGATTGGGATTGACGAACTCTACAAGGTTGATAGTCCTTACAGGACGGCTCTACAGAAAAGCTACGAGGAGTTCAAGAAAAGCAAGGACTATAAGGAACACAAGCTGACGGAGACAGAATATGTCCAGGCTATGCATCAAACCCGAGCTTTCGAGTATGTATCGATTGATGACGAGAAATCTAAGATAGAGATGTGGCGCGATATCGCTCTGGGAGCTGGTCTTGTTGTCTTGAGTATTTTCTGTCCCCCGGCAGGAGCCGTAGCAGGAGTAGCCTTGGCTAGTGCTGAAATGTACTCAGCAGCGACTGGTAAGGACTGGGGTACAGGTCGGAAGTTAGATGCGACCGAGAGAACACTGAGGGGAACCTTTGCCTTGTTTGACTTGATACCAGCAGGGAAATACCTAGGAACCTTAGCCAAGACAGGAAAGACAGCAGGGCTTACTGCCGTTAAGAACAGTCTGAAAACGACTTTGAAAGAAGGCTTGGAACAAGGAGTTAGGAACCTAGATAGTTTCAAAGGTATCTTGAAGAAGACCAAGGGCTTGGGGGATAATGTCCTTTCCCAAATTAAAACCTATGGCAAACAGTTAGACAATCTCCGCCCAAGTAAGATGTTATCGAATTCGGCAGATGCTCTAAGCGATGGTTTGCGCCATGCAGATAATGTTTTAAGTGAAGCCGCACAGAACTTCCGTCTGAATATTGGGCTGGAGCCACAACTAGCGAGTGGTATTATGCCAAATGGAGGAGGAAAGTTATCTCATTTAGCAGATAATCTCAGTGCTTTCGCGAAGAATCTAGATGGTAGTGTGGATGATGTGATGGGATTGGGAGGTAAGAAAACTTCTAGACTAGGAAGTCAAACTGGAGGTAGGCTAGGAACATCGCAAACTAAACATTGGATAGAAGATGCTAGTGAGATCTTGACGGATGGAAGTCATCTGGATGGAAAAGTTCCGAAACCTAATGTTGTATATGAGGCTGGAGAGCATAGCTACCTTTACCGAACTGATGAGGTGGGGCGTATTGATCGGGCGTATGCTGAAGATTTACAACTAAAACTCCATGAAGGTAGATTACCTCATAACTCCAATACTCCAGACAAAGAAATCGGAGATCATGCTGGCCATATATTCGGAGATTTATTTGGTGGATCACCGGAGTTGGATAATCTTGTTTCACAAGCTAAAGATGTCAACCTAAAAGAATACCGTCGTATTGAACGTGATTGGGCAGATGCTTTAAAATCAAACCCACCAAAGAAAGTTGAAGTAGACGTTAAAATTAACTACGAGGGATCTTCAATGAGACCAACTAGTTTTGAAGTTAATTATAAGATTGATGGTATTCGTCATAAGGAAATAATTAAAAATATTAATAAATAGGAGAGTAAAATGACACAATTTGAAGATAAATTTATGGAAGTTCAGGCTAGCATGATTTCATTAGCAATGGAGTATGTTCAAAATCAGGCAGAAAAAGTATATATTTATTGCATCTCTGAAGAAGCATTGCAATCATATAAAGTTTTTTATAAGATTAATGGTATTGTAATTGAAATGGATAAAGTTAATGAAGTTGCGACAAAAAAAATAGATGATTCCGATAATATGGCATTTGCTGTATTGGGATATGGAGCTGAAGATATACAGAAATTGATTGATGTTTGCCAAGAATATGACCGCGAACATCCAACTGAAATGTGGTTGATTTATGACGCTCAGAAA
>CAJPSM010000118.1 GCA_905373305.1 uncultured Streptococcus sp. | reverse complement strand
TATAGAAATTAGGTAGCTAGATGTCATCAAAGGTTATTGTTACAATTTTCGGTGCTAGTGGAGATTTAGCTAAACGCAAGCTCTACCCTTCACTTTTTAGACTTTACAAATCAGGTAATTTGTCTGATCATTTTGCTGTTATTGGAACTGCACGTAGACCTTGGAGTAAGGAATATTTTGAGTCTGTTGTAGTCGAATCCATTTTAGACTTGGCAGATAGCGCTGAAGAGGCTCAAGCGTTTGCTAGTCATTTTTACTATCAAAGTCACGATGTCAATGACACAGAGCACTATATTGAATTACGCAAGCTTCAAGCTGAGTTAAATGAAAAATATCAAGCTGACCACAACAAACTCTTCTTCCTCTCAATGGCACCACAATTTTTTGGTACCATCGCTAAACACCTCAAGTCAGAGCAAATCGTTGATGGTAAAGGCTTTGAACGTTTGATTGTTGAGAAACCTTTCGGTACAGACTATGCTACTGCAAGCAAACTAAACGAAGAACTCCTAGCAACATTTGACGAAGAACAAATTTTCCGTATCGACCATTATCTTGGTAAGGAAATGATTCAAAGCATCTTTGCTATTCGCTTTGCCAATATGATTTTCGAAAATGTTTGGAATCGAGAGCATATCGATAATGTTCAGATCACCTTTGCAGAACGTCTAGGTGTTGAAGAGCGTGGTGGCTACTATGATGAATCAGGTGCCCTTCGTGACATGGTTCAAAACCATACCCTCCAACTTCTGTCACTCCTTGCTATGGACAAGCCTGCCAGCTTTACAAAGGATGACATTCGTGCGGAGAAAATCAAGGTCTTCAAGAACCTTTACCATCCTTCAGATGAAGAGTTGAAAGAATACTTTATCCGTGGTCAATATCGTTCTGGTAAAGTTGATGGTATGAAATACATTTCTTACCGCAGCGAACCAAATGTAAACCCTGAATCTATGACAGAAACCTTTGCTTCAGGTGCCTTCTTTGTAGATACTGACCGCTTCCGTGATGTACCTTTCTTCTTCCGTACAGGTAAACGTCTAACTGAAAAAGGTACTCACGTGAACATTGTCTTCAAACAAATGGATTCCATTTTTGGAGAACCCCTAGCACCGAATATTTTGACAATCTACATCCAACCGACTGAAGGATTCTCTCTCAGCCTCAATGGGAAGCAAGTCGGAGAAGAATTCAACCTGGCACCAAGCTCTCTGGATTACCGTACAGATGCTACTGCTACTGGAGCATCACCAGATCCGTACGAGAAATTAATCTACGATGTTTTGAACAACAACTCAACCAATTTTAGCCACTGGGATGAAGTAAGTGCTTCTTGGAAATTGATTGACCGTATCGAAGAGCTCTGGGCTAAAAATGGTGTCCCACTTCATGACTATAAAGCCGGAAGCATGGGACCACAAGCTAGCTTTGACTTACTTGAGAAGTATGGAGCTAAATGGACCTGGCAACCAGATATCGCCTATCGTGAAGATGGCCGTTTAGAATAGCAAAAATATCCTGCAAGATTGACTTGCAGGATATTTATTTTGTATTAAATCAAGCCTTCTAAGAGACCCTTCATAAAGTTTTCTGAGTTAAATTCCCCGATATCATCGATTTTTTCACCAAAACCAATCAATTTCACTGGGATATTGAGTTCTTCACGGATAGCTAGTACAACACCACCTCGGGCAGTTCCGTCAATTTTTGTCAAAACAATTCCAGTCAATGGTGTTATCTTCGAAAATTCCTTAGCTTGTACCAAGGCATTCTGTCCAGTTGAAGCATCGAGTGCCAGGAAGGTTTCATGAGGTGCTTCAGGAACGACACGTTTGATAATGCGACCAATCTTTTCCAACTCGGCCATAAGGTTGTCCTTGTTTTGCAGACGTCCAGCTGTATCAATCATGAGAATATCAATACCTTCTGCTACTGCTCGTTCCATCCCATCAAAGACAACGCTAGCTGGATCTACCTTCTCAGGACCAGTAACGACAGGAACATCTACACGACGACCCCATTCTGCTAACTGAGCAACCGCACCAGCACGGAAGGTATCTGCTGCAACCAGCATGACTTTCTTGCCAGCTTGTTTGTAACGGTGTGCCAATTTCCCGATAGAAGTTGTTTTCCCGACTCCATTGACACCTACAAAGAGCATGACGGTCAAGCCGTCTTGGAAATGGATTTGTTCATCGTAGTTGCCATCCTTCTCATAGAGTTCAACCAATTTCTCGATAATGACACGACGAAGCGCGTCAGACTTCTTAGCGTTTTCGAGTTTAGCTTCATAGCGTAGTTCTTCTGTTAAGTTTGAAGCGACCTGTACACCGACATCGCTCATGATGAGCAGTTCTTCCAATTCTTCGAAGAATTCTTCATCAACAGAACGGAAGTTGGCAAAGAAGGCATTCAAACGAGCACCGAATCCCGAACGAGTTTTCTTGAGACTGCGGTCATATTTTTCCTGAACGGTTTCCTCAACCTGAGGAAGTTCTTCTTCTACTACTTCAGAAGCTAACCCTTCTTCGAACTCTACAGTTTCTTGTTTCTCTTCTTCTAGAATTTCTTCCGGCTCTTGGAATTGTTCCAATTCATCAGATTCTAGCTCAAGATCTTCCTGTGCAGTTTCTTCGACTGCTTCTGGTTCAATAACTTCTTCTGTCAAGATCTGAGGGGTTTCTTCTTGAGCAGGTGTTTCTTCCACTTTGTCTCTTGTTGTCTCTTCCTGAGAAATTTCTTCGACAGCCGTTTGGTTTTCTTCAACCTCTTCTGACAAATCAAGATTTTCCAGAGCTTCTTTTACAACATCTTCGATTTTCGGCTCTTCTTTTTTCCCGAATAGACGGTCAAATAATCCCATATTCTAATTCTCCTTTAGCACGTATTCTTCGATAGCCCATGCAACGGCTTCCTCGTCGTTGGTCATAGGGGTAATCACATTGGCAACTGCCTTAACTGCTGGAACTGCATTTTGCATGGCAACTCCCAGACCTGCCCACTCAATCATGGAAAGGTCATTGGCCTCGTCCCCACAAGCCATGACTTGACTTTGATCGATTCCCAAGTGTTTAATTAATTTCGCTAAACCTGTTGCCTTGTGGACGTTTTTCGGCGACCATTCCAATAAGAGTTCACGCGATTTGAAGATTTCATATTGGTCAAACAATTCTGGAGAAATCTGTTGAATCGCTGCATCCAAAGGGTCTTGGGCAAAAGCAGTCACACATTTATTATACGTCATCTGACTAGATAGATCTTCAAAAGCGACAGGTACGAAAGTCAGGGCTGGATTAAACTTAGCATAGAGACTTTCTTGGTCCGACTGGATTTGATAGACTGTTCCTTCTGAAATGGCATCTAACGGTAATCCTAGTTTTTCAGTTTCCTCGTACAATCGTGCCACATCGTCGATTGAAAAGACGGTTTTATCGAGAATCTCTCCTGTATTTTTCTGTACCAGACCACCATTAAAGGTGATGGTGTACTCGTCCTCCAGACCATCAGTCCCTAGCTCATGGAGAAAGAAATCCATAGCCTTCAAAGGACGACCTGTTGTCAGAACGACCTTGATGCCACGATCACGCGCAGCTTTGAGGACCTCCTTGGTACGTTCTGTTAGCTTTTTATCCGTTGTCAGCAAGGTACCATCCAAGTCCAATGCAATCAATTTAATATCTGCCATTACAAGCCCTCCATATAAGTCATCACTGACTGGTCCTTATGGTGGCCAATCACTGTTTCTGCTAATTCTAAAATCTCTGGTCGCGCATTTTCAGGAGCGACTGGGTGTCCCACAACCTGCATCATGTGAAGGTCATTGAGATTGTCGCCAAAAGCCATGACCTGATCCATGGTTAGAACAAGTTTTTTTGCCAGCTCAACAATAGCCACCCCCTTATCAACGTAGTCCAAGACAATCTCAATGACCTTCACATGATGCAG
>CAJPSM010000117.1 GCA_905373305.1 uncultured Streptococcus sp. | reverse complement strand
GCCGGGACAAAGCATCACCCCTAAAATATTGGCCAAACTTTTCCCAGAAATGGACCTGTAAAATAAGAAAACGCAGAAGATGTCCCTGCGTTTTTTGTTTTGTAACCGAGGTAAAGTTTAAGATGATAACCTAAAAGAATTAAGCTTGATTGCTACTACAAGTTTAAAATTTCTTTAAGCCCTCTTCACAAACTTGAAAAAACAAGCGCAAGCCTGCGCCCCTTTCTCTATTTTGTGTTAAAATAAAAGGTATGGACAAAATTATCAAAACTATCTCAGAAAATGGTTCTTTCCGCGCTTATGTGCTGGATAGCACAGAGACGGTTCGGACCGCTCAAGAAAAACATCAAACTCAAGCAAGTTCTACTGTTGCACTTGGCCGCACACTGATTGCCAGCCAGATTTTGGCTGCAAATGAAAAAGGCCAGACCAAGATTACCGTCAAGGTCCTCGGAACCAGCTCATTAGGCGCGATTATCACAGTAGCAGATACAGAGGGCAATGTCAAAGGTTATGTACAGAATCCCGGTGTAGATATCAAAAAGACTGCTACTGGCGAAGTTCTGGTTGGTCCTTTTGTAGGCCAAGGAGAATTCCTCGTCATCACGGACTACGGTACTGGCAATCCTTACAACTCCATGACTCCTCTCATCTCTGGAGAAATCGGCGAAGACCTAGCTTTCTACCTAACCGAAAGCCAGCAAACACCTTCCGCAGTTGGCCTCAATGTTCTCTTAGATGAGAACGACAAAGTCAAGGTTGCCGGTGGTTTCTTGGTACAAGTTCTGCCTGGTGCTAAGGAAGCTGAAATTGCCCGCTTTGAGAAGCGAATCCAAGAAATGCCTGCCATCTCAAAACTGCTGGAATCCGATGACCATATCGAAGCTCTGCTGGCTGCCATCTATGGTGATGAGCCATACAAACGCCTGTCTGAAGAAGAAATCCGCTTCCAGTGCGACTGTAGCAAAGAGCGCTTCATGAATGCCTTGGCTACCCTGCCAAAGACTGACTTGGAAGAGATGCGTGACCAGGACCAAGGAGCTGAAATCGTCTGCCAATTCTGCCAGACTGCCTATCACTTTGACCAAAATGACCTGGAGGAACTGATTCGTGACAAATCTTAATACCCCTTTTATGATCGGAAATGTCGAAATTCCCAACCGCACAGTTCTGGCACCTATGGCCGGCGTAACCAACTCTGCTTTCCGAACCATTGCCAAAGAGCTGGGAGCGGGCCTGGTCGTGATGGAAATGGTCTCTGACAAGGGCATCCAGTATAACAACGAAAAAACCCTCCACATGCTCCACATTGACGAGGGAGAAAATCCAGTCTCTATCCAACTTTTCGGTAGTGACGAAGATAGCTTAGCCCGCGCAGCAGAATTTATCCAAGAAAACACTAAAACGGACATCGTTGATATCAATATGGGCTGCCCGGTCAATAAAATCGTCAAAAATGAAGCTGGAGCCATGTGGCTTAAGGATCCCGAGAAAATCTATAAAATCATCAACAAAGTACAGTCAGTGCTAGATATTCCCCTGACAGTCAAGATGCGGACTGGCTGGTCTGACAGCTCGCTAGCCGTAGAAAATGCTCTAGCAGCTGAAGCCGCTGGAGTCTCAGCCCTGGCTATGCACGGTCGCACCCGTGAGCAAATGTATACAGGCCATGCTGATCTTGAAACTTTGCACGACGTTGCGCAAGCCCTTACCAAGATTCCCTTTATTGCAAACGGAGACATTCGTAGCGTTCAAGAGGCTAAACAACGTATCGAAGAAGTCGGAGCTGATGCCGTTATGATAGGTCGAGCTGCTATGGGTAATCCTTACCTCTTCAATCAGATCAACCACTACTTTGAAACGGGTGAAATCCTTCCGGACTTGACCTTTGAAGATAAAATGAAAATTGCCCACGACCACCTTAAACGTTTGATTGATCTCAAAGGGGAACATATTGCCGTTCGAGAATTCCGAGGCCTAGCTCCACACTACCTGCGTGGAACATCCGGAGCTGCTAAACTACGAGGTGCGATTTCTCAAGCAAACACCCTTGCTGAAATTGAAGAGCTCTTGCAAATTCAAAAATAAAACAAAAGGAAGCCAATCGGACTTCCTTTTTGTTCTGTTTAGGGTTGAGTCACCACAACACTTGTTACTGAACCATCTGCTCCTGTTGTAATCTGCAGATTGGCATTGCCTTGCCCGCTTAACTGCGCATTGTATTTGCCATCATCCAGCGTATAAGAGTAGGAAGCGATGGAATAATTAGCTGTCTTTCCATCTGCAGACTGGACTGTGAATTGGCCGTTACCCGATACCGTCACAGTATTTCCATTAGCATCCTTCCAAGTACCAGCAGCCGCTGAGAAATCTCCATCCACCATAGTCAAGACACCTTTATAGCGAGCATTGCTGGCTGCCTGCTTATTCTGAAGCTGGCGATTGCTTTCCGATGCTTGAGCTGGTTGAGTTGCTTGACTCTGAGTATTTTGTCGACCTGAAGCTTGCTGCGTTTGTTGGGCTTGAGGCGCTTCTACAGTAGACTGTTGCTGACTGGCAGAAGCTTCGACTTGTCCAGACTGGCCAACTGCTACTTCTGAAGAAGGTCGATTGCTAGCCTTAGAAGAAGAACTAGCCTTGCTGGATGACGCAGCTTTTGAGCTAGAGGAAGTCTGAACAGTCTTGCTAGAACTAGTACTTGTTGTGCTTTCTTCTTTCTTACCACATGCCCCTAAAAGCAGACCAGAAGCTAGAACTACAACTGCCATCATTTTGGTATAAGTACGTGTTTTCATCTTTTGCCTCCTTGTAACATTTAGAAATCTTTTTGTAATGTAATTGTAATACTATGTTTTTTATTTGTCAATCATTTATATAAAATTCTTTAAAAAGTTTCTACCCAAGCAAGTTCAAGCTTCTCATGCTACTTCTTTTGTCATGAGAAATTTGCTCCTACTTATCTATTCGGCATTAAAATAAGAAAAACAGGACAATTTTGCCCTGCAAGAGAAATATATCCTCGACTTTCTTTTAAGCCGTTTTTTCTGTCTTCAGCCGATAAACTTTTCTCGGCTTCTTCTTTGGCACGCGCTTGACGCCAGCTTCTTCTAGATATTCTCCAAATTTAACTAGAAAATTATTGCTAACAATAGGTCGTCTAGGCGAGATGAGATTAACCAGCTCAGTCCCTTCATAGACAGTAAACGGTGATTCCAGCAGATGGAGAAAAGTTGGATTCCAGTCCAGTCGACCCTGAATCCGTTTAATAGATTCTAGCAGGATTTGGTAGTGGTCAAAGGCAAAGTCCTCTGCTGTCAAAAGCTGTTCACCATCCCTAAAGCTCCTTGTCTTAAAGTCCACATCAAGAAAGGTGACTTCTTTAGCATCATCGCCAGCTTGTACTTGATCTACTGCTATAGCCGGAAGATAAACCAAGTGGGAAATAGTAATGACCCAACCACGTGGATCACGTCCTGGTGTAGAAACCGTCATCAGTTGTTCCACCTTTTCCAGCGGTATCTCAAGCCCCACCTCTTCTTTGACTTCCCGAATGCAGGCTTGATAGGCATCCTCATTTTTGTCCACAAAGCCTCCGACTAGGGCATATTTATTTTGATAAGGATGGGCCTTGCGCTTGATGACCAAGAGTTTTATCTGACCTTCCACGAAGCAGTATGCCACCATATCTGCTGTTACACTCGGGGTCTCATATTTTGGCAAATCCTGAGTCTTGTACCATTCCAAAAAGGCGGATTCATCCGCCATTGTTTCATAATATTCTTTTTCTGTCATACCAGATGGAATAGCCTGTTTGGTCATAAGTATCTTATCCTTTTCTATCAAAAATCCTCCAAATCTTGCTCTAAGCTTTCTTCACTGCCTTGGTCCACTGATACCACCCGACGATACTATTGAGGGTATAGACCCAGTACATGGCCTGGATATGGAGATTGCTACCCCACCAGAGAT
>CAJPSM010000116.1 GCA_905373305.1 uncultured Streptococcus sp. | reverse complement strand
TTTTGGTTAGGGAATTGCTCAGGCTATCTGCCAACTGCTGGATAGAGTAATCTGGGTGCTGGATTCGCAACTGAGCCACCTCTTGCAAATCCACAGGTAAATTTTCCAAACCCATTCTATCTTTGATTTTACTGATATTATTAATGGTCTTCATGCTGGCAGAAACTGTCCGAGCGATGTTGGCTGTTTCAGCGTTATTGGCTCGATTGAGATCATTACGGGTTTCACGCAAAATCTTGACGCGCTCAAAATTATCACGCGCCTGCATGGCCCCAATCACAATTAAGAAATCCATGATGTCCTCTGCACGCTGGAGATAGGTAACTGCACCTTTCTTGCGCTCAATAACCTTGGCGTCCAGCAAAAACTGCTGGAGGAGAGAGGCCAGTCCTTGGGCGTGGTCCAGATAAACGGAACTGATCTCCAACTGGTATTTGCCAGACTCAGGATCACGAATACTACCATTTGCCAGAAAGGCCCCACATAAGTAGGCACGACCTGCTTCTTCATCTGCTAAAATATCAGGATCGATACCCGTCTCCAAACCAAAGAAGGAATCCGCAAGCCGCAAATCAGCTAAAAGCTCCTGCACTCTCTCTTCAGTATAGACCGTATAGACACGGTTCTTGCGAAGATTGCTTCTCTGATGGTGGCGAATCTCTGACTTGATATCATAAAAATAGAGAAAGGACTCATAAAGGTGCCGAGCCAACTTGGCATTTTCTGTCACGACAGACAGGGTCAGGCCAGAAGTCGAGAGACCAATACTGCCAGACATCTTGATGATGGCAGACAATTCATGACGACTGAGATGATGTTGACCAAGAATTTCCTCTTTTACTGCAACTGTAAAACTCATTTTCTCACCTGTATGATGCGCATCAATTCATCCACAATCAAATCCCCATCGTGGAAGGCTCCTCCATTTTCCAAACGAAGGAAGTTGGATGAAATCACACGAGGAACCTGCTTGCAAAGACCAGCAAAATCATGTTCCACCTGTACCAAATATTCATCAAAACGATTGGTATCCATATACTCTCTAGGGACTTTTTCGATATTAACCAAGACTGTATCAATAAAAGGCCGACCTAGATGACGGTGGAGGACTTCCACGTGGTCACTGTCTGAAAAGTGCTCTGTTTCCCCACGCTGGGTCATGATATTGCAGACATAGGCTATCTCCGCCTTGGTCTCTAAGAGTGCTTGTCCAATCTCCTCGATCACGATATTGGGCAAAATCGATGTAAAGAGGGAACCAGGCCCCAAGACGATCATGTCACTCTCAAGAATAGTATTGACTACTCGACGGCTAGCTTGTGGTGTTTCATCATTCAAAGTATTAGTCACATAAACATGATCAATCATGCCAGGATGATCCGCAATATGGCTCTCACCAGCTACTTCCGAACCATCCTTAAAAACTGCATGCAGCGTCAAAGGGTGGTCACTTGAGGGGTAAATCTTTCCTGTTGTATGAAAAAACTTACTGAGTAATTGCATAGCATTATAGGTAGATCCTTGCATTTCAGAGAGTCCTGCTATAACGATATTTCCTAGTGGATGGCCAGCAAAAGCTCCAGCCTCTTCTGAAAATCGGTACTGAAAAACCTTCTCATAAAACTTTGGCATATCCGACATGGCCACAAGGACATTACGGAGGTCACCGGGCGGGGTCAACTGGTGAATATTTTTTCGTAGCTCACCCGAAGAGCCGCCATCATCGGCGACTGTTACGATGGCTGCAATGTCAACATCCTTTTCTCGCAAGCTTTTCAAAATGACGGGGATACCAGTTCCTCCACCAATCACCGTTATCTTTGGTTTTCTCATGAACGGTTTACCGTTTCCTTTCTTCTGTCTTTGTCACGATGGCTTTCATTGACAGGCCAGTTTTTGGATAAATCCTCAGCTATGCGCTTGGCAAAGGCTACACTACGGTGCTGTCCACCTGTACATCCCACTGCAATGGTCAAAACAGACTTGCCTTCTTTTTTGTAACTTGGCAAGATCGGCTCAATCAAGGCGAGCAAGTGCTGATAGAAACTTTCCGATTCTGCATGTTTCATTACATAGTTGTAGACAGGCTCATCCAGCCCCGTTTGATTACGGAGTTCTGGTAGGTAATAGGGATTTGGCAAGAAACGGACATCAAATACCAAGTCCGCATCAATAGGGATACCATACTTGAATCCAAAAGACATGACCTCAATACGGAAAGACTGGGCTTGTTCTTGGTCCGAAAATTGCTCAGCAATGGTTTTACGAAGTTCACGCGGGGTGAGTTCTGTCGTATCCACCACATTTTGGCTCATGTTTTTCAAAGGTGCCAAAAGTTCACGTTCCAGCTTGATGCCATCTAAAATCCGACCATCCGCTGCTAGAGGGTGACTCCGTCTGGTTTCCTTATAGCGAGCGACTAATTCTTTATCCGCCGCGTCCAAAAAGAGAATTTTGAAATCCAAATCATCCTGGTTTTCCAATTCATCCAAAACAGCCTGAATCTCCGAGAAAAAGGAACGGCTACGCATATCCACTACCAAGGCCAGTTTGTGGTCATCATCTTTAGTTTCGACCAACTGTAAAAACTTTGGCAGGAGGGCTGGCGGCATGTTGTCAATGGTAAAATATCCCAAATCCTCGAAGGACTGAATGGCTACGGTTTTTCCTGCGCCACTCATCCCTGTCACAATCACTAGGTGAAGTTGTTTATTCGTCATCTATCTCTCCTTATATCAAAAGAAGTTTGGCAAAACCAAACTTCAACTAGCTTATCCAATCTCTGCGATAACTTCAATTTCGACTTTCACATCGCGAGGAAGACGAGCTACTTCCACAGCTGAACGAGCTGGAAATTCCTCTTTGAAGGCCGTTTGGTAAACCTCATTAAAAGGAACAAAGTCGTTCATATCGCTCAAGAAGCAAGTTGTTTTGACAACGTGGTCAAAGTCTGTTCCTGCTTCAGCCAAAATCGCACCAATGTTTTTCAAGACTTGTTCTGTCTGTTCTTGGATGGTCTCTCCTACGATTTCTCCAGTTTCAGGAGATAGGGGAACTTGACCGCTAGCAAACAAAAGATTGCCAACGATTTTCCCTTGAACATAAGGTCCGATAGCCTTTGGTGCCTTATTTGTATGAATTGTTTTTGCCATTTCTTTCCCTCATAATTTTTCTAATATTGCATCCCAAGCCTGATCCATCCCTGCCTTGCTGACAGATGAAAAGAGGATGAAGTCGTCACTTGGATCAAAGTTTAATTTCTTTTTGATTGCTGATTCGTGCTTGTTCCACTTACCACGAGGAATCTTGTCCGCCTTGGTCGCAACGATGATAACCGGAATCTCATAATACTTGAGAAATTCGTACATCTGCACATCATCTGCTGACGGGTCATGACGGAGATCAACCAGACTGACCACCGCACGTAGATTTTCACGAGTTGTGAGGTACTCCTCAATCATGCGCCCCCACTTTTCACGTTCCTTTTTGGAAACGCGGGCATAGCCATAACCTGGTACATCCACAAAGCGCATCTTGTCGTCGATGTTAAAGAAGTTGAGAAGCTGGGTTTTCCCAGGTTTCCCTGACGTACGAGCCAGATTCTTGCGGTTGAGCATGGTGTTGATAAAGCTGGACTTCCCAACATTTGAACGCCCTGCAAGGGCAATCTCTGGTAGTTCATCCTGCGGATAGTGGGACTTGTTTGCAGCACTGAGCAAGATTTCAGCATTGTGTGTATTGATTTCCATAGTCACCTCTAGGCTGTTTCTAGGATTGGTTTTTCCGTTCCATCCACAGCTTCTTTTGTGATGCGGACCAATTTCACATTTTCCTGACTCGGTACTTCAAACATAACATCTAGCATGGTCTCTTCGATAATCGAGCGAAGACCACGCGCCCCAGTTTTCCGTTCGATGGCTTTATTAGCAATCTCTTGCAGGGCTTCGTCGTCAAATTCCAACTCAACATCATCATAAGAAAGCAAGGTTTGGTATTGTTTGACCAAGGCATTTCTTGGCTCTTTCAAGATGCGAACCAAGTCATCCACCGTCAATTGCTCAAGAGC
>CAJPSM010000115.1 GCA_905373305.1 uncultured Streptococcus sp. | reverse complement strand
TAGCTGTCCTACATGATATTCAACTTGCTTGTCGCTATTCGGATTATCTCTATCTGATGAAAGAGGGGAAAATCCTTTATCAAGGGTCTCCAAAGGAGACCATTACTCCAGAGTCATTGCAAACTGTATACGGAGTTCAAAGTCAGGTTACTTGGACCGAGGATCAGCAAGCCATGATTCACTATTTATAAAAAATGAAAAGGAAAATAAGATGAAAAAAACACTCAGTATTTTACTCGTAACAGTAGCTACCTTAACTTTGGCAGCTTGTGGCAATACTAATACAGAAAAAGCTACCACACAATCTAGCACAGAAACAAGTCAAAAGGCGAGCACAGAGACGACTTATCCACTAACGGTCAAAACATTTGATGCTAAGGGAAATGAAGTCGAACAAGTCTTTGACAAGGCACCTGAAAAAGTTATCACCAACAATCTTTCAACCACTGAAATCTTATTGGAGTTAGGCTTGAAGGATAAAATTGCTGGTATGCTTAACCCTGATAATGCTGTGACGGACAAATACAAGGACGCGATTGCGACTATTCCTCAAATCGGGGATAAAAAAACAGTCTCACAAGAGACAGTCCTTTCTTATGAGCCAGATGCTGTGATGGGTCGAAACATGATGTTTTCTGAAAAATCCTTGGGAACAGTTAGCACTTGGAATGAAAATAAAATCCCAGTCTATACGCAAAAAGCTTCTCTCTCAACAATTCAGCAAGATTTGGGGAATATTGTAGAAGATGTCAAAAATCTTGGAATGATTTTTAATGTTCAGGACAAGGCTAATGAGTACGCATCTCAATTACAAGCTAAAATTGAGGCTGTTAAGAAAGCTAATCCAGCAAGTCAAGGTGAGAAGAAAAAGGCTTTGATTATGGTTGCATATAACGACGAAACCTTCGGTGCTTACAAGTCTGCTTTGCAAGAAAGCTTGCTAAATCAACTTGGTTATACCAACGTTGCAACGGGAACATCAGGCTTGACCTTGGAAAATCTCGTGTCAATGGATCCTGAGTTGATTATCTATGTGACCAGTGACCGTAATAAAAAATTGGATGCCAACGCAGTAGAGTTGATGAAGGCAAATGAGGTATTGGAAAACGTTCCTGCAATTAAGAATCAAAAAATCATGACCATTTCTTACGATGAGTTGATGGACTATGGTCCAGCAGTGATTGATTCCCTTGAGAAAATCAATGACTTTATCAATAAATAATGAGTTTGATTGGGAAGGAATCCAAGTCAAGGTCAGCCTTCCTTCGACCTATGATCCCAATCAAACCTATCCAGCTATCCTCTTAAATGATGGAAACTTGGATTTCCTATCAACCCTTTCCGAATCGGTGATTTTAGTGGGCTTGACTTCTGAAAATCGCCTAGACGACTACACTCCTTGGAAGGCATCTGCACTGAGAGATGGAGCTCCAGATTTTGGCGGTCAGGCCAACGTCTATCATGGTCATTTGTTTGGAGGTCTTTTAGCTAAGTTGCAGTCGCTTTATCAACTGGACAAAAATCGCCTTGCCTATGGAGGGTACTCACTAGGTGGTTTGGCGGCCGTCTACAGTCTTTTCAGCTTTGACAAGGTCTCCTGTATTTTCTCCATCTGCGGTTCCTTTTGGTATCCTGATTTTGTAACTTACTGCAAGGAAGAAAAGGTGAAAAATTTGGACTGTTTGCTGTATTTACAAAATGGTCAAACAGAAGGAGCGCATCATACCAATCGCTTGGCTCAAGCACCAGCCTATGCTGAGCAGATCCATACCAGTCTTCAGAAACACTATCCGACAGGTCAGTTTGTCTTTGATCCTTATGGACATCATGAACAAGTGGCTGAGCGATTTCTAGCCTTTTCTAGCTGGTTGGCAAAGAAATGGGAGATTGAATAAAGTAAGAGAAGAGACAAGGCAAAAATTAAATTTGAGGAAAAAATCCAGTAAAACTTTCCATAATAAAACGCATAATATTGAACTCTTTGAATTTCTTATATTATGCGTTTTTATGATTTTAGAGTTTCTTTGAATGCAGAAAAATACATGTTCTATAAGGAGCTGACGATACTTATTAAGAATATCATAGGATTGATGAAATGATAGATATTTGTAGAAAATCACACACTTTAATCTCAATCGTTTTCATATTACTAACACTAGGAATATGTATTTTTGAAGACTGATATTTTCATCATAAATTTATTAGATAAAAGAAAATACTCCTTTATTTCTAAAGAAAGAGGGACAAAATCTTTTTGAGATGATAGAGTAGGATATGAAATTTGCTCTGAATATATTAAAAGAGAGGACCAAGACGCCCTCTCTCATTGTTAACTATTTTTCTCTTATTATAGTTGGCAAAGAATCTAAATGGTGCCAAACTCCTTTTCTCTACCTTCTATATGAAAAGAATCTCTTTAATCTTTTTTCTTAACACCAACAGTCAAACCAGAGGCTACTGCAATTAAGGCAACTCCAAGTACGGATAAATTAGAAGATGCCTTTTCACCAGTTTTGGGTAATTCAGATACCTTATTAGAAAGTGCAGAAGTATGATAAACTGCCTTTGTGCTTCCGATAGGTTTTGGTTTAAGTACGACATGCGCCTCTGTTAAGAAGTCATATTTCTCTGTTACGATGCGGTAAACACGTCCTTCTTGGACAGTCTTAACAACATGATTTGTAAAATCACGATTTAAAAGACTAGAAAATTCTTGATTAATATTAAGATAAAGCCCTTTTGTCCCCTCAACTAAAGGTTTGAAGGTCGATTCTTCGTATCTCATCCCTACAACTGATAGAGAAATATCTGCTGCTTTAAGAGCTTTCAGAGTCTCTTCTACTGTTGGAATGCCTGGAGTACGGAAATCAATACTTTCATCAGTAATTAAGAATGCAAAACGACGATTATTAGAAGCTGTAGACCAATCATAATCTTTTGAGGTTGCAATATGATGTAGAGGGACTGTAGGCTCTTCTGTTCCGCCGTATGTTCGAATAGATCTAAGCGCCTTAATATACTCCTCTACATTCTTAGTGAATTTAGATCCATTAAAATCGAAATATTGAACATTGTCAGCAGCCTCATACGCGATTAAGCCAAGACGAGCATCAACTTTTTTATTAGCCAAATCACGGACAAAGTTCTCGATATTCTGTACAACATTTTGAATAGACGAATCCATTGAACCTGACTTATCAATAGTAAAGACGATATCTGCAGAACCAGCCGCTTGTTTAGTAATTATTACATCTGCTTCTTTTAAAACTTTTTCAAATGTAGTTTTCTTGATAGTTTGAGTAACATTAGCTACATAGTCATCTGTATTAACGTGATCTGTAACAGTCTTCGTTGTTGTAACAGGTGTCTTTTCTCCAACGGCAGTTCCCTTAGCAGCTAAATGAGTTGTTTCAACACTTATAGAAGTCTCTGCTTTGGCAGTTGCTTCTGTACCAGCTGCGTTTTCTTTAGTATCTACCTTGGCGTCCGTTGAAGTAGTAGTTACTTTAACTATATCACCAGGTTGAGCTTTATCAAGTGGTACTACAGAGACATTAACTTTATCTTGAATCTCCTTAACTGTTTCGGAAATTTGTTGATTAGTTTGAGTAGTTTTAGTGGAAAGTTCATTTGAACCTACTTGAGCAAGATCATTAGCAACTTGGCTTGGTTTTTTTACCTCATCAGCATCAACTTGCCCCACTGCTGTAAAGGCAGACGCTAGAGCAACCGTCAATAAAACAGACTTGCACTTCCCAAATAAAGAATGTTTATGATTCATTATAAAAATCCCCCCTTTTTTTAATAATATAATATCAAAATCAAAGTAATTTGTCAAAAAATTTCTATATAGAATGCAGAGTTTTCTTCTGGTTATACGGGGATAAAGATCATCAAAAATGCATAGCATCAAGTGTTCAAAAACATTGATACTATGCATTTTTGATGGAAAGGCTTGCTGGATTTTCTCTTAAAATCGAGTTTTTGTCCAGCGGTTCTCATTGTCTTAACCAAGAGCCTCTCTCTTCTTATCTGGATTCCAGATAAAGCTTGCGATGAAGGTAAAGAGAATCGTTAGGATACCAACAAGCACTGCAAGGATAAGGGCAGGGAT
>CAJPSM010000114.1 GCA_905373305.1 uncultured Streptococcus sp. | reverse complement strand
TCAATGCTGCGATGGCTGCTGGAAGAACCTTACCTGCTGTCTCACTCTCGAAGCGGTAACTTGCTTGATACTTGTTAGCTTCAAACTTCCACTTACCTGTGAAGGTCAAATCAGCTTTTTTCACAATCTTACTTTTGGCATCGTAACCAACGAAAGTCCAGGTACCATCGTTCATATCATCTTTGTAAGTCGTTTTAGTCAACTCTTCTGGTACAACTTTTTGCATGTTGTAATAGCTTGAGCTGTCTTTTGGTGCTTTCTTCTGGATAAATTCAGGCAAATCAACACCAGCCGTTTCGCTTTCAAAAGTATAGCTTACATGATGCGGTCTAGGCGTTGCTTCCCAGATACCTGTAAATGTCACGCGCTTGCCATTATAGGTCGCATTCTTCTGATCGTAACCTTTGAAGGTCCAGACATAGTCTTTTTCTTCTTCAACTACTGATTCTTTAGCAGGTTGTTTGGCTACAATGGTGTCTCCAACCTTATAAGAAGCCTCATCATTTGGAAGCATTCCCAAAACACTTTGTGGCAATGGAACACCTGCTTTAGATGATTTGAATACATATTCTGGATTTGGAGTAGGCACCCAGCTTCCAAGGAAAGTCTGTCTGCCCTTTCCTACAACAATTTTTTCTTTATCGTATCCTGCAAATGTCCAAGTCACTTTATTCGCTGTATCAACATAAGTCGTTTCACTTGGTTGTTCAGCCAGAATTTCCTTAGGATATAACTTGTAATCATAAGGATTTTTCGGAGTCAACTTGGTGATATGATCTGGTAGTGCAAAAGCAGGATTGGTTGATTGGAACTGATAATCTATACCATTTGGCGCAAAGCTCCAAGATCCTGTGATGGTCTTCACTTTCGTACCTGCAATAGCTTTTCCGTATTTATCCGCATCAAAACCATGGAAGGTCCAAGTACCTGTCGGAACAGTTACTGTGGTTGTGTCAAGTTTGCTTGCATCTTTGTAATCATCAGCTCGTGCAACGAAATCAGTGCCAGCTGGAAGCATATCACGAATCTTATTTGGAAGAGGATACGCAGGAGTCGAGTTAGTGAATTTATACTCCACTCTGTAGATCGTATCAGACTGATCAGTAGGAACCAAGATCCATCTTCCTCTGAAGCGAACATCTTCTGTCCCTACTGTTTTCACACGTGAGGAAATAGTCGTGTTATCATCTTCATAGAAGTCATCAAATACCCAAGTCCCTCTGCCATCAGGATCCTCAAATCTTGTTTTAGATGGCATTTTAACGCGAGCTTTTTCACCCTTGACAAATTCTCTTTCATAAGTGATTAGATCATACAAAGTATGTGGTGGGTAGATTAAATTACCAGAAGAATCTTTTGAATCTGTATAGAAGTCATAGTAGACACTATGCTTGGTCGGTTCAAAGACCCAGTGGAGAGTGTAAGTAGAGTCCTCATCATCAGTTGGTTTTTCTATCTTCTCAGGAGCAATAAACTTCCAAGTACCATCATTATCATCATCTGTGTATGTATAGAAACTTTCAATGACATATCTAACATTATCAGAATAATCTTTCGGAGATGTCGTGATAGGAGCTGGAATTTGTGCCTTCAGATCATCTGGAATAGCCTTCCCTGGGGTATCACTGACAAAGTCAAAGGAAACAGTCTTATCTCTGTGTGGTGTGAAAGACCAAGTACCTGTAAAGAGAACTTTATCTTGATTAACTACCTTGCTATTAGCGTCATAGCCATCAAATTTCCAAGTTCCCTCGTTATCAAAGTCCATGTAGGTCGTCTCACGTGGATATTCCGCAAATACAGTTTCGCCATTTTTGTAAGTATTTGTATTACTTGGCGTCAAGGCCTTAACTGCAGCTGGTAGAGATCGACTAGGATCTGAGCTAACAAACTCATAGTTTTCTGAGTACTTATCCGCTACAAAAGTCCAAGTACCTGTAAACTTAAGGTTCCATCCTTTATGATCCCACTCACTTACTGGTTTTTCAGTAAAATCGTAGCCTGTAAAGGTCCAGGTACCCTTGTTAACTGCATCATAGTAGGACTCTTGAGTCGGTCTAACAGACTCAACCATCTCACCTTTCGGGTATTGCTTTCTCTTTGCATACTCCCATTCAGGCATATCTACCGGCTTCAGATTATTGATCTCAGCAGGTAGTGCTTTGCCAGCAGTCCCACTGAGAAACTCGTAAGTCGGTTTCCGAGGAACCCCTTTAAATACAAACTCCAATGGCATTGTAACTTTTGGCAATTCCCCATATGTAGCCGCCCGCTCTAGTTCACGACTGAAGGTTAAATCTACGATATCTTCCTCAAAGGTCCAATTTCCTTCATTTTCCGCATCATAAAAGGGTTTGTAGACACCTTGAACTTCATCGTAGCGAAGCAAAGCTGCTACCGTATCCCGTATATCTTGAGGTAAATGCTCATCACGTTTATCAAACTGATTGAGAGAAAGCTTGTAATCGTATAGCTTACTTTCTAGATCTTTTATCTCCTTAGGAAGAGGTAATTTATATTCGTCACGTGAGGTCTTAGGACTACTTGGTAAATGATAAAAATTCTCAAAATCGTGCTGGTTCATAGGTTTGTAGGATACAGTGACATCCTCAAAGTATTTCCAAGTTCCTACGAACTCTACATCGCCATTGTTTGCCACTTTACTTGGAGCATCAAAGCCAGTCAAAGCCCAATAGCCTTTTCGGTTAGGAAATTCTTCTGAAGTATAAAAAACATAGTGAAATTCTTGTGCTTTTACTACTTCACCCTCAGCAAATCTTCTTTTATCTTCTGGACTCCAATTTGCAACATAAGATGGCAAAGTTTTTCCAGGCGATCCATTAACCGCTCTATAGGTAGCCTTATATGGTGTCGGCGTAAATTCCCACTTACCTGTGAAGACAACATCATCTTTGTCAATCACCTGACTATCATGGTCATAGCCCTTAAAGGTCCATCTACCACTTCCATCATACTCTACATAAGTTGTTTCAGTTGGCTGGATGGCTTTTACTTTATCGCCCTTTTTGTAGATTGTTGTGTCTTCTGGCTTCAAGTAGTTCAGACCAAATGGAACCGTTTTTCCTGGTGTAGCACTTTCAAACCAATAAAGTGCTGAGCGAGGAGTCTTATCCTTGTCTGGGATGACTTTCGGATTTTTATCACGAAGACCTGAATTGACAAAGGTCACGAGATTGCGATAAACTTTATCAATTTCTTCTTGCTTTGTTGCAGTTTGAAGCACACTATCAGCAGCTGTCATCACGCCATTCAAGATTTCTAGACTATCGTCTGTCTTACTTGAAAAGTCCTTGCTGCGCAACTCTTTGAGGTAGTTCTCCAAAGTGCTCTTGTTTAGACTAGCATTTGCTGGAGTTGCTTGGGCAGTGCCTGCAGCTGGCTGGCTTGTGCCTGTAGCTGGCTGAGCATTTTTAAAAGCAGTCGAATCTGTCGCTTCACTTGTCTCTGCTACCGCAGATTCAGAAGATTTCAAAGTAACTTGATTTTCTTTCTGACGCTCTGCTTGCTCTATTGTAGAAGAGCCCACCGAGACCTGATTCTCTGCCTTATTCTCCACTTGTTCAGTAGCCGTAAGCTCATCAGCTTGAGCTACTTGAGCGGCCCCCATGACCGCAGGCGCAAACAAAAATCCAATCGCAAGTGACACAGTAGCAACTGACAATTTGCGGATTGAATATTTTATCTTTCTATCCTGAAAAAACATTCCAGTCCTCCTTTTATTTCATAATTACTATTTATCATAAATAGTTGATATTATCGATTTTTTTGACCGTGAATTTTTAAAAATTTATTTGTGGATATTTTCTCATAATATACAAATATACAAGAAACTTTCTTCTCTAAAATTGTGATTTTTGTAAAAAAATGAAAGGAATCGCTCCCTTTCATTTTTTGCTTTTATTTCCAATTTAATACCGCGTTCAAACCATAGTGGTCGCTGACTTGTGGACTATTCTGACCATCAAAAACCACATGCAAACTTTCGACTTCCAGCTCTTTTGTCGTAAAGACATAATCAATTCGAAGTGGTTCGGTATTTCCTTTCCAACCATCAATTTCTGGTGGAACGGTATAGCTACCGCTTCTCTCCTTAGCAACTTCAAAAGCATCTTGCAAATCCAGTGGACTAGCTAAAATCGCTTGGTAGCCTTCCTGACCAGCTGGATTATTAAAATCACCTGCTAAAATCAGAGGTTTGT
>CAJPSM010000113.1 GCA_905373305.1 uncultured Streptococcus sp. | reverse complement strand
ACAAGGATGAACTGGGAATCGAAGATCACACAATCTATCGTATCAACGACCTAGGCCAATATGAAGTCCTCAATCAAGACCTCTCTGGACTGGATCTAGCCGATGAAATCAAGGAAGTACCGACAGAGCTTGATGCCATCGTCGAAAATATCCAGCTCTTGGCAGAGAACCAAGAGATCGCTCCCCTACCACAGCCGTGGCTACCACCGCTCCGTGAGCGCATGACACTAGATGAGCTTGAAGCGGTTGATTTCCATAAAGAATGGAATAAAAAGCCAAGTGATCTCGAGCTTCTCATCGGGATGGCAGATATCCCGCAAGCACAAAAGCAAGAGCCAGTCTCTATCAATCTATCTAAGGATGGAAATATCCTCTTGTATGGTAGTCCAGGGACAGGGAAGACGACCTTCCTGCAAAGTGCAGCGATGGATCTGGCTAGAAAGTACAGTCCAAAGGATGTCACACTTTACTTAATGGACTTTGGTACGAATGGGCTGGCGCCTTTGAGCCATCTGCCTCACGTAGCAGATACCCTACTTTTAGACCAGACGGAGAAAGTGGCTAAGTTTGTCCGAATCATGGAGCGAGAGCTCAATCGGAGGAAGAAACTCTTGTCCGACTACGGTGTGGGGACCATAGACCTCTACCGTCAGGCTAGTGGCCAAGAAGAGCCGACAATTGTCATTCTCTTGGATAGCTATGAAGCGATGAAGGAAGAGCCATTTGAAGCAGAGCTCTTCAAGATCTTGATGCGGATATCTCGCGAAGGTCTCAGCATTGGTGTCCACTTAATCATGACAGCTGGTCGTCAGTCCAACTTGAGAGCTACCCTCTATGCCAACTTCAAGCATCAGATGACTCTTAAGCAAAATGATGTCGGTGAAGTCCGAACTATTCTAGGTAGCACACCGCTTGCGGCGACCATGGAAGATATCAAGGGACGCATCCTCATGAAACGGGATGAAGTTGATGTCGTCCAGCTCGCCTTGCCAGTCGCAGGTATCAGTGATGCACAAGTCATCAACAACCTACGTACAGGAGTCGCTCGAATCCGAGAAGCTTGGACAGGCGAAACACCACAGGCTATCCCGATGGTACCTGAGGAGTTGACAGTAACAGAGTTTGCTAACATTTCTAGTGTGAAAAAAGCGGTTGAGCATGGTCAAGTTCCAATCGGTCTGGAAATTGAAATGGTTGAGAATGTTGGTATCTCTCTTAACAGATTTAAACATTTAGCCTATATATCAAATGCTGAGGATGCTTTTGACAATATTTCCCATCACTTATTAAAGGTGGCTCTTCATATTATGACAGATGTTCATGTCATGTTAATTGACGCTTTTCAGGAATACGAAATATATAAAAATCAGGTAAAAACCTATATTAGCAGTAAAGAGGAATTATCTGATATTGGAAGTCAATTAGTCTATGAAGTGAAACGGCGTCTTGAAAAAGGAATCTCTTCTGAGTGGTTAATTTTTATCCCAAATATGAAGGGACTAGTATCTGAAAGTGATATAAATGATACACAATTGCGATTCTTGTTTGAAAACGGGTCTCGAGTAGGTATGCGATTCATTATCGGTGGGGAATATAGTTATATTGGGACAGGTATTGATGTAATTCCTAGATATATCAAGACTAATGCTCAATGGTTTATCTTTGGTATGAGATTGATGGATCAAAACTTCTTGGATAAACCATACAATAATCGAGAAGTACGACCAGAGCCAGATGAAGTTTATCTGCATTCGCGCAAACAAGTTATAAAACTGAAAATTACAAGAAATTATTAGAAGGAGATAGTATGGCACCAATACAAAGTAAAGAAGAAGTCGCAAGTTCTATTGCAACAGGTATTGGTAATGCTGCGAACAGCATTACATCAGGAGGTACGGTTACAATGGATGGATCAAGTGAGTATCCCGGGAATAGTACTGCAGCAGAGAAAATTCCAGAAGAAGCTAGTTATGCAGAATCCATTAGCGGTGTGCTTAATGATTTTGTAGGATTGATTCATGGGATTGCAGCAGAGTTTGTAGCCATGGATAATCATATAGCATCAAACATTGATGCTAATACTTCAGGATTACCAAAAACAAGTGCTGTTCCAGATGAGAGTGAAAATTTTGTACCAAATTCAGGATATTTTGCAGACTAATGAAACCAATTACCTTAGAAGAAATCGATAAAAAGAAGAAAAGCATTGATAACTCGCTGGATCAACTAACCCTAGAAAAAAAGAAGGTAGAGCGAGCAGAGAAAGAAATGTTTGATTTACATCAACAAGGCTTAAAACCTCTTCGTCAGATCCTAACACTTCCCATATCTTCCAAAGACTACCAAGTCTACGAAAACCTAATTGTAAGTGTGGAAGGTATCGGAGCGATCATTGAAGAATGGTCTGAGAGACAAAGAGCGGATATTAAGAAGCGAGAAAATCAGCTGGATGAGCAACTCAATGAACTCTACCACGCTAGAAAGAAACTATTAATAGAACAGGAGTCGAACAAGTAATATGGTAAAAATGGTATTAGGATCATCGGATGCACAAGGTCAGACCATGTCTTCCGTTGGAAAGGCTAGGGTCGTAGCCTATAACTCAGCGGTCACAGCCCTCTCCAACTTCAATGGAGCAGGTGACTTACAAGGGAGTGCCTATGATTCAGGAAAACAATACGGGATGAGTGTGATTACGCCACTAATTAAAGGGGCCATCATGTATTCAGAGTACCTCAGTGAAGCCGTACCCAAACTTCCCTCAAAATATCGGTCAGAAGTTGGGGACGAAGATCTAGATTCAGCCGTACTTGAAAGTGAAATCCAAAGTCTTGAAAGCAGTATTAGTAGTCTTAGAGGTACTTTACGTGCTATGGAAGGCAGTGATCATGCCGATAGGAGTCTCTTGCAAAATATATCTTCTCGAATGGATGGTCTAACGGCTCAAAAAAATGAGAAAATGGATAAACTTCGCAAGTTGAATTTATTTGCGGGAAGTTCCAATGAAGTTTTCTCAGGAGAAGGTGCTAAGAGCATGGACACTGTGATGAAAAATCTCACAGCTGGATTGAATATGATCCATGGTGACTTTGCGAGCTTCGGTGGAACTTTTCCTAAACATTCCCAAAAGACTCTGGCTTGGGTCAAGAGTATCGAAGGCGAATGGGACAAGAAGGCTAAGATTGATGAAGACTATCAGAAGGTTCTGGAGAAAATAAAAGATGGGAAAGAACTCTCTGAGGATGATGTGAAGAAAATCGATGCTTATAAAAACTGGTATTCTAATAGAGATATACCAGAGACAATCCAAGTGGCTGTTGATAAGCATAAACAGGCTATTGAAGCTAAAAAGTTAAAAGCAGAACTTAAAGGTTCTATAAATAATGTTCAAATTTTTGGTTATGAGCATACTATGTCTATAGAGCAAAAACAAAATATTCAAGATAGACATTTTACTCACTCAACTTATGTAAAAGAAAAAGTTAAGTCTGTAAATGAGAAAAAAGGTTTCATTAATTTAAAAACGAATAATGGCATAATTTCAGGTGTAGGAATTGATTTAAAATTTATTTCATTTGAAATAGGAGTTGAAGATTGGCATATTAATGCTAAAGCTGAGGTATCCGCATTTGGATACAAAGGGGGAATAAAAACTGATTTAGGTATTTCAGAAGACCATGGTTTGGAATTAGATGTGGCAACTGGAGCTGGTAAAACTAAAGGTAATAAGACGACAACGGATTACTATGGATTAAAACTGAGTACGGATATAAATGATGGGATTTTAGCAGGTTATCATCAATATACGGAATCTGAGAAAAAGGGAGACTGGACGACTTCTAGAGAGTTAGAAAGCGGAATTCAGATAGGAAATACATGGGAAGTGATTGCTGTAGGAGCAGCTATTGTGACAGTAGTTCAACCAGAGTTGGCGTATTGGACTGTGCCATTTATAGGGAAACTAGCAGGTAGGTTCTAAATAGAAATAAAGAGGATAATGTTATGATACAATACAAATACTTGAGAAAGAGATATGATCTTTATCTCAGATTAGCATATTTAGTGATAACAATGTTACTCATATATTTAGTAAGTATTAGACAACTATTTCAATATCGTTTATATATAACAGTGGGCTATATTTGTACTCTCTATCTTGTTATTAGAAGAATAGAGAAGTGGTATGTGAAATTACTTAATAAATTATTATTTTTTGATCTTGATATTGAATCTTGGAGACAATACATTCAGATTAATAG
>CAJPSM010000112.1 GCA_905373305.1 uncultured Streptococcus sp. | reverse complement strand
AGAGGTTGGTCGTATTTCTTAGCCACCTCATCAAAGACTTGGTTGATTACCTCCAAATCCTTGTCATCTGTGTAATAAACACCTGTACGGTACTGGGTCCCCACATCATTTCCTTGTTTATTTTTGCTGGTTGGATTGATGATGCGGAAGTAATGAAGTAGAATTTCCTTTAGGGAAATTTGGTTAGCATCATAGGTGACATGGACGGTTTCCGCATGTCCTGTTTGGTTAATCAATTCGTACTTGGTTGTTTCCCCTCTACCATTTGCATAGCCTGAAACAGCATCTGTCACTCCGGAAACGCGTGAGAAGTATTCCTCCACTCCCCAGAAACATCCCCCAGCTAGATAAATCTCGTGCAAGTCTGCGTCTTTACTGACTTCTGTTTTTTTCACTGTTTTTCCTCCTTGGCTAACTGACGCTTTTTCAATTTGCGACCTATCTGTCTGCCCTGCATTTCGCATCAATAGAAAATAGAGACCTGTTATGGCTAGGAAAAAGATCCCTGCCAAGACAAACAATTTTAATTTATCATTCATGACCTTTCTCTACCCCATTTCTTTCAATGTCTTTAAAATCATATCCTTATCCATAAAACCTGGTTGCGTTTTGACCAGCTTGCCTTCCTTGTCTAGAAAAGCTTGAGTTGGGTAAGAACGAACACCATAACTTTCCAAAAGTTTGCCTGACGGGTCAATTAGAACTGGGAAGTTCTTATAATCCAGGCCCTTGTACCAGTTCTTAAAGGCCTCTTCTGCTTGTTCCCCCTTGTGTCCAGGAGACACCACTGTCAAGACCACATAGTCATCACCAGCTTCTTTCGCGATTTCATCCGTATCTGGAAGGCTGGCTAGACAGATGGAACACCAAGACGCCCAGAATTTGAGATAGACTTTCTTGCCTTTGTAGTCAGATAAACGATAGGTCTTGCCATCTACACCTGTCAGTTCAAAATCAGCAACTGCCTGACCTTTAGTCGCAGTTTGCGAACTGACTTGTTCTGTTTTTGTTTGCTCCTTCATAGTAGGTTCGTCTAACATGTTTTTAGCCGAACAGGCTGCTAAGCAACAGATTGAGCCGACTCCAAGGAGGCTTGTTTGCCATTTTTTCATTTCTTCTTCCTCTCTATTCAAATAAACTTGTCAAAATAGAAGCATTTCCCAAAAGCACCAAGATTCCCATTACGATAATGAGGAAACCACCCACTTTTTTGAGGGTTTCGAGATAAGGATGGAGTTTTCGGAAATGTTTCAAAACATAGCTGGAGGCGAGAGCTAGAACCAAAAATGGTAGCGCTAAACCCAGCGTATAGATCAACATGAGCCCAGCTCCCTGCCAAGCACCTGAGCCACCTGAAGCTGCTAAGGCTAAAACAGAGCCGAAAACTGGCCCCACACAAGGCGTTCAAGCAAAACTAAAGGTCAACCCCAGTAAAAATGCTTGACTATAGCCATTACCCTTTTGTCCCTGTCTCTTTAATTGTAGCCTTCTTTCCTTGTAAAGTCCCTTAAAATGTAAAACTTCCATCTGGTGCAAGCCCAAGAGAATGATAACCGCCCCCGTCACATACTGAAACCAAGAGGCATACAGTAAATTGCCTAAAAAACCAGCTCCATAGCCCAGTAAGATAAAGATAAAAGAAATCCCCGCTATAAAGGCCAGAGTTCGCAATAAACTAACAAGTGAGATTGAAAATTTTCCGCTAGAAGCCTGAGCACCATCTTTGTCATCCAACAAGACCCCTGCATAGACAGGTAACAAGGGTAAAATACAAGGAGAAAAGAAGGAAAGAATTCCAGCAAGAAAAACACTGATAAAAAAGAATACATTGTCCATATCTTTTCACCCTTCTTTCTTTTGATAAGTCTATTATAATTCCCAACTCTAAGAAAAAAAAGGGACAATGATAGGGAAAAATAGGAATTTAATCAGCTTACTTAGAAATCTTGCACAAAAAAGAGTCTGAGACAAAATAGTTCTCAGCCACAAAAAAGCTAGAGATTTCCAATTGCGGAACTCTAGCTTTTTAATTTTGAGTCCTTCTCTTATTGTATTTTAGGAGGTTATTAGCCATGAGTACCAATCCCATGTCAATTCTCACTTGATGCTTGCCTCTCAGATTACATCTCTTGTAACCCAAACAAGCCTTTATCTGCCCAAAGACAGGTTCCACACCAATCTTACGTTGAGCGAAAATCTGTCTACCTTCGGGAGATAAAAGCGCCTGATATTCTTTCGTTTTTAAGTCTTCATAGCGTTCGTTACTATACAGTCCTTTTTGAGAGGCTGATTCAGATTTATCAGCCTAGTAAACCTTGATCTCTTGTTGATTCTGTTTTTTCTAATGTTTGATAGGATGAAAACGATAGCACCAGCCATCAGGATGGGTGTAGCTATCCTCCTTGTCATCATAGCACCAATTCGCTAAGTTTCTAGCCGACTGTTTATACCTTTTCTTCTGTCCCTTATCAAACATGGCATATTTAATCAGATGGTTGACCTCCTTTTCATCTAAACGAAGATTGAGGTCAACGAAAAGATCACGAATGAGTTCTTCCATCCCTTCAGCGACTCGAAAGCGATTGATGGTGCGGTAGCTGACAACCAACTGTCCTGCTAGGTACTGCATATCGATATTTTCAATCATCATTTTTTCGATTTTTCGTCCAGAGAAAATCCCTTGTGAGTAGGCAAATAGTAGAGCAGCTAAAAGCATTTTAGGGTGATAAAACGTGCAGCCGAAGTCATGATAGAAAGCATGGAAGTGACGCTCCTCCAAGGCATTGACCACTTTTTCAAATGCAAGCAAGTTCTAGTGGTAAAGTTGTTTGATTTGTGTTAGAGTGAATATGAATGAGATAGCCTTTTTAAATGGTTTATTGTGCAATTCTATTTTACCAAGACTATTGCAACCATGCAAAAAAGCAACGGCAAATCCGTTGCTTTTTTGGGAGATAAGGGACTTTTGTCCCAGACTCATTTATTCTGCATTTGTCCGAACGTAAGCTGTAATGACATCTGATGTGTACTGAGCTGTTCCAGGTCCAAATTTATCAATGTTTTCCTTGAACTCTGAGTTGTAGACGTATCCTTTACCGATATGTCCGAAGACTTCAATAGAGCAGTCAAATCCATAAGTACGAATGGCTTGCAAGAGATTGGCTGCTTGCTCTTGGTTTTCAGTTGCTGTTGCAGGTAAACCAGCTTGAAGATTTTCTGCCAAAGTTTGAAAGACTTTGTTAAAGGCGGCCGTAGACTCATCTTCACGACCCTTTTGTCGCTCGAGGGCTTGATCCATGACTTCTTGTCCATACTCCTCTACCGCTTCTTGGTGGTATTTTTGATTGTCTTGATAGCTAAATCCAGTGAATTTTTCCTCAATGGTCATTTTTCTTTCTCCTTTTTGTTCTTGAATGGTTTTTTGCAAGGTGGAAATCAAGGTATCCAGATGTTGCCTTTCTCGAGTTAGATAGTCCAACTGCCTGGTCAAATGGGGCAATAAATCTGTCCTTTCTTCCTTTAATAGCTCTGCTATTTTTTCTAAAGAAAAGCCTAGATATTTGTAGTAAAGAATGACTTGAAGGCGTTCCAAATCCTCTTGACTGTAGGTTCGATAGCCGTTTTCCGACTTTAAGGGGACCAAGAGTCCTATCTTGTCATAGTGATGCAGGGTCTTGACAGAGACACCTGAAAGCTGCGCAGCTTCTTTTATATGGTACATGATTCCCTCCTTACAAGGATAGTATAACCCCTCCCCTTAGGTCAGAGTCAAGCGTTTTTGAGAAAATTTTTAACTTTTTGAGAAAGGTGTGAAAACTTGAAAATGGTTTTCTTGACAGACCTTATAAAACATGATAGGATAGTCAAGTCTATCAATCAAACAGAAGGCTCATAAAGAGCCATTGAGAGAAGGCTATTTGACAACTCAAGTAGCCTTTTCTTATTTTAAAAAAGAGATTGGAGTTTCAACTATGTCTGAAAAATCGCAATGGGGTTCAAAACTAGGCTTTATTCTAGCATCTGCTGGTTCAGCTATCGGTCTTGGTGCCGTTTGGAAGTTTCCCTACATGACTGCTGCAAATGGCGGTGGAGGCTTTTTACTGGTCTTTCTCATTTCTACCATTTTAATTGGTTTCCCGCTCTTGCTTGCTGAGTTTGCCCTAGGCCGTAGCGCTGGTGTTTCAGCAATCAAAACCTTTGGAAAACTGGGCAACAATAACAAGTATAACTTTATCGGTTGGATTGGTGCCTTTGCCCTCTTTATCCTC
>CAJPSM010000111.1 GCA_905373305.1 uncultured Streptococcus sp. | reverse complement strand
AGACATTACTAGTATACCAAAAAAAGACATAATAAATATTACGCCTTTGTTACATTTATATTTCTTTCTTATAGATAAATTTTTTCAAAAATAAATTGAAAAATGACAATCCATAAGAAGTTCAAAATCATTGATGGGACAAGGCTATAGACGATGAATACCGGCATGGAATCTACAGTCAGTCCTACGGCAAGAGCCAAAAGATAGCTCCCCATATCAAACAGAAAACTGATCACAATAATGGTCAACATCCTTGTCCAACGATTTGTCAAAATCACGCTGTTAAACTTGTGGAGCGAAGCACCAATCACGATAAACAAAAGCGTGGCAATTCCAATCAAATGGAAAAAATAAATATCGTAAACCAAACCCACTATACAACAATAGGCTAGGTAGAGATACTCCGATACCTCGATTGTCTCAAATAAGAGAAACAAAAATAGAAAATGACTGGCTAAATGAAAGTGGGGGAAGAAGGATCCCACCAATTGACCAATATGAGCATCAACTAGAACAACAACGGGGAGTAAAAAGAAAATTCCAACTTGTTTTAACAGTCTCATTACTAATTCCCCACTAACTCTACCACATGAAGATTTTTGGTGTCAGCACTTAACTTTACAGTTACCTCTCGTGTTAGATAATCACTGCTGTGCGTTGTACCAACAATCTCTCCAACAGGAATATCTTTGACATTAAAGTTTCCTAGCCCCCCTGTAGTCACCTTATCTCCAGCACTGATGTCACTATTACTATTTAATTGACTGATTTTAAGAAGTTCGGTTTCCTTGTCATAACCAACGATGATTCCATAAATTTCAGTAGAACCATGCAGGATTTTAACGGAAATTTTGTCGGAATTTTCAGTGTTTGTCAATAAGTTGACCGTTGTTGAATGATCCTCTACTTTTGAAACACTACCAATCAAGCCACCGTTTGCAATGGCCAACATGTTTTCAGAAACTCCTTTTGAACTTCCCGCATCAATTGTTAGCTCTTGCTTCCAAGACACTGGGGCTCGCATAATCACATCTGCTGCTAGGGTTTTTGTAGCCTGTAATTTTGACTTCATCTCTAGAAGCTGACGTAGTTGTTCATTTTCTGTTTTTAAACGTTCTGATTGATTAGACTCCACCTCTAGTTGATAGAGTTGTTTTTTTAGACTTTCGTTTTCATTGTATGTCTGCGTCAAATGTCCCAAATCCGATTTGAAAGCATCAAACCACTGAAAGGGTTTTTGAACAATTCTATCCACTAAGGAAATCCCATCTCCTAGTTTTGTCACAATAGCACTTGAATAGGTTGTCACTAATAGTACAGAGACTGCCAGAACTGTGACAAAAACGATGATTAGATATTTTGATTTTTTAAAACGGTTCATATTCCTACCTTTTTTACTAAAGATCTGCTACTGTGATTTTTTATCAACCTTACAGATCCACTAAGATTTTAAGAAAAACAAGAGACATCCCAGCACCAGAATCACAAGAATCGCCAGCGTATCCTTTTGACTCCATCTCAACTGTCTATACTGGCTTCTACCCTTTCCTCCCTGATAACCACGCGCTTCCATGGCTATTGCCAATGAATCTGCACGCTTTAAGCTCGTTGCAAAAAGAGGAATTAAAATCGGAATCATAGCCTTTACTTTTTGAACGATGCTACCTTCACCAAAGTCAACTCCACGGGCTTTTTGAGCATTCATGATTCGCGTCGTGTCATCCATCAAGGTTGGAACAAAACGCAAACTCATTGATAACATGAGACCAATTTCATGAACAGGAACTTTCACACGTTTCAGAGGCGCTAAAAGAGATTCAACTGCCGCTGCCAGACTCAAAGGCATGGTCGTTAACGTTAGCAAAGTTGAAAAGAAAACAATCAACACAAAACGACAGAAAATAATCCCAGCTTGTTGCAAAGCATAATCCGTTATTCTTATAAAAGAAAACTCAAATAAGACATTTCCACTTGAAATGAAAAAGAGTTGAAATAGAGTCGTAAAAGCAATCAAGAAAAACATGGATTTTAATCCCTGAACAAAAAATGAGAGGGAAACGCCCGACAAAGCGATAAATATACCTGTTGCTACAAAAAGAATGAGATTGGCGAGGGGATTATTAGCCCAAAATACAATCAAAATCAACAGGATCATAGCGAGCAATTTACTACGGGGATCCAAGCGATGAATGATGGAATCTCCTGGTATATATCGCCCTAAAATCATACTATCCATTTAGCGACTCCTTAAACTCCTCTATCTTGATTGGCAGTTTTTTAAAAGCGACACCTCTATCTGCCAAACGTTTACAAAAGGCTGTGATTTTAGGCACACCCAACTGTACATTTTCCATAAAGGTTACATCTTGGAAAACTTCGCTCGGTTTACCACTTTGGATCAAACACCCCTTTTCCATAACGTAAACCTGATCAGCATACGCTGCTACGTCATCCATCAAATGCGTTACCAGAACGATTGTCATTCCAGCAAGGTGAAGTTTTTTAAATAGGGTCATCAATTCTTTTCTGCCCAAAGGATCTAGTCCAGCTGTTGGCTCATCCAAAACTAAGACCGTTGGCTCCATAGCTAGCATACCTGCTATAGCCACACGTCTCATCTGACCACCCGAAAGTTCAAATGGACTTCGTTCAAAGAGTGACTCATCAATGCCCACCAAGGCTAACTTTTCACGCGCAATTTTCTTAGCTTCTTCCTCAGAAACTCCAAAATTTTGCGGTCCAAACGCAACATCTTTCAAAACAGTCTCTTCGAAAATCTGATTTTCAGCAAATTGAAACACTAGACCGACTTGCTTTCGAATCTGGCGAATTTCTTTATTGGTTGATGTAGGAGTAATGACAGTATCAAAAACTCGAACAGAACCCTTACTTGGTACCAGTAGGCCATTTAAAAGCTGTAAAATCGTCGATTTTCCACTACCTGTATGTCCTATCAAAGCTGTATAGGAGCCATCCTCAATCGTCAAAGAAACATCAGTCAAGGCTGATGAAGATAGGGGGGTTCCCTCTTGATAGGTAAAGCTCACATTTTCTAGAGTAATTCCCATAGTTTGTCCTCTAGCTCTCCTTCTGTCAAATAGCCATCCGGCAACTGATAGCCTGTCTCTCTCAAAGATTCTCTCAATTGATTAGTAAAGGGATTATCTAAGCCTATCTGGTCAAGGTCATCCCGAGAAAAAAGTTCTCTTGGGCTGCTGGTTGACTCCACTTGACCTTTTTTCATGACCAAAACACGGTCACTCATAGCAACTTCTTCCAAGTCATGCGTAATGGAGACGACTGTCATCTGGTAGTCTTTTCGAATCTCTTGAACTGTCTGAATCAATTCTCTGCGTCCCTCGGGATCCAACATACTTGTAGCCTCGTCCAGAATCAAAATAGCTGGTCTCAGAGCAACAACTCCTGCAATGGCCACCCGTTGTTTTTGTCCACCAGATAAGCGAGCTGGTTCTCTCTTCTTAAAGTCCAGCATACCCACTAACTCCAAGGATTCAGCTACTCTCTTCTTCATTTCTTCACGAGGAAGTCCCTGGTTTTCTAGGCCAAAAGCAACATCATCTTCAACAGTTGCCCCCACAAATTGATTATCTGGATTTTGAAAAACCATACCAATTTGTCGACGCAAGTCCCAAACATTCTCAGAAGACAGCAGTTGGTCATCTATCCAGATTTCTCCAGACTCTGCTTCAAGCAAGCCATCAATCAAACGGATAGTTGTCGATTTCCCACTCCCATTATGACCTACAATTGAAAGCCATTCTCCACGTTTCACGTGAAACGAAACATTATTAACGTCATAATGTTCCTGGTCTTCCTTATAACGAAAAGACAGATCTTTTACTTCAATAATAGATTTCATTTCGAACCAAATGTCCCTTTGAATATATGAGCGCTACCCTTGAAATAATCATAACCAGAGTAGATAGTGAAAAACAAAGCGATATAAAGCAACAGTTGCCCAATTAAATTCCAATGTAAGAGCAAAAAGATAATCGCAAACATTTGACTAAAGGTCTTGATTTTCCCAGGCATTGCTGCCGCCAGAACCGTCCCACCCGTCTCAACGAGCAATAGACGTAGGCCTGTCACAGCGAGTTCACGACAGATGATAATAGCAACAACCCAAGCTGGAGCCATACCCAACTCAATCAACATGATAAAAGCTGACATAACCAACAGCTTATCGGCCATCGGATCAGCAAATTTTCCAAAGTTGCTGACTACATTCCATTTACGAGCAAGGTAGCCATCAAGATAATCCGTTACACTAGCAACTGCAAAGAT
>CAJPSM010000110.1 GCA_905373305.1 uncultured Streptococcus sp. | reverse complement strand
ATGATCCACTTCTCCCAATACCTGACCTGTCAAAGCCTCAACCTCACGGATACGGTCAATCTCATCCCCAAAGAACTCCACTCGAAAAGCGTGTTCATCACGGGAAGCTGGGAAAATCTCTACCACATCCCCACGCACACGAAATCTCCCCCGTTGAAAGTCGATGTCATTACGCTCAAACTGGATATCTACCAAGTCATTCAAGAGTTTATCACGCGAAATCTCAAGACCTGGACGGAGACTAACCACGCTATCAGAGTATTCCTTAGGCGAACCTAAACCATAAATACAAGAGACAGAAGCCACAACGATGACATCATTACGCTCAAGAAGAGCTGAAGTCGCTGAGTGGCGGAGCTTGTCAATCTCATCATTGACTGAACTGTCCTTTTCAATATAGGTGTCACTAGAAGGGACATAGGCCTCAGGTTGGTAATAGTCATAGTAAGACACAAAGTACTCAACAGCATTTTCAGGGAAAAATTCCTTGAACTCTCCGTAAAGTTGGCCTGCAAGCGTCTTATTATGAGCAATGACCAGTGTTGGTTTATTGACTTTGGAAATGACCTGACTCATGGTATAAGTCTTCCCAGTACCAGTCGCCCCCATCAAAATTTGGGCCTTCTCTCCACCCTCGATATTGTCAACCAACTGCTCGATGGCTTGGGGTTGGTCCCCTGAAGGTTGGTATTTTGATACTAGTTTAAATTGATTGTCTGTAATGCGATTGATCATAAGAATCCTCTCTCGATGTGCTATTCCTATTTTAGCATACTTGTAGCATTTTCACGAAGAAAAGGACGGACCGAAGTCACATCCTTTCATTTTCTTTCTTTAATTGATAAGCGAGATAGACAATCAGCAGTAGCAATACCAGACTTGTCATGATAGAACCTTCTATGCCAAAAGAACCACCTGATAGCCAATCTTGATTGCCTTGTGGTAAAAAGGTCATTAGAGACGTTCCTGATGGTTGTCCACTAACTAAAATCCCAAAGAGATTTCCTTGAGCAAAATTCCAAGCCCCATGAATACCTGCAATACCCCAAACTGTATCGGTTTTGAGAAGGTAAAGAGCCATGGCAACCCCGAATAAAAAGAGATTCACTAGAGATAGAGGTGTTAAACCAGAATTCCCCATATGAAGCAGGGTAAAAAGTATGCTAGATATGACAACAGCAAGTTTTAGATTGGTTCTTGAGGCCAATTGTGGAAGGAGCCATGCACGGGACACCACTTCTTCTGCTGTTCCCTGTAAAATCCAAAATGGGATAGTAAAGACGACAAAAGTAAGCGAATAAGGATTCAAGTGAATGGACTCCAAACGATATTGCCCTAAGCCCACCAAACCTAACAAGGTCAGAAAAAAAAGTGCCAAACCTAGGCAAAATCCTTTAAAAAGATTGCTGAGAAAATTCTCTCTATAAAATCCCAAGGTTCGAATAGGTCTTTTCTCAATTTTTCTAGTCCATCTGAATACAGTGTTGAGAATAAAACCAAAGGCCAGCAATTCTAAAATTAAACGAAAGTCACTTGTTTTATCCGTCAAGCTCTCCTGCAAGGTTTGCAAGTAAGTTGCAATATTTTGACCAGCCTCTCCAAAATTTCTAGCAAGTCCGATGAAAGCTAACAAGCTAATACCATACAAAGTATATGCAACAAACTCTCCTATAAAGACAAAAACAAAGGCTAACAAAGGACTTGTGTAAATATTTAAACTCATTTGGGAAGATTGGAAGTCTTTAAATATTCTTTTATTCTTCATGTTCCTACCCTCATTTCTTCTATTATATGCTATTATTATAGCACTTTGTAGTGGCAATTCAATAAAGGAATAAAGAGCTTCGATGTTATATCTTCTGACATATAAGTCCTTGAAATTTGCCTTTTCTACCTTTTTCTGATATAATGAAAAAATATTCGGAAAGGAGACTAAAAATGAAGAAAAAAATCATAGCATTTTTGCTAATTTTATTTCCCATTTTCTCACTAGGAGTAGTAAAAGCTGACACAGTTAAATCTAAGTATGTTATTGCAAGTGATTCATCTTTTGCTCCCTTCGTATTTCAAAATTCAAGCAACGAGTACACTGGTATTGATATGGACTTGATCAAGGCTATTGCCAAGGATCAAGGTTTTGAAATTGAGATTACTAACCCAGGATTTGATGCAGCCATTAGCGCCGTTCAGGCTGGACAAGCAGATGGTATTATCGCAGGAATGTCTGTTACGGACGCTCGTAAAGCAACGTTTGACTTCTCAGATTCCTACTACACTGCTAATACCATTCTCGGTGTAAAAGAATCCAGTACCATCGCTTCTTATGAAGACCTCAAGGATAAGACAGTTGGTGTTAAAAACGGGACGGCTTCTCAAACATTCCTTACTGAGAACCAAAGCAAATACGGTTACAAGATTAAAACTTTTGCAGATGGTGCATCAATGTATGACAGTCTCAATACTGGGGCTATCGATGCCGTGATGGATGATGAGCCCGTTCTCAAATATTCTATCAGCCAAGGTCAAAAATTAAAAACGCCAATCGCTGGAACTCCAATCGGTGAAACAGCCTTTGCGGTCAAGAAAGGCAGCAATCCTGAATTGATCCAGATGTTCAATGAGGGACTTGCCAACCTTAAGGCGAATGGAGAATTCCAAAAGATTCTGGATAAATACCTAGCAAGCGACTCTACTACCGCAACCTCAACTGCTGATGAAACGACTATTTGGGGCCTGTTGAAAAACAACTATAAACAACTCCTCAGCGGACTTGGAATTACTCTCTCATTAGCACTTATCTCATTTGCAATTGCGATTGTGATTGGAATTATCTTTGGGATGTTTAGTGTCAGCCCATACAAATCTCTCCGTCTTATCTCTGAGATTTTTGTTGATGTGATTCGTGGTATTCCATTGATGATTCTTGCTGCTTTCATTTTCTGGGGTATTCCAAACTTCATCGAATCAATTACAGGCCAACAAAGCCCAATTAACGACTTCGTAGCTGGTACTATTGCCCTCTCACTCAATGCGGCGGCTTATATCGCTGAAATCGTTCGTGGTGGGATTCAAGCTGTTCCAGTTGGGCAAATGGAAGCCAGCCGCAGTCTTGGTATCTCTTATGGGAAAACCATGCGGAAGATTATCTTGCCACAAGCGACTAAATTGATGTTGCCAAACTTTGTCAACCAATTCGTTATCGCTCTTAAAGATACAACTATCGTATCTGCTATCGGTTTGGTTGAACTATTCCAAACTGGTAAGATCATCATCGCCCGTAACTACCAAAGTTTCAAGATGTATGCTATCCTTGCTATCTTCTATCTTGTAATTATCACGCTTTTGACTAGACTAGCGAAACGCTTAGAAAAGAGGATTCGTTAATGGCAAAACTAAAAATTGATGTAAATGATTTGCATAAGTATTATGGAAAAAATGAGGTTTTAAAAGGAATTACAACTAAATTCTATGAAGGAGATGTTGTTTGTATCATTGGTCCTTCTGGTTCTGGTAAATCCACTTTCCTCCGTAGCCTTAACCTTCTTGAGGAGGTAACGAGCGGTCACATAACTGTGAATGGTTATGATTTGACTGAGAAATCAACCAATGTCGACCATGTCCGTGAGAACGTGGGAATGGTTTTCCAACACTTTAATCTCTTCCCACATATGACCGTATTGGAAAATATCACTTTCGCTCCTGTGGAGCATAAATTGATGACCAAGGCTGAAGCTGAAAAATTAGGAATGGAACTCCTTGAAAAAGTTGGACTTGCTGATAAAGCTAATGCAAATCCTGAAAGCTTATCCGGTGGACAAAAACAACGTGTGGCTATCGCTCGCGGTTTAGCAATGAATCCTGATATTATGCTCTTTGACGAACCAACTTCTGCCCTTGACCCTGAGATGGTCGGTGATGTTCTCAACGTTATGAAAGAGTTGGCTGAACAAGGCATGACCATGATCATCGTAACCCACGAGATGGGATTTGCTCGTCAGGTGGCCAACCGTGTTATCTTTACAGCTGATGGTGAATTCTTGGAAGATGGGACACCAGATCAAATCTTCGACAACCCGCAACATCCTCGTCTAAAAGAGTTCTTGGACAAGGTCTTAAATGTATAAAACAAAACTGTAGGGTTTTCCTTACAGTTTTTTAATTGCGTATTGGATTTTTTGATTTTTTTGAAAATTATGATAAAATAAAAACTATGACAATGAGGAAATCTCATCCCTAGTCCAACTAGGAAAAAATATAGAAATTAGGTAGCTAGATGTCATCAAAGGTTATTGTTACAATTTTCGGTGC
>CAJPSM010000109.1 GCA_905373305.1 uncultured Streptococcus sp. | reverse complement strand
TTTATCATTCTACTGCTCAAATGAGCCACTATGCTAGTATTGCAAACACAGCAAGTACCTACTCCGTATCTTCTGGAAGTGGAAGTTCTGGCGGAGGATTCTCAGGAGGCGGAGGCGGTGGTAGCATCGGTGCCTTCTAGAAAAATCTATCGCAATATCCGAAATTATGCTATAATAGAGGACAGAAAAAGGAGTAATGCATGTATTTTATTGAAATTTTGAAGTCCATCTTTTTTGGGATCGTTGAAGGAATTACAGAATGGTTGCCAATTTCAAGTACAGGACACTTGATCTTGGTTGAAGAATTTGTGCAATACAAGGACCAAAATGAAGCCTTCATGTCCATGTTTAATGTTGTCATTCAGCTTGGCGCTATTTTAGCAGTTATGGTAATTTACTTTAACAAGCTCAATCCCTTCAAACCTGGTAAAACCAAGGTCGAAGTTCGTCGAACTTGGCAGTTGTGGTCAAAAGTTTTCGTTGCGACCTTGCCGTTGCTATTGGTCTTTAAGTTGGATGATTGGTTTGATGCCAACTTCCACAACATGGTTTCAGTTGCTATCATGTTGATTATCTATGGGGTTGCCTTTATCTATCTTGAAAAAAGAAATAAGGCCCAAGCTATTGAACCAACAGTGACAGAGCTAGACAAGTTGCCTTATAAAACAGCTCTTTACATTGGTCTCTTTCAAGTCCTTGCCCTTTTCCCAGGGACAAGCCGTTCTGGTGCCACTATCGTTGGTGGTTTGTTGAATGGAACGAGTCGTTCTGTTGTAACAGAGTTTACCTTCTACCTCGGAATTCCTGTTATGTTTGGAGCTAGTGCTTTAAAGATTTTCAAATTTATTAAAGCCGGTCAACTTTTGAGTTTTGGTCAACTATTCTTGCTTTTGGTCGCTATGGGAGTTGCCTTTGCAGTCAGCATGGTTGCTATTCGTTTCTTGACCAGCTATGTGAAGAAGCACGACTTTACACTCTTTGGTAAATACCGTATCGTACTTGGTAGTGTCTTGTTGCTCTATAGTTTTGTGCGTTTATTTGTATAAGAAAGAGCTTGAAGGGAGATTCCTTCAAGTTTTTTAAAATCCTGTCACTGTAATTCCTAGTAAACGGATGCCTTTTTCTTTTTCAGCTAGCTCTTCGTAGAGTTGAAGGGCAGTTTGAGAAATCTGACTAGCGTCCTGTGTAGCTTGTGGGAGGCTTTTTCGTCTAGTCAGAGTGGAGAAGTCAGCATATCGTATTTTAAGGATAATGATTTTTCCAGCTTTGTTCTGCCTACTGAGATTGTGAGCTACTTTCTCAGAGAGTAGAGTCAGCTCTTTTTTGATGTCTTCTTCTGCCTGAAGAATCTTACCATAAGTTTTCTCCTTGCCGATGGACTTACGAATGCGATTGGACTTGACTGGAGCATTGTGAATACCACGAGCTTTTCTATAAAGGTCAAAACCGAGTCTGCCAAACCGATCGATTAAAGTGACTTCTGAGACGTCCAATAAGTCTGCACCAGTATAAATGCCCATTTCATGAAGACGTTCAACTGTTTTTTTGCCCACACCGTGAAATTTAGCAATATCCATTTGTTTGAGAAAGTCTTGGGCTTGGTCAGGTAGAATTACTGTCAAACCATGCGGCTTCTGATAATCACTGGCCATTTTAGCTAAGAATTTGTTATAGGAAACGCCAGCAGAAGCAGTCAGGTGTAGTTCCTGCCAGATATCTTGTTGGATGAGACGAGCTATTTTGACAGCTGACTTGATACCAAGTTTATTTTCTGTCACATCCAAATAGGCTTCATCAATGCTCATAGGTTCAATCAGGTCGGTGTAACGTTTAAAAATAGCTCGAATCTGAAGTCCCACAGCTTTGTATTTTTCATAATTTCCAGAGATAAAGACAGCTTGGGGACAACGCTCATAAGCTTCTTTAGAACTCATAGCAGAGTGAATACCAAAGGCCCGTGCCTCGTAGCTACAAGTAGAAACAACACCCCGTCCGCCTGTTTGTCTAGGGTCACTTCCAATGATGACAGGTTTTCCTTTTAACTTAGGATTGTCTCTTATTTCCACTGCAGCAAAAAAGGCATCCATATCGATATGGATGATTTTTCTGGACAAATCATTTATCAATGGAAATATGAGCATTTTTGTTCCTTTCTACCATCATTTTCTATTTATTATACCCTTTTTTCTGAAAAAATGGAAAAGAGTAATTTTGCTTTCAAATATATAATACAGATTGTGTCAAAAAATAGACTGTATTAGAAAAGAAAGTGACAGAAAAGCCTTTTTTAGCTTGTTGAAATCGGTTACTGTATGGTATACTGGTCTCATGAATGTAACAGATGACTGTTACTAGAAAGAAAAATGAGGACATTAACATGGTTGTTAAGACAGTTGTTGAAGCACAAGATATTTTTGATAAAGCTTGGGAAGGCTTCAAAGGCGTAGATTGGAAAGAAAAAGCAAGTATTTCTCGCTTCGTTCAAGCTAACTACACACCTTATGATGGTGATGAAAGTTTCCTTGCTGGACCAACAGAACGTTCACTTCACATCAAAAAGATTGTAGAAGAAACTAAGGCTCACTACGAAGAAACTCGTTTCCCAATGGACACTCGTCCAACATCTATTGCTGATATTCCTGCCGGATTTATCGACAAAGAAAACGAATTGATCTTTGGTATCCAAAACGATGAACTCTTCAAATTGAACTTCATGCCAAAAGGTGGTATCCGTATGGCTGAAACTACTTTGAAAGAAAATGGATACGAACCAGATCCAGCTGTTCACGAAATCTTCACAAAATATGTAACAACAGTTAACGACGGTATCTTCCGTGCTTACACTTCAAACATCCGTCGTGCTCGTCACGCTCACACTGTAACTGGTCTTCCAGATGCATATTCACGTGGACGTATTATCGGTGTTTACGCACGTCTTGCTCTTTACGGTGCAGACTACTTGATGCAAGAAAAAGTAAACGACTGGAATGCAATTAAAGAAATCGATGAAGAAACAATCCGTCTTCGTGAAGAAGTAAACCTTCAATACCAAGCATTGCAACAAGTTGTTCGCTTGGGTGACCTTTACGGAGTTGATGTTCGTAAACCAGCGATGAACGTTAAAGAAGCGATCCAATGGGTGAATATCGCCTTCATGGCTGTCTGCCGTGTTATTAACGGTGCTGCTACATCTCTAGGACGTGTACCAATCGTACTTGACATCTTTGCAGAACGCGACCTTGCTCGTGGTACATTTACTGAATCAGAAATCCAAGAATTCGTTGATGATTTCGTTATGAAACTTCGTACAGTTAAATTTGCTCGTACAAAAGCTTATGACCAATTGTACTCAGGTGACCCAACTTTCATCACAACTTCTATGGCTGGTATGGGTAACGATGGTCGTCACCGTGTTACTAAGATGGACTACCGTTTCTTGAACACTCTTGATAACATCGGTAACTCACCAGAACCAAACTTGACAGTTCTTTGGACTGACAAATTGCCATACAACTTCCGTCGCTACTGTATGCACATGAGCCACAAACACTCTTCTATCCAATACGAAGGTGTAACAACAATGGCTAAAGACGGATACGGAGAAATGAGCTGTATCTCATGCTGTGTGTCACCACTTGACCCAGAAAACGAAGATCAACGCCACAACATTCAGTACTTCGGTGCTCGTGTAAACGTTCTTAAAGCCCTTCTTACTGGTTTGAACGGTGGTTACGACGATGTTCACAAAGACTACAAAGTATTTGACATCGATCCTATCCGTGACGAAGTTCTTGAATTCGAATCAGTTAAAGCAAACTTCGAAAAATCACTTGACTGGTTGACTGACACTTACGTAGATGCTTTGAACATCATCCACTACATGACTGATAAGTACAACTACGAAGCTGTTCAAATGGCCTTCTTGCCAACTAAACAACGTGCCAACATGGGATTCGGTATCTGTGGATTTGCTAATACAGTTGATACATTGTCAGCTATTAAATACGCTACCGTTAAACCAATCCGTGACGAAGATGGCTACATCTACGATTACGAAACAATCGGTGAATACCCACGTTGGGGTGAAGATGATCCACGTTCAAACGAATTGGCAGAATGGTTGATTGAAGCTTACACAACTCGTCTACGTAGCCACAAACTTTACAAAGACGCAGAAGCTACAGTATCACTTTTGACAATCACATCTAACGTTGCATACTCTAAACAAACTGGTAACTCACCAGTTCACAAAGGTGTATACCTCAACGAAGATGGTTCAGTGAACTTGTCTAAACTTGAATTCTTCTCACCAGGTGCTAACCCATCTAACAAAG
>CAJPSM010000108.1 GCA_905373305.1 uncultured Streptococcus sp. | reverse complement strand
GGCAAGATACCATTTCCGACGTTTGAAAGAAGCACTGCTTCTACTAGCATGATTGGAGCAAGTACGTTGGCACAAGCCCAGATTTCAGCACGACCAGCGATGAAAGGCCAGTCAAGACCGATGTTGAATTTACGTCCTTGAAGACGTTTAGTAGCAACGTTTGTAATACCTTGTGAAAGTGGTTCTACGGCTGCGATGAACCAAGATCCGATAAGTGAGAAGAGCTCCAAGCAGACACCGGCAGTCAAACCAAGGCTCAACCAACCTTTAATAACAAGTTCCCATTTATCGGCTCCTTCTACACCAGCAACTGGATGTGGAGTCCCCATCAAACCAATAACGATACCAAGGATGAAACCGATGAAGAATTTAGATCCCCAGAAACCGATTTTCTTGTTCAATTTTGCAGCATCAAAGTCATATTTATCAAGACCTGGCAATACTTTATCGAAAATCTTATCCAAGACCATGATAACTGGGTTCATCATGTAGTTCATGTGAGTTGAAGTCATTGGTGATGAACTTGGTGCGTTAAGAAGGTCATCGAAAGTTGGTTTCATCAAGTCAGAGTTGATGATTTTCAAAACACCTACAAGGACAACTGCAGCAGTTGCGATGAAGAGTGAAACCCCTTGGCTTACACCGTTGTTGTCTGCGTACCATTTAATCAAAAGACCAGTGATTGACAAGTGCCAGATGTCAAAGATGTCGACGTCAAGTGTGTCCGTTTTCTTCATTGCAAGCATCACAACGTTGACAATCAACATTACAAGCAAGAAGTAAAGTGTCCAAGCAGATCCCCAAGTGATCGTAGCAAGTGGTGCCCAACCAACGTCAGTGATGTTCAATTGAATACCAGTATTTTCAACGAATTTCGCAAGAGATGCTGAGAAAGCTCCGTTGAGCATACCGATGATAGCACCGATACCAGTAAGAGCGATGGCAAGTTTGATACCACCTTCAAGCGCTTTGGAGAATTTCACTCCAAATAGTAAGGCCAATACTGTCAAGATGATCAGCATGATGATAGGACCACCCATTTCCAAGACTGGCTTGAAAATCTTATTGGCTAGTTCGATAATGACATCCATAATAGTTCCTCCCTTTATTTTTATGGAATCTTACAAAATAATAATTAACTTAGTCCGTGTTCTTTGATAGCTGCCTCAATATTGTCAAATACAGGAGCGCTCATTGCTGGAATACGGAACAAGATTGGTCCAGCTTCGATAACTGGAATACCTGGTTCAAAGCCAAGATCTGTTGCAGCGATTGGTGTAAAGATATCGTAGCCTTTCATAAGGTCTTCATTCACATCTTTTACCATAACTGCATCACAGTGAACATCGTAACCGCGATTTGCGAGTTCTTCTTCAAGAGCACTTTTAATTTGGTGACTTGAGTTAACACCTGCACCGCAGGCAGCGAGAATTTTAATCATTAGGATTTCCTCCGATTTTATTTTTTTAATAGGCAAGATTAAGCTGTTGCTTCAGCTATATAAGCATAAAGTTTTTCTGGTTCAGAAATTTTTGATAAATCTTCCAGATGGCTATTCCCTGTGAAAAAGTCCATCAACTGAGCCAGAATATTTGTTTGACTCGAACTTGAATTGTTAATGATAAAGAAGAGTAGAGATACTTCCACTTCCTTATCAGGAGCAATCATATTGTGAAAAGTTACTGGTTTTTCTAATCGAACAACCACCACTTTCTCAGCCAGATTATGAACAATATCCGTATGAGGAATCGCTACGTTTGGCAAGTCCTTTCCCAGAAATTCCATATCTAAGCCAGTCGGAAATGACTTTTCACGCGTGATCAAGGCTTCACGATAAGTTGGAGTTACTATTTTTCGTTCTTCCAATAAGGTTGCTACCTGATCAAAGAGTTGTTCTTGATTATCCGCTTCTAAGCAAAACACGAGGTCTTTGTCAAAGAAATGATCTAATCCCATAACAGTTTCCCTTCTTTCAATTAACTTTTACGTTATAAGTATAACACTATATGAAATCGTTGTCAATACTTTTTGTTTTATTTTGTTCATTTTTTTGTAATTTTTGTTTCATTTAAAGAATACAATCAATATCAAACATTCTTGTTATAAAATCCACAAAAAAAGAAGGCCCAAGCCTTCTTCTCTTTCCTTACTTAATAGTAGATAAAATCTCTTCTAACTTATGGTAATCTTTTACACTATCAATTTCATAGATGCTATTTCCTTCTAATTCTTCGACATAGACATCCAATTCTTTGATATTATCCTTAACCATGTTGTCCCAGTAGAGATCAACAAATTCACCACTTTCGTAAGCTTTGTCAATAAAGCCAACAATCTTCTCTGCTGTTGGTGCATCCCAGAATGAAACTCCACTCAGAATGCGACCAGCTTTGCTGTCAACAATAATGTCTTGAACCTTGTAGTCATCACCGTAAACCAAGAACCACTCGTTGGTACAGTCTTCACGATAAACGCTAAAATAGGTAGAACGTTCTAGATCGTTTCTAAACATATTTTTGAAAAGATAGTTATCTGCATCGATGACGTAGCTGTTTGCCAAATCTTCTTTTACTAGATAAAGTGAGTAAAAGTTATTGTAATCAGCATACTTGTCGTTAAAGACTAAACGAACACCATATTTTTCTTTTAGGTAGTCGAATTGTTCTTTAAGGTAGCCTACAACAATGATAATCTCATCAATTCCACGTTCTTTCAAAAACTCGATTTGGTATTCAACCAAGGGTTTTTGATTAACCTTAACCAAAGCTTTTGGGGTATTTTCAGTCATAGGGCGCAGACGAGTTCCTAAGCCCGCTGCTAAAATAATCGCTTTCACACGAATCTCCTTTATTCTTTAATAATAATATAAACACCAGCCATAACAATAAGTGAAGTGATAATTGTCAGCATATCTAGCGGTGCACCCAAGAAAATAACTGCAAATAAGACAGTCCAGACTACATAGCTCACATTCAAACCTGTCGCTTTTGCAGGTTGCAAACGATTAATGGCGATATAATAAGCTAAGTAGGAAATCATATTAAAGGCCGCAAAGACAAGCAAGAGGCCTAGTAACTGCCCATCTGCCACTTCTGCAAATGAATGGTGAGAAAAGAGCACAATCACAAGATAGGATAAGAATGAGGTTACTTGTCGAATTAACAAGGCTTCAATTTCACTTAAATCACTTTCCATAGCATAGGAGCTGAGAACACTTTCACTCCCCCAGGCAATGGCACAGATAAGGGCACAAAGAATCCCAATGTAAAACGAGTTAACTTGTTCAACCTTGTAGGTTTGAGCAATGATCGCTGCAATAATCAAGAAAACACCGAATACTGTATTCTTTGAAACCTTGTGTTTCAAAATGAAGAAGGCGAGCAAAACTGAAACTGCTGGGTAAATAGCTGATACAGATGAAGCTAGTGAACTACCGATATATTTAACCGCATAAAGATTGGCCTGCATACCTATTGGTCCTGCTAGTAAAGCCCCGATAATTACACTTACATTTCGAATATTTAAGAAAATCGAAAGACGAACTTTTCTTTCTTTTACCAAAAGAAAAGCTAACAAGATAAAGATACTCAAGAAATCATGAGCAGCAGCCACCACAAAAGGTGAAAGATTTGTAAAAATTGAAAAGATATAAGCACTAACTGTTAGACCTAATCCCCAGAAGATACCAGAGAGCAGACCAAAGGAAACACCATTTTTATTCTTCATCCTAACCTCCATAATAAGTCAAACCTTCGACAGCTCTTTGGTAACGATTGACACCGTAATCTCCAAAATCAGCCCCTTGAGCTTCTTTGTACACTGTCCACAAACTCCATATAGTATCTTGCAAGATTTTATAGATACGAATCTTCTCACGTGATACAGGAGTTTTGTCACTCTCATAGTAGGTTAGGAAATCTTCTTCTTCCTGATTTGTAAAGTCAGACTCCAAAAAGAGAGCTGCCAAATCCCACATCGGATCATTCATAGAAGAGTATTCCCAGTCAATCAAATACAAACGACCTTGTGGTGACTCGATAAAGTTTTCTGGTACCAAATCGATGTGACAGGACTTTCTATCAACACCCAAATCAGCCAATCTCTTTTCTAGTGAAAATACATCTTTTCTTACAGCTTCATAGTTTTCATAAGGGATAGGTCCCTCAATCAAGGATTCATATTTGCTGATTTCCTCAAAAGGAGCAAATTCTCCTCTTAATTCTTTCCCTGAAGCGTGTATGGTTTGTAAAATTGGTGCAATCTTTTCAAACTTGGACTTAATTGATGTTGAATCAAGAGTTACTGCTGATTCGATGTATTCATTTACTTTAATCCCTGACTCAATATCAAAGAGATAATT
>CAJPSM010000107.1 GCA_905373305.1 uncultured Streptococcus sp. | reverse complement strand
GACAAGAAATCCTGATTTCTTAGGAGGTTTATCTAATTTCCAAGCTTTCCGCTCGGGTTCAATTACGAACACCCTTATTCCTTTCTGTTAATATTGCGGAACGAAACCTCAATCTAGGTCAGGTTCAATTCCTTTCTTTTATATTAATGAGACAAGCCACAAACAAATCAGGCCAGTCCCTTTTTACCGAAAAACAGAGGCTGGGTTGCAACCTCTGTCTTCTCAGCTTGAGTAATTAACCATTTAAAAATGGAAATTAGAACATCATTTTTTTCTAATTTGACAAAGCTCTTTGACTACATTGTAACTAGAAACAGCAACCTCAATAGAATCTTCGTCGCTACAGTTCTCAAGTTTTATTTGTTTTGTGATAGGCCCCTTATCACTCGTTTCTTCAATAACTCCTAGGAGAGAAGCGGGCGAAACTGTTTCTTTATGAAACTTCACTATGGAAACATCATATTTTTTATAACAATCTTGTTTTGCTACTTCCTTATTTTCATAAAGAAAATCTATAGATTTATCTTTCTTGCCATAGATCTCAATAAATTTATTTCCTCTTTTTTTATGATCTAAATAAAACACTGAAACTGCTGCTGCCTTTTTATATGCAAAAATATCAATCTTTAATCCTTGATTCTCAAGTTGATCAATCATTTCACCAATTCGCATATGTTCCTCCTTCTTTTAAGTGATGGCTAAAATGAGCCACTAGACACCACTTACTTCGAGTTGCTATTATCACAATCTAAAACAATCCACTGGACCATTTTATTTCTCCGTAAACTCTCCGTCTACGACGTCATCGCCTGCATTTCCTGTTGCTTGTGCGCCTTCTGCTCCTGCTTGAGCTTGTTGGGCTGCGGCGGCTTGTTCGTAGAGTTTAACAGCAAGTCCTTGAGCTTTTTCGTTCAATGCTTCGAGTTTTGCTTTCATTTCGTCCAAGTTGTTGTCTTCTTGAGCTTTCTTAAGGTCATCAAGTGCAGCTTGGGCAGCATCACGTTCTGCATCGAAGCCTTTACCTTCAGTTTCCTTGATTGTTTTTTCAGTCGCGAAGATTGCTTGGTCTACTTCGTTACGAAGATCTACTTCTTCTTTACGTTTCTTATCGGCTTCAGCGTTAGCTTCTGCATCTTTCATCATGCGGTCGATTTCTTCGTCTGTCAAACCTGAGTTCGATTGGATCACAATTGTTTGTTCTTTTTGAGTTCCAAGGTCTTTGGCTTTAACAGATACGATACCATTCTTGTCGATATCAAAGGTGACTTCGATTTGAGGAATTCCACGAGGTGCAGCTGGAATATCAGTCAATTGGAAGCGTCCAAGAGTCTTGTTATCTGCTGCCATTGGGCGTTCCCCTTGAAGAACATGGATATCAACGGCTGGTTGGTTATCTGCTGCAGTTGAGAAGACTTGTGATTTAGATGTTGGAATAGTTGTGTTACGGTCGATGAGTTTTGTGAAGACACCACCCATTGTTTCGATACCAAGTGACAATGGTGTTACGTCAAGAAGGACAACGTCTTTAACATCACCAGTAATGACACCACCTTGGATAGCAGCACCCATGGCAACAACTTCATCAGGGTTTACTGATTTGTTTGGTTCTTTACCAGTTTCAGCTTTAACAGCTTCTACAACGGCTGGGATACGAGTTGAACCACCGACAAGAATCACTTCATCAATATCAGACAAGCTCAAGCCTGCATCAGAGAGAGCTTGGCGAACTGGAACTTTTGTACGTTCTACAAGATCACGAGTCAAATCGTCGAATTTGGCACGAGTCAAGGTCATTTCCAAGTGAAGAGGTCCAGCTTCACCAGCAGTGATAAATGGCAAGCTGATTTGAGTTGAAGTTACACCAGAAAGGTCTTTCTTCGCTTTTTCAGCTGCATCTTTCAAACGTTGCATTGCCATCTTGTCAGTAGACAAGTCAATACCGTTTTCTTTCTTGAATTCTGCTACCAAGTGGTCGATGATTTTTTGGTCAAAGTCGTCACCACCGAGTTTGTTATCCCCTGCAGTTGACAATACGTCGAAGACACCGTCACCGAGTTCAAGGATAGATACGTCGAATGTACCACCACCAAGGTCAAATACCAAGATTTTTTCTTCTTTGTCAGTCTTGTCCAAACCGTAAGCAAGAGCTGCTGCTGTTGGTTCGTTAACGATACGTTCTACTTCAAGACCAGCGATTTTACCAGCATCTTTTGTCGCTTGACGTTGCGCATCATTAAAGTAAGCTGGAACTGTGATAACTGCCTTGGTTACTTTTTCCCCAAGGTACTCTTCAGCGTAACCTTTCAAGTATTGAAGAATCATAGCTGAGATTTCTTGTGGAGTGTACTCTTTACCGTTAGCAGAAACCTTTTCAGAAGTACCCATCTTAGACTTGATAGAGATAACTGTATCTGGATTTGTTACTGCTTGACGTTTTGCAGCATCACCAACGATGATTTCTCCGTTTTTGAATGACACTACAGATGGAGTTGTGCGGTTTCCTTCTGGGTTTGCGATGATTTTGCTTTCAGTTCCTTCAAGAACTGCTACTGCTGAGTTTGTTGTACCTAAGTCAATACCGATAATTTTAGACATATGTTTTTCTCCTTGTTAGTTAATTTTCTATTTTTCTTTTTGATACTCTTCTTAGGTGGCGGCGCCGTCAGAGCTTGACTTCGTCAATCTCTTTGACTAAACTTTGAGCCTAAGGTCTCAAAGTTTGCGCAAATAACGCCACGGCGAAGAGTATCGCCTTTGATTCGCTTCACTCACTGTTGGTAAAGCTGAACCATTGTTTATCATTCTTTCATAGTTTATTGTCGTTTCGGACAAGATTTTTCAAGTTTTCTAGCCTAGTTATACACTACCACCATTGCCGGACGTAGGATGCGGTCATGGAGTTTGTAGCCTTTTTGGAAGACCTGAGCGATGGTATCTGCTGGGTGTTCATCGTCTGCTGGAACTGTCTGGATGGCCATGTGGTAGTTATGGTCAAATTCGCCATCAGATGCGATTTCTTCGATTCCTTCTTCTTTCAAAGCATGAATCAAGCTTTCTTGCACCATCTCCAATCCTTTTTTGACGTCGTCTGTCAAACCTTCAACTGCGAGTGCACGCTCAAGGTTGTCGAGCGATGGTAAGATTGCTTTTGCCAAGTCTTGGCTACGATAGCGTTGTAAGTTTTGGCGTTCTTCATTGGCACGGCGTTGGATATTTTGCATTTCAGCATGTGCTCGTAGATATTTGTTTTCGAACTCGTCCGCACGCTCATTTGCCAAGTCCAACTCAGACTTTTCAGGAGTTGTTTCTTCTGTCGTTTCAACAACTTCCTCTTCTTTTACTTCTTCGTTTTTTATTTCCTCAGACATTTTTCGCCTCCTTTTTAGGAATTTATGTAATTTCATGTTCAACTCACCTCATAATGATTACTACTCAAATAGCGGTAGAAATCTGTGAGTTTCATAGTTAAGACTCGATTGACCACATTGAGTTGGTTGACCAATTGCTGGTAATCCAGATTGACCGGACCGATAATCGCCAGAATTCCAAATCCTCGATAAGGGATGAGGAATTTACTGCTAATCACTGCTAGGTCTGCCAGACAAGACTCTTGACTATCTGCAACACGGACATTTTGCATCTGATCTTCATGCAGACCCTCACGAATTTCCAGAGCCACTTTCTGTGGTTGGTCAAAGAACTGATAGGCTGCGAGATTGGCAAAATTCAAGAGATTGACCTTACCCGCCACCACAATGTTTTCGTTGAACATTTCCTTAAAGATGTGTTCAAAGAGATCGATGACATTGTCCGTCGTTGTGAAGTAGCGCTGGATAATCTGCGGAATCTCCGTCCGAATCTTGTAGTGAATATCTAGAACGGTGTGACCGAGGAAACGTTCCTGAATAATTGCCTTCAGTTTCAGCAAATCTTCCTGCAAGAAGTTCCTTGGAATCAGAAACTGACTGGTAACCGTTCGCGACTCGTCTAGGGTGAATACTGCCAAGGCTGTATGTTGCCCCAAAACAACGATATCAAAGGCTGTCAACCGTTGCCTACTGGGCTCAACATCTAGTGCTACAACTGTGCAGCCACTCAAGTCTGTCAAGACATTAGCTGCTTCTTGCAGGATATCCTCCAGTTTGAAAAATTCCTGATCAAAGGCTTTGACAATTTCGTATACCTCATTTTCAGCCAGTCGGTCAAAATCCAGTGAGTGTTTTACATAGTACTGAAAACCAGCGACACTTGGCATCCGACCACTGGAAGTATGAGCTTTCTCAAGCAAGCCTTGCTTTTCTAGAGCCGCCATATCATTACGAATGGTTGCACTGCTAGAGTTAATAGACTCTTGCAAGGCTTTGGATCCGACAGGTTCGTGCGTTTTGGTAAAGATGTCAATAATCAGATTTAAAA
>CAJPSM010000106.1 GCA_905373305.1 uncultured Streptococcus sp. | reverse complement strand
AACTGTTGGTGCTGGTTCCTCACCCGCTGTCCCTAGTGGGCCTGTATATTCTGGCTTCTCGACTGTCGGAGCTGCCTCTTCACCCGCTGTGCCTAATGGACCTGTATATTCTGGCACTTCATGAACTGCGGCCTCTTCACCATTCACACCGCCTGTAAATTCTGGTTTTTCAACTGTTGGTGCTGGTTCCTCACCCGCTGTCCCTAGTGGGCCTGTATATTCTGGCACTTCATGAACAGCAGCTTCACTTCCGTTCATTCCATTCGAAAGCTTAGTGCCCGCTACAGAGACTGGTAAATTATGCATACTTTCAATAGCACCTTCTGCCAGACCTGTAACTTTTTGACCCATATCCTCTGAATCCACCGTAAATAGGAGGGTTTTTGTGTCATACTGGGTCATGAAGCGTGCTGTTTTACCGTTTGCCAATTGAAGGGTTGGTGCCTTGTTGACCAATACTTCCGAATCAAACTCCATAGCAAGGATGCCTGGCCATTTTTCAATCGCATATTTCACTTTTGCTTCCTTAGGAGAAATCCAATCCTTGGTCAAGAAATCCCAGTTGAATTTCTTATAGGATAAAGTATAATCGTTTTGATTGCCATCCGCATGCTCATAAAGCAAACCATATTCGCCATTTCCGAGTTCTTGGAGTGAGTTGTAAGCAAACTTACCACTTTGTATAGGATTGTGTTTCAACCATGTCAACTCACCATTCTCCTCAACACGAGCCAGGTGAACCAAACCATTGTTGCGTCCAGGACCACCAGCATTGCTGAGTAGAATGTATTCCTTTCCTTCATGCATGGTGTGAATAGCGGACATTTGAACATAAACGTCTTTTACTTGAGGATAACGTTTGATTTCCTTATCCCACGTTGCTCCTCCGTCATGACTGGTCGCAACCTGAAGATCACCAGTCAACCCACGCATAAAGAGCTTGAGATCCCCATTATTCAACTGAACAACAGTTGACTCCGTATTTTGGGCGCCTGGATTATTCATGGTTGAAGAGTGAATGGTTTGGTTGCCTACTGGACGGTTATCATTAACTGCTTCCCCTGCTTGCCATGTTTCTCCATGATCATCTGAATAAATTACACGAGATGATTGAGAACCACTTAGGTAGGAAACGTTGTTTGTTGTATAAACTGGAATCACCAGTCTTCCCTTATGAGGTCCTGTACGCAAGGCAATCCCAGTACCAGGTCCAGTTCCTAGAAAGTGCATCCAATCTTTCCGAATCCCATGTGTAATATCTTTTGGTGCAGACCAAGTCTTCCCATCGTCATCACTGTAGGACATCCATAGGTAGTTGGTATTGGAAACTCTAAAAATATTCTTCTCGCTATACTCAAAATAAATATTCCCGATTAGCTCATTCCCTTTATACAAATCTCCCTTATCGCTATAGGCCGGTTTTTTAGGGTCAACGACGACGCGATAATCTGTCTTTCTGTTTTGAGGGTCGAAAACCTCTCCGTTTTCTCGAATTGTATAGCGACCTGATTCTCCTTGCTTATATAAAACTTGATAAACTTTATCTCCCACTTGTTCATAAGCTTTCGGAGCTTGCCCTGGTAATGAAAATACTGCCTTACTTTCAAGGAACATGTCATAAATTGCAAAAATTCTCTTTGTTTCAGGGTCTTGCACCAAGGCCATATCAATATTAACTGGAGATGGCCAATCTGCATGTTTAGCGTGCTCATTGTCACGAGGATTTGAGATTACAATTCGGTCTCCCCATGTTTTTCCATTATCTGAGCTGCGACGAACAACCATCCCAATATCTCCCCAGTCAGAATGGTGCAAACGTCTTTCATCCGTTCCAGCAATCAGCGTTCCTTTATCTGTCTTGAGAAGAGCCGGGATACGATAACTCTTGATACCATCTTTATTTGGTTGATTGTTCCTACCACCTTCAAAGACATCTTCTTTCTCAGTGACTTTTGCGCCCTCAGGAAGTTTCTGTTCCAATTCCCCTCTTTCAAATAATTGACTCCGTGTTTGAACTTCATCTGGGCTTAAAGCACGATCATAAACGGTTAGGTTTCGAACTTGTAGATTTGATGCCCAAACTGTTTTATTGCCCCGTTTGGTTGCTCCAAGTTGAGCTTGATTAACATCTGGCATATCTTTGATGAAGCTACCAGATTTGAGGCTAGTTCGAGATAAGACACCGTTCACATAGAGACGAACTCGGCCATGAGGTAACTCCGCTGTCGGTTGTTCGACAGTAAAGGTCACGGAATTCCATTGTCCAGGACGAACTTTCAAAGGAGCATCTGTATACTTATCATAGAACTGCTCCCCGTTAGCGCCACGCCCTTCAATCAAGGCAGTATTATTAAGAACAGACATCGTAAAATACTCATTTTCTTTTTTATCACTTGATACTGAAAATAGATTGTAAAATGCTGGAGCAGATGCATCTGGTTTGAACTCCATGTGAACTGTAGCATTTTGAAGTTTCTTTAGTTTGTCTAGTTCACTTGATAAATCAACTTTCTGACCATTTGCCGCATTGGTTTCAACATCTTCTTTTTCAAGGACAGGATTGGCATTTTTTAAATCCCTTGAGTAATAGTCACGAGGAATACTACCCTGATCCTCCGATTCCTCTTCCTTATTTACTTCTTCTGTAGGGGTTTCCGTAGAGGATGGAGTTTCTGATTCTGCACTCTCATTTTTTTTCAAGTGATCTTGGTCCACCTCAACGCCGTTGTCTTGAGCCGCTGCCAATTTACCAGCCAAATCTTTATCCAAATGAGCAAGATCTCCCGAGGACACTTCTTTTGGCAACTCTGATAAACCTTGGCCAGGTTCGACAGTTTGTGTATTAGCCCCTGCTGCATTGGCTTGCTCTTGGGCTAAAACTGGATTTACTCCAAATACTACTGTACCAATCACTACCGATGCTGCCCCGACTGCAAATTTTCGAATTCCGTATCGCTGTTTCCGATGCAAAGATTTGTAATTCATGTTTGTCCTTTCATTTTTCATAAAATAAAGCGCTTTCTTTTTTTCTTAAAATTTTTAGTTCCTCCAACTAAACAAGTAAAAAGAAAGTAACCGACTGAATGAGACCTCCCATTCTCCAAACGTCCACTGTTCTTATTCTCTAACCAAACAGCGGAAAGTTTCCTCCTTTCGCATAATACCTTTCCCCCATTATACAATAAACTTTGAACTTTATAGCTAAATTGATATAGAATAGATTTTACTTTCAAGAATAATTTAATATTTTAAATTCACAAAAAGTACTTTCAGGTATTTCGATATAAAAAAGAGAGCTAATGCCCTCTCAAAGTTATTATTTTACATAAGAAAAAGAAATATCACTACCACAGAGCCAATTGTAGACTTGGTCATTGACAAAAACATTCATGGCTTCGTGAGCATACTCTGGCATGATGCGATAGTCCTTGTCGCAAGTCAGACGGTTGTAAATCGCAAACTGGGTAATAGGATAGCAAACATCATCATCTAAGCCCGTAATCATCTTGACCTCTCCTTTGATACGATGGGCAAGATTTTTCACATCGATATAGGCAAGAGTCGCCATGATTTCCTCCTCTGTTTCATGGAAGGGATCGTGGAACTTGAAATAACGGAAGAGTTCATCATAGGCTTCACTAGTATTGCCAATCTCAAGCACTCGTCTAAAGTCTGACAAGAAGGGATAGATGGCAACTGTTCGCTGAATCCGAGGATTGAGCGCTGCTGCAACCAGGGCTAAAGCCCCTCCTTGTGAAGCACCATAGCTAGAAAGTCGCTTCTCATCCACCTGTGGCAGACTAGCAACAATTTCGATCAACTGGTAAATATCCAGATAGACATCCTTATAAAAGAGCTGGTCTCGACCTTCAACAGCACCACGGATGATATGTCCCTTAACCGTATTTCCTAGTGGAGAGCGCAAACCATCCTGCGAATAACCCGACTGGCCTCGAACGTCCATAGAAACAACGCCGTAACCAGCCACAGTATAGGCTAGCATGTCAGCCCAATCCCAACCACGTCCCATGTATCCATGGAAATGGAAGATTAGTGGAACCTTCTCCTCAGTCTTTGGAAGGACGATGCGTGCATAGACCTTGCCTTCGTTGGTTCCTTCAAAAGTGAGTTCATAGCACTTGACTTGGGGAATGTGGAAATCTCTTTTCTCCAACTGGTAGGTTGGAAGTGTGGATACTTTTTTCACTTCCTCATCCCAAAAAGTATCAAAGTCTTCTGGCACCTCATCTCGTCCTAGATAGGTCTTGATTTCTTCTAATAAAGCTGGATTTTTCATAGCATGCTCCTTTAGTTTTGTAATCGCTATCATAACTCTAGCATATCTAGGAAAGCAATGCAAGAAAGAATGCTAAACAGAAAGTGAATTTAGATTCTCTTTCCTCAAACCTATCGTCTGAAAGTAGTTTTAAAAATAAAG
>CAJPSM010000105.1 GCA_905373305.1 uncultured Streptococcus sp. | reverse complement strand
TTCTGCACGAAGAGTAATTGAGCCAAGTGGAATTGTTACTTCAACTTTTGCTGTTTTTTCACGGTAAACTTTCAAGTTAACACGTGCATCCAACTCTTGTTCAGGTTGAAAATATTTTTCGATCTTTTCGAGTTTAGAAACTACATAATTGCGAATTGCTTCTGTTACTTCTAGGTTTTCACCACGGATACTATATTTAATCATATAAGTACCTTCTTTCTAAACATTTTTATTTTTCTAACTATATTATAACGCTTTCATTTTTATTTTGCAAATTTTTCCTTATCTTACAAGAGAAAAAGTTTTGACTTCCAAAACACCTGCCTCTTCAAAAAGCCTTTTCACACGATTGATAGTCGCCCCTGTCGTATAGATGTCATCAATGAGCAAAATCTTCTTAGGAAGAGGGGCTTCCGTTTTGATATAAAAGGGAATTTCAGTAGCTAATCGTTCTGAGCGATTCTTAGAAGAACTAGCCTTCTCTTCTCTTTTCCCTAGTAAGTCTTGAAAGGAAAATCCTGCCGCCTCAACCAAACCTTCAACCTGATTAAATCCCCTCTCAAGCAATCTTTCAGGACTTAGAGGAATTAGCACAAATTCATAGTCTCCATACTTTTTCAACTCATCTGCAAGTACAGGAGCAAAAACCTTTCTAAGCAGAAAATCCCCATCAAACTTATATCGACTAAAGAAGCCTTTCATAGCTTGATTGTAGGTGAATATCGCCTTATGGCTAACTTGAATCCCTTCTTTACACCAAAGTTCACAATCTTGACACGTGGTTGACAACCCTCTTTTCATGCAGTTTGGACAATGGTCTTCACCAATCTTCTCAAAAGTAGAATCACAAGCTGAGCAAAGATAGTTGTGCTCATTCTTAAACAGTAAGAGGTGACTAAATGTCAAGTCGCTCTTTGTTGACTGGCCACATAATAAACAATTCATAATCCCGCCTCCTTGTTCATCTGCTTGATTTCCTTGATTGCCTTTTTGATGGAAGTATTTAATCCATCATGAAAGAAGAGCAACTCACCAGTTGGTCTATCCATACTGCGCCCAACCCGCCCTCCAATCTGAATCAAGCTAGACTTGGTAAAGAGACGATGATTAGCTTCCATTACAAAAACATCGACACAAGGGAAGGTAACTCCACGCTCCAAAATTGTCGTACTGATAAGTATCGTCAACTCTCCATCTCGAAAAGCTTGCACCTGCTCTAATCGATTTTCTGTGACAGAGGACACAAAGCCGATATCTTCATTTGGAAACTGTTCCTGCAATATTTCTTTTAGTTTCTCGCCTTTTTTAATTTCTGATGCAAAGATTAACAAGGGATAACCTGTTCTTCTCTGCCTCTCAATAGATGTCTTTAACTTAGGTGACAACTGGCTCTTATCTAAATAACGATTAAAATCTGATAACCAAACTGGCTTTGGAATGATCAATGGATTTCCATGAAATCGTCTTGGCAAGCTCAACCTTTTTAATTCTCCAGTGCGAACCTTCTTATCTAACTCATCTGTAGAAGTCGCTGTAAGAAATATCTTTACCCCCTCAACCTTTACACACCTGTTTACAGCATAGTAAAGCACAGGGTTGTCAACATAAGGAAAGGCATCTACTTCATCCACTATCAGCAAATCAAAAGCATGATGAAATTTTAATAGCTGATGAGTCGTTGCAACAACTAGTGGAGTTCGAAAATAGGGTTCTGATTCGCCATGGAGCAGTGCTATTCTACAAGCAAAATCATTCTGCAGTCGTTTATACAACTCCAAACAAACATCGATTCGAGGACTGGCCAAACAAACTGAACCACCATCATTAATCACTTTGGCTACAACTTGATAAATCATCTCTGTCTTTCCAGCTCCTGTGACAGCATGAACTAAGGTCGGTTCCTGCTTGTCTACCGCTTGAAGCAGTCCCTCTGACACTTTTTCTTGAAAAGGTGTTAACTGACCACGCCATTTGAGAACATCTTGTTTAGGAAAATCCTCCTGAGTAAAATAGTATAAAGCTTGATCGCTCCTAACGCGCTTCATCAACAAGCATTCCCGACAATAGTAAGCCCCAATGGGCAAATACCAATCTTCTAGAATAGAACTGTTGCAACATTGACAAAACAGTTTTCCCTTCTCTTTTCTCATACTAGGAAGTTTTTCTGCTAACTGACGTTCTTCTTCTGTTAATTCTTTCTCAGTAAACAAGCGACCGAGATAGTTTGGATTTACTTTCATACTTCTTTATTCGTAAAAATCTAGCGCTTTTGGTATTTTTTTAGTACAATTAAATAATGGAATTTAGAACAATTAAAGAGGATGGGCAAGTCCAAGAAGAAATTAAAAAGTCACGCTTTATCTGTCACGCAAAGCGTGTCTATAGTGAAGAAGAGGCTCATGACTTTATCACTGCTATCAAAAAAGAACACTACAAAGCCACCCATAACTGCTCTGCTTTTATTGTAGGGGAACGCAGTGAGATCAAGCGTACGAGTGATGATGGCGAGCCTAGTGGTACCGCTGGAGTCCCAATGCTTGGCGTCTTAGAAAATCATAATCTTACTAATGTCTGCGTAGTGGTTACTCGCTACTTTGGTGGAATTAAGTTAGGCGCTGGCGGTTTGATTCGCGCTTACGCAGGAAGTGTAGCCTTGGCTGTCAAAGAAATTGGCATTATTGAAATCAAAGAGCAGGTTGGCATAGCTATTCAGATGTCTTACGCTCAATACCAAGAGTACAGTAACTTCCTTAAAGAACATAATCTCATGGAGCTGGATACAAACTTTACAGATCAAGTTGATACAATGATTTATGTTGACAAAGAAGAGAAAGAAAATATCAAGGCTGCTCTTGTGGAGTTTTTTAATGGAAAGGTTACTTTAACAGATCAAGGTTTACGAGAAGTTGAAGTCCCTGTAAACTTAGTGTAAATAAAAAAATATAAATAGTACTTACTAAATTTATTCGCAAATTTACAGCTTAGATGCTTGATATAAAAAAATCCTATCGCTTCGATAGGATTTCTATATTTTACAAATAGCCTAGAGCACGTTATACTAGTATCATCTTATACAAAGAGGTATATCTATGACTATTTATAACAATATCACTGAACTAATTGGACAAACACCAATTGTTAAACTCAACAATATCGTTCCAGAAGGTGCTGCAGATGTTTATGTAAAACTTGAAGCTTTTAACCCTGGATCGTCAGTAAAAGACCGCATTGCCCTTAGCATGATTGAAAAAGCGGAACAAGATGGTATTCTAAAACCAGGTGCTACCATTGTTGAAGCAACGAGTGGAAATACAGGTATCGGACTTTCTTGGGTAGGTGCTGCTAAGGGATATAAAGTTGTTATCGTCATGCCCGAAACGATGAGTGTGGAACGACGTAAGATTATCCAAGCCTATGGTGCTGAACTCGTTCTTACTCCTGGTAGCGAAGGAATGAAAGGAGCTATTGCTAAAGCTCAGGAGATCGCTGCTGAACGTGACGGCTTCCTTCCGCTCCAATTTAATAATCCAGCTAATCCTGAAGTACACGAAAGGACAACAGGAGCTGAAATTCTAGCTGCTTTCGGTTCTGATGGTTTAGATGCCTTTGTAGGTGGTGTTGGTACCGGTGGAACGATCTCAGGTGTTTCTCACGCTCTTAAAGCAGCAAATCCAAACATTCAAGTTTTTGCAGTTGAAGCTGATGAATCTGCTATTCTGTCTGGTGAAAAACCAGGACCTCACAAAATTCAAGGTATCTCAGCTGGATTTATTCCTGAAACACTCGATACAAAGGCCTATGACGGTATTGTCCGTGTAACCTCAGATGATGCTCTTGCACTTGGCCGTGAGATTGGCGGAAAAGAAGGCTTCCTTGTTGGGATTTCTTCAGCTGCAGCGATTTACGGGGCAATTGAGGTTGCCAAAAAATTAGGTACAGGTAAGAAAGTCCTTGCTTTAGCACCAGATAACGGCGAACGTTATCTGTCTACAGCACTCTATGAATTTGAAGTGTAGTCTCCTAAATGCACTTAGCCCTTATTAAAGGGCTTTTTATTTACCCATATAGAGCCTACTCTCTAAAACAAAAAAGGAAGCAAATTGCTTCCTTTTCATTTAATTATTCAAGGCTGCTGCCATTGTAGCTGCAACTTCTGCTTCGAAGTCGTTCGCAGCTTTCTCAATTCCTTCACCAACTTCAAAGCGAGCGAACTCAACTACTGAAGCGTTAACTGAATCAAGGTATGCTTCAACTGTCTTGCTGTCGTCCATGATGTAAACTTGCGCAAGAAGTGTGTAAGCTTGGTCAACTTTAGTGTTGTCAAGCATGAAGCGATCCATTTTACCTGGGATAATCTTGTCCCAAATCTTTTCAGGTTTGCCTTCAGCAGCCAACTCAGCCTTGATGTCTTCTTCAGCTTGAGCAACAACTGCATCAGTCAATTGAGCTTTAGAAC
>CAJPSM010000104.1 GCA_905373305.1 uncultured Streptococcus sp. | reverse complement strand
GCCCTAAAAAGAGAAGGGGAGCAGAACTTTTTCGGTGCCATGTACTTGGAAATGGCTGAGCCTGTCCAATCTCTCTTGGCCGTTAAAAGTTTGACAGGAGCAGTAGTAGAAGCCAGCAAGTCTATGAAATACCAAGGACTCTTTTTAGAAAAAGAAAGCAGTCACTTGGGCGAATTATACAACAAAAACAAGGCTAACCAGCTGACAGATGAGGAGTTTCAGCTCCTACTGGACTACAATGCTCATCTTTACAAGAAAGCAGCTGAGAAGATCTTAGAAGGTCAGTTCGCCATCAATCCATACACAGAGAATGGCAGAAGTATTGCCCCATACGTTCAGCAACATCAAGCCATTACAGGATTTGAAGCCAATTACCACTTGGGACAAGCCCGTTTCCTTGAGAAATTAGACTTATCTGATGGCAAACGTCTGGTCGGAGAAAAACTCAAGCAAGCTTGGTTTGAAAAAATGAGAGAGGAGTTGAACCGATGAAGCCCATTTCCTTTTTAAGAGAGGAAGAGATTCAAAAACTGCAAGTAGCAGAAGCGAGTTCGAGCAAGGAACAGAAGAAAACAGCCGAGCAAATTGAAGCCATTTATACTGCAGGGAAAAATATCCTTGTTTCAGCGTCTGCCGGTTCAGGGAAGACCTTTGTCATGGCAGAGCGCATTCTGGACCAATTAGCCCGTGGTGTGGAAATCAGTCAACTCTTTATCTCGACCTTTACCGTCAAGGCTGCGACTGAACTCAAAGAACGCTTGGAGAAAAAAATCAGCCAGCAAATCCAAGAAACCGATGATGTTGATCTCAAACAACACTTGGGACGCCAGTTGGCAGATCTGCCCAACGCGGCCATCGGAACCATGGACTCCTTCACACAAAAGTTCCTCGGCAAACATGGCTATCTGATTGATATTGCACCCAATTTCCGTATTCTACAAAATGAAAGTGAACAGTTAATCTTAAAAAACGAAGTTTTTCATCAGGTGTTTGAAGACCATTATCAAGGTGAAAATAAAGAGAAATTTAGTCGTTTGGTGAAGAATTTTGCCGGGCGTGGTAAGGATGAACGAGGTCTGCGCCAGCAAGTCTATAAAATCTATGATTTCCTCCAATCCACCAGTAGCCCCCAAAAATGGTTGAGTAACTCTTTCCTCAAAGGGTTTGAAGAAGCTGACTTTGTAATTGAAAAAGACAAATTAACTGAGCAAATCAAACAGGCGCTCTGGGATTTGGAAAGTTTCCTCCGTTATCATCTGGATAACGATGCAAAGGAGTTTCCAAAAGCTACCTATTTAGAAGCTGTTCAACAGGTTCTGGATGAAATTGGCTCCTTAAATCAAGAGTCCGATAGCCAGGCTTATCAAGCAGTGCTTACGCGTGTTGTCGCCATCTCGAAAGAAAAAAATGGTAGAGCTCTAGCTAATTCTAGTCGAAAGTCTGATTTGAAGCCACTGGCTGATGCCTATAACGACGAGAGAAAGGCCCAGTTTGCTAAACTTGGACAACTAGCAGACCAGATAACGATTCTCGACTATCAAGAACGTTATCATGGAGACACCTGGGAGTTAGCTAAAACTTTCCAAAACTTTATGAGCGATTTTGTGGAGGCTTATCGTGAACGTAAACGCGAGGAAAATGCCTTTGAATTTGCTGATATCAGCCATTATACCATTGAAATTCTAGAGAATTTCCCACAAGTTCGTGAAGCATATCAGAATCGCTTCCATGAAGTCATGGTCGATGAGTACCAGGATACCAACCACATTCAAGAACGGATGCTGGAATTGCTGTCGAATGGCCATAATCGCTTTATGGTAGGAGATATCAAGCAGTCCATCTACCGTTTTCGCCAAGCAGATCCACAGATTTTCAATGAAAAATTCCAACGCTATGCACAAAATCCTAAAGAAGGCAAGTTGATTCTCCTCAAGGAAAATTTCCGTAGCAGTTCAGAAGTGCTGTCAGCAACCAACCATGTCTTTGAACGGCTCATGGACCAAGAAGTCGGGGAAATCAACTATGACAGCATGCACCAGCTTGTTTTTGCCAATACCAAACTAACTCCTAATCCAGACAACAAGGCAGAATTTCTCCTCTACGATAAGGACGATAGTGGGCAAGAGGAGGAAGAGAGTCAGGCAGACACGAAACTCACTGGGGAAATGCGCCTGGTCATCAAGGAGATCCTGAAGCTTCATCAGGAAAAAGGTGTTGCCTTTAAGGAAATTGCCCTTTTGACCTCTAGCCGCAGTCGAAATGACCAGATTCTACTTGCCCTGTCTGAGTATGGGATTCCTGTTAAAACAGACGGCGAGCAAAACAATTATCTCCAATCCCTAGAAGTACAAGTCATGCTGGATACCCTGCGTGTCATTCACAATCCCCTGCAAGACTACGCCTTGGTTGCCCTTATGAAGTCTCCTATGTTTAGCTTTGATGAGGACGGGTTGGCACGCTTGTCCCTTCAGAAAGTAGAAGATAAAGTCCAAGAGAATCTCTATGAGAAACTGGTAAACGCTCAAAAACAAGCAGCTAGCCAGAAAGAGTTAATTCATACAGATCTAGCAGAAAAATTAAATCAATTCATGGATATCTTGGATTCTTGGCGCCTGTATGCCAAAACTCACTCTCTCTATGACTTGATTTGGAAGATTTATAATGACCGTTTTTATTATGACTTTGTTGGAGCCTTGCCAAACGGACTTGCTAGACAGGCTAATCTCTATGCCCTAGCTCTACGAGCTGACCAGTTTGAAAAGAGTAATTTCAAGGGCTTGTCGCGTTTTATACGTATGATTGATCAGGTTTTGGAAGCTCAGCATGACCTCGCAAGCGTAGCTGTCGCTCCACCTAAAGATGCCGTGGAACTCATGACCATTCACAAGAGCAAAGGACTGGAGTTTCCTTATGTCTTTATCCTCAACATGGATCAGGACTTCAACAAGCAAGACTCGATGTCAGACGTCATTCTCAGCCGTCAAAATGGGCTTGGTGTCAAATACATTGCCAAGGTGGAAACAGGAGCAGTGGAAGCACACTATCCTAAAACCATCAAACTCTCCATTCCTAGCCTGACCTATACGCAGAATGAGAAAGAACTGCAACTGGCTAGCTATTCAGAGCAGATGCGTCTGCTGTATGTTGCCATGACGAGAGCTGAGAAAAAGCTCTATCTTGTCGGTAAGGGCTCTCGTGAAAAGCTAGAAGCCAAGGTATACCCGGTAGCAAATAACGGAAAATTAGATAGCAATACCAGACTGCAAGCAAGAAATTTCCAAGATTGGATCTGGGCTATCAGCAAAGTATTTGCCAAGGACAATCTCAACTTTAGCTATCGTTTTGTTGGTGAAGACCAGTTGACTAGGGAAGCTATTGGTCAGTTGGAAAACAAGAGTCCTCTACAAGATAGTTCTCAAGCAGACAACCGCCAGTCAGAAACCATCAAAGAAGCTTTGGAAATGCTGAAAGAGGTGGAAGTTTATAATACTCTTCACCGTGAAGCCATTGAACTACCAAGTGTTCAAACCCCAAGTCAAATCAAGAAATTCTACGAACCCGTTATGGATATGGAAGGGGTACAAATTGCTGGTCAAACTCAATCAACTGAGAAGAAAATCAGCTTCGATTTACCAGATTTTTCAACTAAAGAAAAGGTAACAGGAGCAGAAATTGGTAGTGCAACCCACGAACTTATGCAGAGAATCGACCTCAGTCAGCAACCAACGCTTGCTAGCCTGACAGAAACTCTGCAACAAGTTCAAACCAGTCCAACTGTTAGAGACAAGATTAATCTTTCTAAAATCCTAGCTTTCTTTGACACACCACTTGGTCAAGAGATCCTCGCCAATACAAACCATCTCTATCGAGAGCAACCTTTCTCCATGCTCAAACGCGACCAGAGGAGTCAGGAAGACTTCGTTGTCCGTGGTATCCTTGATGGATATCTGCTTTACGAAGACAAAATTGTTCTGTTCGACTATAAGACAGACCGCTATGATGAACCAAGTCAACTCATAGACCGCTATCGTGGGCAGTTAGCCCTCTACGGAGAAGCTTTATCACGAGCCTATTCGATTGAAAATATTGAAAAATACTTGATCTTACTTGGCAAAGACCAGGTTCAAGTTGTAAAAGTATAATCTAGAAAGGAGACCTCATGCCACTTCCAGTTAGAAAATCCCTGCATGATGCGGTGTTACAGGCTTCAAAAGCTGATACTTGGGATCAAGCTACCAAGGAATGGAATGAAGTTTCCTTGATTTTTAATGGCATTGGTCGTAGTAATTGCGTCTGCGGAAATGCCATTAAATATGCTTACGAACTCTTTAACAATGTCACAGGACAACGTCTCTTTCCTATCGGAAGTGACTGTGTTCGCCATTTTCATAGACTGAGTTTAGATCAGCAACTAGAAGAGGAAGAAAAACTTCTCAGAAAGCTTGAAAATCTAACTAGAAAAGTC
>CAJPSM010000103.1 GCA_905373305.1 uncultured Streptococcus sp. | reverse complement strand
TTCATGTCCCTGTCTTGAAAGATGTGTCCTTTACAGTTGAAAGTGGGCAGTTGGTCGGTTTGATTGGTCTCAACGGTGCTGGGAAATCAACGACTATCAATGAAATTATCGGTCTTTTGACACCTTACAGTGGTTCCATCAATATCAATGGTCTGACCCTGCGAGAAGATGCGACCAATTACCGCAAGCAGATCGGCTACATCCCAGAAACGCCTAGCTTGTACGAGGAATTGACTCTCAGAGAGCATATCGAGACGGTTGCTATGGCTTATGGAATCGATCAGAAAATAGCTTTTGAGCGAGTGGAACCTTTGTTAAAGATGTTTCGTCTGGATCAAAAATTGGACTGGTTTCCGGTCCATTTCTCCAAAGGGATGAAGCAGAAGGTCATGATTATCTGTGCCTTTGTCGTGGATCCGAGCCTCTTTATAGTGGATGAACCTTTCCTTGGTCTCGATCCCTTGGCGATTGCTGACTTGATTCAGCTTTTGGAAGTGGAAAAGCAAAAAGGCAAATCCATCCTCATGAGTACCCACGTGCTGGATTCGGCAGAGAAGATGTGTGACGCCTTTGTTATCCTCCATAAGGGAGAGGTGCGGGCTCAGGGGAACCTCCAGCAACTCCGCGAGGCCTTTAACATGCCTGAGGCTAGCTTGAATGACATTTACTTGGCACTGACCAAAGAGGAGAAGCTATGAAAGACTTGTTTTTAAGGAGAAAGCAGGCTTTTCGTAAGGAGTGTGTCGGTTATCTGCGTTATGTTCTCAATGACCACTTTGTCTTATTCCTGCTGGTTCTCATCGGTTTTCTAGCCTACCAGTACAGTCAACTCTTGCAAAATTTTCCTGAAAATCATTGGCCCATCCTCTTGTTTTTGGGAATTGTATCTGCCTTGCTTTTGGCTTGGGGCGGAATCGCGACCTACATAGAAGTGCCTGACAAGCTCTTTCTCTTAGTAGCTGAAGAGGAGGTCAAGTCATACCTCAAAGGGCAGATAGTGCGTTCATTGGTTTTCTGGACAATTGTTCAAACCCTCTTTTTACTCTTATTTGCACCCTTGTTTTTAGCCATGGGCTATGGCTTGTCAGTCTTTATTGCCTATGTGCTTTTATTAGGAGCTGGGAAATACCTCCTCTTTCGTCAAAAAGCCAGCAAATTTTTCACTGAAACTGGACTGGACTGGGACTATGTCATTGTCCAAGAAAGCAAGCGCAAGCAAGTCTTGCTTCGTTTCTTTGCTCTCTTTACTCAGGTCAAGGGCGTTTCAAACAGTGTCAAGCGTCGCGCTTATCTGGATTTCATCCTAAAGACTGTTCAAAAGGTGCCTGGCAAGATATGGCAAAACCTCTATCTTCGTTCTTATCTGCGAAATGGAGACCTCTTTGCCCTAAGTCTCCGCCTCTTGTTCTTATCCTTGTTAGCTGAAATCTTTATCGAGCAGTCTTGGATTGCGACAGCAGTGGTTGTCCTGTTTAATTACCTTATGCTCTTCCAGTTGCTGGCTCTCTATCGTGCTTTTGACTACCAGTACTTGACCCATCTCTTTCCTTTAGAAAAGGGTGAAAAAGAGAAGGGACTACAGGAAGTTATCCGAGGATTGACAGGTTTTGTTTTAATGGTTCAACTGATAGTTGGTTTGATTACCCTCCAAGAAAAACTAGCCCTCCTAGCCTTGCTGGGTGCTGGTTTAGTTTTACAAGTCTTGTACTTGCCTTACCAGGTGAAACGTCAGATGCAGGACTAAAACGTACTTATATGACACTAAAAAAGAAGTTGAGTTCAGTCTGTCTCAGCTTCTTTTATTTTCTACAAGATAATGGTTGGTCCATAAAGACTTAACTTGGTCTTGACTTGGTCAAAGTGAAAACGGTCATAGGCCCGCCAAGCGGCGCGAGTAGGAGCATCTGGATCAAGAGCACTGAGGCCCATGAGAAGACTGGAAGTCTGGTAAAATTTTTCCAGTTCAATCAAGAATCGATTATCCACTGTCTCAGCTTTAGAGAGAAAGAGAAGAATAGAGTTTAATTGCTCCTGAAAGCGAACGTCGTCAGCTGTTGCCTGTTTGCAGACTTGGTAAGCTTTATTTAAGTCAGTAATCAAAGTCTGAGCTGTTTTGATAGGGTCTGTATCCGTCATGAGAATTCCTCCTTTGTGATGGTTCTAAAGTTGTTTCAAGTGATTGTCTTTCTATAATCATAGCTTATCACTTTTAACTCTTTTTTTACCTTCAAAGCTTTAATTGTCATTGAAATTTCCTGAATGGTAATTGCAGAATTTTATGATAAAATAATTGTAAGATTATCATAGCTATTTTACGAATGATTCGACACTTTAGGAATTTTTGAGAACCGTTTAGGATTTGGTGAAAAATAGTTTCTAGACTTATGCTATCCTCTTTTTAGGAGGTTTTATCCATGAACTACATTATCATCCAAAAAGAGAAAGAAATTTTCAAATTAAACATAAAGGATATCTACTATATCCAAACGCATCCAAGTAAAGCCCATACCGTGCAGATTGTTACAGAAGACGCTAGCTTTGATCTGTTTCAAAATTTAAGCAATCTTGAGAACCAATATGGGGAAACCTTGACGAGATGTCATCGAAATTGTCTGGTCAACCTTGAACGAGTAAAATCCATGGATATCCAATCAAAGACCCTCTTTCTAGGAGAAGAAGGTCGATATGCTGTTCAGTATGCCAGACGTCGCTATAGAGACATTCGCCAAAAATGGTTGAAACAAGGAGAGTAAGAAGATGAGAATATTTGTTTTAGAAGATGACTTTTCCCAACAAGCTAGGATTGAAACGACGATAGAGAAACTCTTGAAAGAATATCGTATCATTCCCAGCTCTTTTGAAGTTTTTGGCAAGCCAGACCAACTGCTGACAGAGGTACATGAGAAGGGGGCGCATCAGCTATTCTTTTTGGACATTGAGATTCGAAACGAAGAGATGAAGGGTCTAGAGGTGGCTAGAAAGATTCGGGATCGGGACCCCTATGCCCTGATTGTCTTTGTGACAACTCACTCAGAGTTTATGCCCTTGTCCTTTCGCTATCAAGTGTCAGCTTTGGACTACATTGATAAGGCCCTTTCGGCAGAGGAGTTTGAATCTCGTATCGAGTCAGCCCTTCTCTATGCCAATAGTCAAGATAGTAAAAGTCTGGCGGAAGATTGCTTTTACTTTAAATCAAAATTTGCCCAATTCCAGTATCCCTTTAAAGAGGTTTACTATCTCGAAACGTCGTTCAGAGCCCATCGTGTTATTCTCTATACCAAGACGGATAGGCTGGAATTTACGGCGAGCCTAGAGGAGGTTCTCAAACAGGAACCTCGTCTCTTGCAGTGCCACCGCTCTTTTCTCATTAATCCTGCCAATGTGGTTCATTTTGATAAGAAAGAAAAACTCCTTTTCTTTCCCAATGGTGGAAGCTGTCTAATCGCGCGTTATAAGGTCAGGGAAGTGTCTGAGGCTATCAATAACTTACACTGAGTGAGGTGATGGAATGGAATTAGTTTGGAAGATAGTATATGCGTTTTTGATATCTGGATTGGAATTGTTTATATTTTTTAAGGTGGATGGAATTGTTCTAACTCTGGAGAGAGTTTTTAAGGCCTTTCTTTTTAAGATACTTTTGGCAGTTGTTTTTGTAATGATTAGCTATATAGTAGGAAATGCTTACCTATCTTATTTTGTGGAACCCTTATACGGCATAGGTTTATCTTTCTTATTGTTAAGAGGGCTTCCAAAAAAACTCCTTATCTTTTATGGTCTCTTTCCAATGATATTGGTGAATCTCTTTTATAGAGGAGTCTCCTATTTTGTGCTTCCATTTTTAGGGCAAGGGCAGGTGTATGATGACCGCTCTTTTATTTGGTTATTTATAAAAATTTTCATTTGCTTTATTTCTCTAGACTTTTTGAAATGGTTAGACTATGATTTCACTAGCTTGAGAAGGGAGATTCTAGATAAAGATTTTCAAAAGTCCCTGACTAAGATTAACTGGATAATGGGGGCTTACTATTTGGTGATACAAAGTCTGTCTTACTTTGAATATGAGCAAGGTATCCAATCAACGACTGTTCGTCATCTGATCCTAGTGTTTTACTTGCTTTTTTTTATGGGGGTTGTCAAGAAGCTGGATACCTATTTGAAGGAAAAACTTCAGGAGAAACTGAACCAAGAGCAGACCTTACGCTACAGAGATATGGAACGCTATAGTCGGCATATAGAGGAGCTTTATAAGGAAGTACGGAGCTTTCGCCATGACTACACCAATCTTTTGACCAGCTTACGTCTGGGTATTGAAGAGGAGGATATGGGGCAGATAAAAGAGGTCTACGACTCTGTCTTGAAGGATTCTAGTGAAAAATTGCAGGATAATAAATATGACCTGGGCCGATTGGTGAATATTCGGGACCGTGCCCTCAAAAGTCTCCTCGCAGGAAAATTTCTAAAAGCCAGAGAAAAGGATATTGTCTTTAATGTC
>CAJPSM010000102.1 GCA_905373305.1 uncultured Streptococcus sp. | reverse complement strand
CAAGTAGCCATCCATGGTGATACAGCCGTAAAAATATACTGCCATTCTTGTAGTTTCCTTTCTAGTTCTACACTTTTGCTTTCAGATAAATCACCTGGGTCTGTTTGACAAAACCGATCTTTTCATACAAACGCTTGGCACCTACATTGCTGTCTTCCACGGCAATCTGAAATTCCTTATCATTTTGCTCAATTAGTTGGTTAACAAGGGATTTTGCTAAGTAGCTTCCATAGCCTTTTCCACGTTCAGGTTCCGATATTGCTAAACCGTAGAAGTAATTCGTATCGCTCGATAAATCAACTGTGCAAGTTCCAATAACCTGACCGTCTTTTAATAAAATATATAGGCGGCTTTCTGGATCTTTCAGAGCTTCAGCGACATATCTATCCACAACTTCTCTAGATTCATGTTCCTCTGAAAATGCCTGAAATTTTAACTGACTAATTTGATCCTGATACGAACTATCTGCTAACAAAACTTCAAGATTGGAAATATTTGCTAACGGATAAGGTCTTCTATCCTTACCTAACCAAGTTTCTGTCTCTTCATCCTCGACCAATTCCCAGTTGCTAACAAAATCAGGATGGCGATCTAAAAAAACACGCTCTGTCTGAAAAGTTACTGAACGAATAGAGAAAGAAGCTGTTTCTCTCTCAAAACTAGTAAACAATGCACGCGCAATTCCCTGACGGCGATGATCTGGATGAACCAGTATCGTCACTTCCACATCTTGGTCATCTGCATAGACAGTTAATAAACCAACAAGTTCGCCTTTTTCATAATAAAGGAAAAAGGCGGGCATGTTTGGGTCAAAATTAAGCATGTTAGAGAGATAGGGATCTCGATAGGTACCGTCATAGTTTTGGCAACAGTTAATTAGTTTTTTCGCCTCAGATAACTCCTCTTGGCTCAACTTGTTTCTTGCTTGAATCATATAGATATCCTCTACAACCCCGACGATCTGTGGCTGGCTTCTCTAGCATGTTCGAGTTTATTGACGTAGTATTCTCGTTTTTCTTCGACTTCGTGGATAGTCGGCTCATCCTTCTGCCCATGAACTCGGACAATTTTAGCAGGAATCCCGACAACTGTCACATCACTAGGCACGTCTGCCACGACTACTGCAGCAGCACCGACTTTGGCATTTTCGCCGATTTCTACCGGTCCGATGACTTGGGCATGGGCTGATATGAGAGCTCCTTTACGCACAGTCGGATGGCGTTTCCCAACATCCTTCCCTGTTCCACCAAGTGTTACTCCGTGATAGAGAAGAACGCCTTTTTCAACAATCGCCGTCTCTCCAATCACCAGACCTGAACCATGGTCGATAAAAACACCTGAGTCAATCTGGGCACCCGGATGAATCTCGATTTGGGTCCAGAAGCGCCAAAACTGACTGTGCATGCGAGCCAGGAGTTTGAAGCCATGATTCCAGAGAAAATGCGAGAGACGATGGGCAGCCAAAGCCTTGACACCTGGATAGGTCAGTAGAACCTCCAAAGTGGTGCGCGCCGCTGGATCATTTTCTTTTACAATATCAATGGTTTCGCGCCACCATCCCATACATTTCTCCTTTTCTTATTCTGAATCTTTTGGTGTTTCTGTAACTTCTTTCTTAGGTTTGTGGTCCTTGTGATGACGTGGACGGTGAGGTCGCTCAGACTTTTCGCCTTTTTCATCATGCTCAGGTTTTGGCGGACGAGGAAGAAGAGCTTTCATAGAGGCATCGATACGGCCTTTTTCATCAATCTTGATAACCTTAACATCTACTTCATCACCAATGGCTACCAAATCTTCTACATTGTTCGTACGAGTCCAAGCCATTTCAGAAATGTGCACAAGTGCATCTGTCTTATCAAAGAGGTTGACAAAGGCACCAAATTTCTCGATACGGACAACTTTAGCATGGTAGACTTCATCAACTTTGGCTTCGCGAACCAAGCCAGCGATGATTTCTTTGGTACGGTTAATGGCATCTTGGTCGCTAGAGTAGATAGATACATTTCCTTCTTCATCGATATCAATCTTAACGCCTGTTTCAGCGATAATCTTGTCGATGGTTTCTCCACCCTTACCGATGACAATCTTGATCTTGTCGACATCAATCTTGATAGTATCGATTTTCGGTGCAGTTGGAGCCAATTCTGGACGCACTTCTGGAATAGTCGCTTCGATGACATCAAGGATTTCAAAACGAGCTTTCTTGGCTTGGGCAAGAGCCTCTGTCAAGATTTCTGCGGTAATCCCTTGGATCTTGATATCCATTTGAAGGGCAGTAATTCCGTCACGAGTACCTGCAACCTTAAAGTCCATATCTCCAAAGTGATCTTCCAAACCTTGGATATCTGTCAAGACTGTATAGTTGTTTCCATCTGAGATGAGACCCATGGCAATACCAGCTACTGGCGCCTTGATTGGCACACCACCAGCCATAAGGGCAAGAGTTCCCGCACAGATAGAGGCTTGAGATGAAGAACCGTTTGATTCTAATACTTCTGCTACCAGACGGATAGCGTATGGAAATTCTTCCAGACTTGGCAAGACTTGAGCAAGGGCACGCTCACCGAGAGCACCGTGACCGATTTCACGACGACCTGGCGCACCATAACGGCCAGTTTCCCCTACAGAGTATTGAGGGAAGTTATAGTGGTGCATAAAGCGTTTCTTGTACTCTGGATCCAAACCATCGATGATTTGAGTTTCCCCCATTGGAGCCAAGGTCAAGACTGAAAGAGCTTGCGTTTGTCCACGAGTGAAGAGACCGGAACCGTGTACACGAGGAAGATAGTCAACCTGCGCATCCAAAGGACGAATTTCATCGACCTTACGACCATCAGGACGCACCTTGTCTTCTGTAATCAAACGGCGTACTTCAGCGTGTTCCATTTGTTCCAAGATTTCAGCCACATCGCGCATGATACGGTCAAATTCTTCGTGATCCGCATATTTTTCTTGGTAAACTGCAGTTACTTGGTCTTTGACTGCTTGAGTTGCAGCTTCACGAGCCAATTTTTCTTCTACTTGAACCGCTTTTTGGAGGTCACTGTTGTGGGCTGCGATGATTTCAGCCTGTAATTCAGCATCTACGTGAAGCAATTCCACTTCTGCTTTTTCCTTACCAACTGATGCCACGATTTCTTCTTGGAAGGCAATCAATTCTTTAACTGCTTCGTGCCCTTTAAGAAGAGCTTCCAACATGATTTCTTCTGACAATTCTTTGGCACCAGACTCAACCATGTTGATGGCGTGCTTGGTACCAGCTACTGTCAATTCGAGAAGCGAGCGCTCTGCTTGTTCTTGACTAGGGTTGATGATAATTTCACCGTCTACATATCCCACTTGTACCCCAGCGATTGGTCCGTCAAATGGAATATCTGAAATAGAAAGTGCCAAGGATGAACCAAACATAGCGGCCATAGGTGCAGATGCATTTTCATCGTAAGAAAGAACCGTGTTGATCACTTGCACTTCATTACGGAAACCTTCCGCAAACATGGGACGGATTGGACGGTCAATCAAACGTGCTGTCAAGGTCGCATCTGTTGAAGGACGTCCTTCACGTTTCATAAAGCCACCAGGAAACTTCCCAGCTGCGTACATTTTTTCTTCGTAGTTGACTTGGAGTGGGAAGAAATCCCCAGTTGCCATTTTCTTAGACATAACGGCAGCAGTCAAGACAGTTGACTCACCGTAACGCACGACAACAGAGCCATTTGCTTGCTTAGCAACCTGACCAGTCTCTACGATTAACTCACGACCCGCAAAAGTCGTTTGAAACACATGTTTTGTCATGTTAATCCCCTTCGGATTGATAAAATTATACGCCTTGCCTACAAAGATCAAGATACTAAGCCGTTAAGCAACTCAAAGGAAAATAGGAAATCGAACGACGGAGCGACTGCTCCTAGGTAGATTTATCTTTTTCCACAGAGTTGTAGGCGTGTTCAATTAATCAAGATATTTTGGACGGTTCGACTCGCCGAACATTTCTGTAGAAAAATAGGAAGGTGACGCCGCACTCGATGAGTGCTAGGAAGCTTATCTTTTTTCCTAAGAAATGAGGCCAAAATTCAATTCATCAAGATACCAAGCCGTTAAGCAACTCAAAGGAAAATAGGAAATCGAACAACGGAGCGACCGCTCCTAGGTAGATTTATCTTTTTCCACAGAGTTGTAGGCGTGTTCAATTACACAGGATACAAATCATTAGAAAGATTTAATGCTAAAGCATCTAAGCCTTTCACTCTAATTGCTATCAGGCGATTAGCTAAATGCTTTACTAACTCTCTCGTCAAATAACATCGATTTGACTCGCTTGTGTCGCTCCAACCAAATTTGAAAAATTCTTAAAACTTTAATACCCTCATCTTTGTATCAAGTACGTACAGAGTCTATTTTATCATATTTTTCTTAAAAAGTGCGGGCTTTTTTATTAAAAAGGAACCATCCCCCTCGCTTGAGAAGATATACTGACCCCAAAAAGTTAGACAAATAATTTAAGCGAAGGATTTAGTTCTGT
>CAJPSM010000101.1 GCA_905373305.1 uncultured Streptococcus sp. | reverse complement strand
CTCTCCAATTCTTCCTACCATTTTATCACTTTTTTAAGAATATTAAAACTAGAAAAGCCTGTTTTCATGCCTAGCCTATGCATTTAAAAGAAAAAACACTGCAAGAGAGACTCTGCAGTGCTTTGTTATTTTATTTATCTTAATAAACTGTTTTTTCAGTTTCTACGTCGAAGAAGTGTGCTTTGTTCAAATCAAATCCAAGTTCAACTGTTGCACCTGTTTGCAAGTAGTCACGAGCATCCACTTTAGCAACAAACTCATCTTTACCAACTTGGCAGTAAAGGTGAGATTCTGAACCAAGCAATTCTGATACTGAGATTGTAGCTTTTACAACTGATTCTGGGAAAGTTTCAAGGAAAGCAGGTTCTGCATTCACATCTTCTGGACGAATACCGAAGATCAATTCTTTACCTTCGTAGCCTTTTTCACGAAGAACTTTCAATGCTCCTTCTGGAACTTTCAAACGGAAACCGTCAGAAACAATTTCACCACCAACCAATTTCACGTTGATGAAGTTCATAGCTGGACTTCCGATGAATCCTGCAACGAACTTGTTAACTGGGTTTTTGTAAACTTCTTGAGGAGTACCGATTTGTTCTACACGTCCGATAGTACCTGTACCAGCAGGGTTCTTAGTTGCTGACATGATAACGATACGGTCTGCAAGTGTCATCGCTTCTGTTTGGTCGTGCGTTACGTAGATAGTTGTAGCACCGATACGACGGTGAATCTTCGCAATTTCAGCACGCATTGATACACGAAGTTTGGCATCCAAGTTTGACAAAGGTTCGTCCATCAAGAACACTTTTGCATCACGGACGATAGCACGCCCCATGGCAACACGTTGACGTTGACCACCAGAAAGGTCAGCAGGTTTACGATCCAAGAACTCTTTCAAACCAAGGATTGCAGCTGCTTCTTGAACACGTTTGTCGATGTCTTCTTTGCTGTATTTACGCAATTTCAAACCGAAAGCCATGTTGTCATAAACAGTCATGTGTGGGTAAAGAGCGTAGTTTTGGAATACCATGGCGATGTCACGGTCTTTTGGAGCTACGTCGTTGACAACCACGCCATCGATAGATGCAGTACCTTCTGTAATGTCTTCAAGACCAGCAATCATACGAAGAGTTGTTGATTTACCACATCCTGAAGGACCTACGAAAACGATAAATTCTTTATCTTTGATGTCCAAGTTGAAGTCTTCAACTGAGTAGTGTTCGCTGTTTGGATATTTTTTGTAGATGTTTTTAAGATTTAATTCTACCATGGAAGGTGAACTCCTTTTATTTTTTGATAGTTTTATTATAAATGAAAACGCTTTACATTTCTATGGCAAGGTGACCAAAAAAATAAAAAAGTTCTGTGCAACTTGCACAAAACTTTAGAGAATATCTGGTAAAATCAACTGATAACATAAGGTCAAATCTGTCAATTCTTTTAACTGCAGTCCAGTCAATTCTTCCCATTTATCAATCTTGTATTGGAGAGAATTGCGATGTAGGTAGAGTTGCTGGGCTGTTTTCGTTAAGACAGCACTGTTTTCCCAGAGAGAAAGAATGATTTCCTGTATCTGGTCTTGTTCTAAAATCATCTGGTGTAGGTATTCTTTGATAATTCTATGGTCAACCAGCCCTTCCCCAAGACTCCAGAGATAGAGTTGTGAAAAAGTATGAACACCTTGATGCCCTTGACGCCACCAAGTCTTAAACAAGTTCCGCTCTGCTTGGATTAAATCTGACAGGGGCTGATATCCAGTCTGTGACCAGACCTGACCTAACATGATAGATAGACGAAAACCAAAGTCATACTCCACTGCCTCAATCGTATCGGATAAGATTGAGCGAACAGCGCTGTATTTATCTTGCTGGAGAACAAAAACATAGTCCTGAACTCCGACCTGCAACACTGTCTGGCAGTTCGGAAAGAGGGTCTGCATCATCTCCAGCCAAGAGGCTAGATTTTCCTGCTGAAAATAGGACAGATGGCAATACACCAGTTGTATCTTTTTAAAAGTTTGAGGTGCCTGCCCCTTTCCCTCAATCAGATAGGAATACCATGGATTGAGCGAACGAGCCTGCTCCTGCTGGGTTAAAAGAGCAATTAACTGCTTTTCACGTTCAGTGAGATTGGTCTCTTCCAGTACAATCCACTGCTGTGAAGACAGAGGAAGAGTAAGATATCCTAATTTCTCTATCGGCTGATCTGAAATTTGAGCTTCAGGAAACCAGTCTTGTAGTTCTTTTGCAATCATATCCTAGCCCTCCACTTTTTGGATGCACCAAGAAATTATGGTCTCTAGCCGCTCCACATTTTCAGTCAGATGGAGATAGCCCATCACCGCTTCAAAGCCAGTAGACATACGGTAAGTCACCACATCAGCATTTTTAGCCTTTGTGTGGCTATTGGTATTGCGACCTCGTTTATAGATTTCTTCTTCTTTTTCCGTTAAGACTTGCTCCTCCAACATGAGAGCAATCAGGCGAGCCTGGGCCTTTGCTGAGACATACTTGGTCGCCTCTTGGTGAAGTTTATTGGGCTTGGTCATGCCTTTAAGGATGAGGTGACGACGAATATACATGGAATAAACCGCATCCCCTTCAAAAGCTAGCGCAATCCCATTAATGAGATTGACATCAATCACGTGTCCACCTCACTCCATCCTTGGTATCATGCAACTTAATCCCTTGAGCAGCCAGTTGGTCACGGATTTGGTCAGCTGTCGCAAAGTCCCGATTGGCACGCGCTTCTTGACGTTTTTGAATCAAGGCTTCGATTTCTGTATCCAAATCTTCCTCGACAAAGACAATACCAAAGACTTCTAACATAGCCGCAAGAGCTTCCTTGACAGCTGCATCATAGTTGCCTGAGTTGATCCATTTGGCCATTTCAAAGACAACTGTGATGCCGTTGGCAGAGTTAAAGTCCTCATCCATAGCCGCTACAAACTTATCTTTAAATGCTTGTAATTCTTGAGAATCGACAGCCCCAGTAAATGGTTGCTCGTAAGTATTCTTCAGATACTTAAGGTTAGTCTCGGCATCCCGCACTGCTTTTTCTGTAAAGTTGATGGGCTTGCGGTAGTGTTGAGTTGCAAAGAAGAAACGAAGGACTTGACCATCGATGGTTTTGAGGGCATCATGAACAGTGATAAAGTTCCCTAAAGACTTGGACATCTTGACATTGTCGATATTGACAAAGCCGTTGTGCATCCAGTAGTTGGCAAAAGTCTTACCTGTTTTAGCTTCTGACTGGGCAATTTCATTGGTATGATGCGGAAACTCCAGATCGGCTCCACCACCGTGGATATCAATAGTATCACCTAAAATCTCTGTCGACATGACTGAACACTCAATATGCCAGCCTGGACGACCAGGTCCCCAAGGACTATCCCAAGAAATCTCGCCTGGTTTGGCAGTCTTCCAAAGGGCAAAGTCCACAGGATTTTCCTTACGAGCCGTTTCTTCATCGGTACGGCCTGAAGCACCCAGCTCCAAATCTTCCAAGGTTTTATTGGCTAACTTGGCATAGTTATGAGATTTTTCCACACGGAAGTAAACATCCCCTTGACTCTCGTAGGCAAAGCCTTTTTCAATCAAGTCTTCCACAAAGCGGAGAATGTCAGCTATAAACTCGACTACTCGTGGATGGCGAGTCGCAGGTTTGACGCCCAAGGCCGTCACATCCTCACGAAAGGCCGCGATGTACTTGTCCGCGACCTCCTGAGGTGTGATGCCTTCTTCCTTGGCGCGATTGATAATCTTATCATCCACATCCGTAAAATTGGAAATATAGGAAACTTCGTAGCCACGATATTCAAAGTAGCGACGAATGGTATCAAAAGCTACCGTCGAACGGGCATTGCCGACATGGATATAGTTATAAACCGTCGGACCGCAGACATACATGCGAACCTTGCCCTCTTCAATGGGCACAAATTCACGTAGGCTGCGGGTCATGGTGTCGTAAATTTTAATCATGCGGTCCACTCCCTTCTCTATTTCTGACTTTTTCGGCTGAAAACCAGCTCTGCAAAAGGGCCAAATTGTCTGAGGCTATCCAGTTGGTAAAAGCGCTGCCCTTCCTCTTGGGTAAAGAGGGGAACCCCCTTTCCTAGGATAAGGGGCGCTATCTGAATAATGAGGTGGTCGAAAAGATCCGCATCCAAGAGCGGTCCTACCAAGGAATTACCACCAATCACAAAGACATTTTTGCCTTTGTCAATCTGGTGAACAAAGTCCACCACATCCCCAGCTACTGGCTGGTAATTGCTGACAGGCAGGTGCCTATCATGCGTAAAGACATAGTTTTCCGTAGCTTGATAAAAACTTTCTACATCTTGCAAATCTTGGATTTCCTCAAAGGTCCGCTTGCCCATGATGGTGATATCCATTTGCCTGTAAAAGTCATCATAGCCTGTATCCTCTACAGAACCAAGCTGATGCAGCCAGTCTATCCTGTGCTGGCTGTCTGCCAAGTAGCCATCCATGGTGATACAGCCGTAAAAATATACTGCCATTCTTGTAGTT
>CAJPSM010000100.1 GCA_905373305.1 uncultured Streptococcus sp. | reverse complement strand
ATCCATCTAATGGTAAAATTGGTTTTTGCTCGCCACGGTGAGTCTGAATGGAACAAAGCTAACCTTTTCACTGGTTGGGCTGATGTTGATTTGTCTGAAAAAGGTACACAACAAGCGATTGACGCTGGTAAATTGATCAAAGAAGCTGGTATCGAATTTGACCAAGCTTACACTTCAGTATTGAAACGTGCGATCAAAACAACAAACTTGGCTCTTGAAGCTGCTGACCAATTGTGGGTTCCAGTTGAAAAATCATGGCGCTTGAACGAACGTCACTACGGTGGTTTGACTGGTAAAAACAAGGCTGAAGCTGCTGAACAATTTGGTGATGAGCAAGTTCACATCTGGCGTCGTTCATACGATGTATTGCCACCTGCAATGCCTCGTGATGACGAATACTCAGCACACACTGACCGTCGTTACGCTTCACTTGACGACTCAGTCATTCCAGATGCTGAAAACTTGAAAGTGACTTTGGAACGTGCCCTTCCATTCTGGGAAGACAAAATCGCTCCAGCACTTAAAGATGGTAAAAACGTATTCGTAGGAGCTCACGGTAACTCAATCCGTGCCCTTGTAAAACACATCAAACACTTGTCAGATGACGAAATCATGGACGTGGAAATCCCTAACTTCCCACCATTGGTATTCGAATTTGACGAAAAATTGAACGTGGTTTCTGAATACTACCTTGGAAAATAATCTATAAACAGAAAGCCTAGGAATTCCTAGGCTTTTTTGTGTTTGCTTCTAGTTTTCAACTAGTTAAAAAAGCGTTATAATGATAATAAAGAGTGACTTGATTGTAAGAAAGAGAGAAATACGATGGCTTACATTGAAATGAAACACAGCTACAAGCGTTATCAGGTCGGTGATACGGAGATTGTGGCTAATCGTGATGTGAATTTTGAAATTGAAAAGGGAGAGTTGGTTATCATTCTAGGTGCATCTGGTGCAGGCAAGTCAACGGTTCTCAATCTGCTAGGAGGTATGGATACCAATGATGAGGGGGAGATTTGGATAGATGGTACCAATATTGCCGACTACACTTCGCATCAACGAACAAACTATCGTCGAGATGATGTGGGCTTTGTTTTTCAGTTTTACAATCTAGTCTCTAATCTGACAGCCAAGGAAAACGTAGAGTTGGCCTCAGAAATTGTAGCGGATGCCTTGGATCCAGAGCAAGTGCTCAAAGATGTGGGACTAGAACATCGGCTCAATAATTTTCCAGCCCAGCTTTCTGGAGGGGAACAACAACGAGTTTCCATCGCACGCGCAGTAGCCAAGAATCCTAAAATCCTTCTTTGTGATGAGCCGACAGGTGCCTTGGATTATCAGACGGGCAAGCAAGTTTTGAAGATTCTCCAAGACATGTCTCGTCAAAAGGGGGCAACAGTGATTATCGTGACCCACAATAGCGCGCTAGCTCCTATCGCAGATCGGGTGATTCACATGCGTGATGCCACGGTTAAGAGCGTAACAATCAATGAGCATCCGCAGGATATTGATACATTGGAGTATTAGCATGAAAAAAACATACCGAAAAGACTTGCTCCAGTCGGTGATTGCCTCCAAGGGACGCTTTGTTTCTATCCTGACCTTGATGATGCTGGGTTCTTTAGCCCTAGTAGGACTCAAGGTGACTAGCCCAAATTTGGAACGCACGGCTGAGGATTATCTCCGTAAAGCCAATACTTTGGATCTGGCAGTGATAGCTGATTATGGCTTGGACAAAGAAGATCAGGACGAACTAAAGACCCTTCAAGGAGCAAGTGTTGAGTTTGGCTATATGGCAGACCTAACCGTTGAAAAAAGTGAAGAAGCAATTCGACTTTATTCCAAGCCAGAGGGGATTTCAACCTTCCAAGTGACAGAAGGGCGACTGCCAGAGGCTGATGAGGAAATTGCCCTAGCCGACTTCTGGAAAGACCGCTATCAGATTGGGCAGACCATTACCTTTACTAAGAAAGAAGAAGGGAAGTCCGTCCTAAAATCCCAAACTTTTACAATTACTGGATTTGTTCAGTCGGGTGAGATGCTTTCTCAAAAAGACTTAGGGAGTGCTAGCAGTGGAAATGGAAGCTTGGCTGGCTATGGAGTGATATTGCCCAGCCAGTTTGATTCAGATGTTTATAGTATTGCGCGTGTGCGCTATGATGATTTAAAAAATCTGGATGCTTTTTCATCAGATTATAGGACCAAACGAGCTCAACATCAGGAAGACTTGCAAGACTTGTTGGCTGATAATGGTCAAAAACGATTAGCAAGCATCAAAACAAATGGGCAAAAGAGCTTGGAAGATGGAAAAGAACAGCTCCAAACAGCCGAAAGGAACCTTCAAAAAGGCAAGAGTCAGTTAGAGCAGGCTGAAAGTCGATTGAAAACTCAAGAAGAACAAGTGACCGCTTTACCAGAACCGCAAAAGAGTCAAGCCAAGGAGCAATTGACAAAAGCTAAGGAAGAATTGGCGACTAAAAAAGAAAAAATGGCTCAGACAGAGAGTGATCTAACCAAGGAAAAAGAGAAGCTTGAACAACGTCAGAAAGAGCTTGATGAACTGGCAGAGCCGACTTACCATGTTTACAACCGCCAAACCATGCCAGGTGGTCAAGGCTATCTCATGTACAGTAACGCTTCAGCAAGTATCCGTTCTGTCGGGAATATCTTCCCCGTGGTACTTTATATGGTCGCTGCAATGGTGACCTTCACAACTATGACTCGCTTTGTAGATGAAGAGCGTACCAATGCTGGTATTTTCAAGGCCCTAGGTTACCGTAACCGAGATATTGTTGCCAAGTTTGTTCTCTATGGTTTTCTTGCAGGAACTGTGGGAACTGTTATAGGAACGCTTCTAGGACATTATCTCCTTGCAGGAGTGATTTCGTATGTTATAACAGCTGGAATGGTCGTTGGGAAAAGCCAAGAGTATTTTTACTGGTCTTATAGCCTCCTTGCCCTAGCCTTGAGTTGGGTATCCAGCGTTTTGCCAGCTTATCTGGTGGCGCGGAGAGAATTGCACGATGAAGCGGCCCAACTCTTACTTCCCAAACCTCCCGTTAAAGGATCAAAGATTTTGCTGGAACGGTTGAGCTTTATTTGGAGTCGTTTGAGCTTCACTCATAAGGTTACGGCGCGAAATATTTTCCGTTATAAGCAACGAATGTTGATGACCATTTTTGGAGTTGCAGGTTCGGTTGCTCTCCTATTTGCAGGTCTTGGCATTCAGTCTTCTGTGGGAGGAGTTGTGGAGCGTCAATTTGAACAAATCCAGCAATATCAGATGATAGTGGCAGAAAAGAGCAGTGCGAGTGAGCAAGAAAAAGCAGATCTAGAAAGTGCCTTGCAGGCTGAATCTATCCATGCTTACCAAAAGATTTACTCTAAATCCATTGAAAAAGATTTCAAAGGAAAAGCAGGGCTTCAGACTATCACCATAATGGCCACAAGCAGAGAAGACTTCAAGCCCTTTATCGCATTACAGGAAAATGGGCAAGAGGTGGAGATCACTGATGGAGCTGTCGTGAGTCAAAAACTAGCTCAACTAGCAGGTGTTAGGGTTGGAGACAAGCTAGAGCTTGATGGGAAAGAAATCAAGGTCGTGGCGATTTCTGAAAACTATGTTGGACACTTTGTTTATCTCAACCGAGCGACTTACGAACAAGTGTACGGTACCAGTCCGAAAGACAATACCTACCTAGTAAAATTAAAAGAGCCAACACCATCCAATACGGAGAAAGAAGCTGCTATCTTTATGGAAAAACCAGCTGTTTCTGGGGTCGTCCAAAATGCGACGGCCATCCATCTCTTTGAATCTGTAGCCAATTCTCTCAATAAAACCATGGCAATCCTTGTCCTTGTTTCCGTCTTGCTAGCCATTGTCATTCTTTACAATCTCACTAATATCAATGTGGCAGAACGTATCCGTGAACTTTCTACCATCAAGGTTCTCGGTTTCCACAATAAAGAAGTGACCCTTTATATCTACCGCGAGACCATGGTGCTGTCCCTTGTGGGGATTGTTCTCGGCTTGGTAGCTGGCTACTATTTACATCAATTTTTGATTCAAATGATTTCACCTGCCACCATACTTTTTTATCCACAAGTTAGCTGGGAAGTCTATGCTCTTCCAATCGTCGCAGTGACTGTAATCTTAGCCTTATTAGGCCTATTTGTCAATCACCACTTGAGAAAAGTGGATATGCTCGAAGCTCTGAAATCAGTAGAGTAATTCACGGTTTTAAACAGTAAATCAGTTGACAAAGTCTCTGCTTCTTGGTAGAATAAGAACTGTCATAAAGACAAATAACTTCTTCTTGGTTACAGGCATGCCAACCTGTCACTCGGATGAAGCCAAATAAAAAGGAGAAATATCATGGCAATCTCAAAAGAGAAAAAAAATGAAATCATCGCACAATATGCACGTCACGAAGGTGATACAGGTTCAGTAGAAGTTCAAGTTGCTGTCCTTACTTGGGAAATCAACCACCTTAACGAACACATCAAACAACACAAAAAAGACCACGCTACTTACCGTGGATTGATGAAGAAAATCGGTCGCCGTCGTAACTTGCTTGCATACTTGCGTAAAAACGACGTTAACCGTTACCGTGAGTT
>CAJPSM010000099.1 GCA_905373305.1 uncultured Streptococcus sp. | reverse complement strand
CACGGACTGGATCGGCACTAGCTGGCTCAATCACACCTGCCAAAACTGCCCCTGCACCAACGTGGCTGTTCTTCCCAACGATGGCACGACCACCAAGGATAGCGCCCATATCAATCATAGTTCCAGCACCGATTTCTGCTCCGATATTGATAACAGCTCCCATCATGATAACAGCATTGTCCCCGATTTCAACTTGATCACGGATAATAGCACCTGGCTCGATACGAGCGTTGATATCACGTTTATCTAGCAAAGGAACTGCAGAATTACGAGCATCTTGCTCAACAACATAGTCTTGATTTTCTACCAAACCATCAAGAAGCGGAGCGACGTCCTTCCAGTCTCCAAATAAAACATTGCCTAGTTTGACAACAGAGCTAGGCACAGCAGTTGCGAGTTCTCCTTCAAAGGTTACTTTGACACTGGTTTTCTTTTCAGCATTAGCGATAAATTGGATAATTTCTTGAGCATTCATTTTTGTAGCAGTCATAGGCGCCTCCTGGTTCATTATAATGATACCTATTCTACCAAAAAAGGCTTCAAATTTGAAGCCTTAAGCACCCGAACAGAACATTTTACCTTTCTTTCGTTTCCTCAATTGATAAGAAAACCATTGGAACGATAATCAAAATCATAGCCAAAGCTAGAAAACCATCCAAAACCATACCTAGAAATAGCACACTTAACAGTGCGGAAGATAAAGGTTCGCTGGCACTCACAACTGACACAACTAACGGTGAGACGAGCAGCACAGCCTTCATCGAAAGGAAAAAGGCAAAAGCCGTTCCAAACACAGCAATAGTAAAACAAATCAAAAGGCTCGTCACATCAAGTTGAAAGGTAATCTGATGAACAGGATAAAGAAAATTGCTAAAAACACCTGCTAGCAACATCCCCCAACCAACGGTTGGCACAAAACCATAGTCACGTGCAAAACGCTGAGGTAGGATAACGTTGAACATGACCCCTACAGCACTGAGTAGCCCTGTCACCAAGGCCAGAGGTGTCATTGATAGCTTGGATAAATCCCCTTTTGTAGCCATCAAAAAAACACCTAGCATGGCAATCAAAACACAGAGAATGGCTGTGATAGAAGCCTTCTTTTGATAAACGATACGATTATAAAACAAGATAAAAACTGGACTGATAAATTGCAAAATCGTTGCTGTCGTCGCATTCGAATATTCAACACAGAGATAGAAGAAAAACTGCACAGAAAAAATCCCCAGAATAGCGTAGGCTAAAAAAGGCAGATAGTTTTTCTTATTTCGCCAAATATCCAATAATTGAAAGCGCAACTGAAAGGCAGATAAAAACAAGACCAAGCTACCTGCCAAAAGCAAGCGCATGGAAGTGATCCAGCCAGACGACACCTGATAATGGGTGAAAAAATATTCTCCCAAAATACCACAAATTCCCCAAATCAGACCTGACAACAGTGAATATAGAGTTCCCTTAAAAATCTTCTTTTGATACTTATTCATTCTCCTATTGTAACACGAAATGAGAAAAGAAAAAAGTAGCACGAAACATAATATTAAATGAAACTTGCTACTTTTTTATTCTATCGATTTGATTGATTTGAGCGAGTTGATGAGCTTGTTCCCGAACTGCTACTTAAACCTGGAAGAGTTGGGCTAGGAAGACTCGGTAAACTTCCTAGAATGCTCTTCCAAGCATTTTGATAATCGGCATCGCTCCCTCCGATGGCAAAGCGGTAAGTGGTTACTGGCGCCCCTTCTTTAGTAGCCCAATAGCTCGTTACTGTAGAACCTGAAACGGTGACTTCTTTGCCATTGATTGTAACCTTGCCTGCTTTCTCCCCTGTCGATTTGAGGACTTGAGATTTGGTCACACTTGGGTCTAGGCTAAAACGCTCATTCCCCCAAATGCCAGGTTCGGCTTGCTGGATAGCATTGACCAAATGAGCCATATAGTTAGCATTGCGGTAATGACCTGCACCCTTAGCTAGCGGTCGGTTGTCATCGTGGCCTAACCAGCCCCCTAGGGTCAAGCGCGGCGTAGAAAGCATGAGCCACATATTTTCATCTTCATTGGTCGTACCAGTTTTTCCGATCCAGTCGGCGCGAGCTAGGCTTGGATTGATAGAAGCCAAGTCCGTCTGGAAGCTCGAAGTAATCCGAGATGAAATGACGTCACGGAGCAGACTCTGCATGATGGTCGCTGTTGCTTTTGAATAGACTTGGACAGGTTGACTTTTATGTTCATAAATCACTTGCCCCGTCGTCGATTCGATCTTGGAAATCATATGCTTCTTGTGGTAGACCCCATTATTAGCCAAGGTCTGATAACCGTTGGTATGCTGGGCGACTGTAACCTCAATTCCTCCACCCATCGGTAAACTTTCAATGCCATATTCTGGGATTTCATAACCCATTTTTTCCATATAGCCCTTGACGTCGACACCCTTCTCCCGAAGTGTGCGATAAGTCCAGTAGGCTGGGATATTCCATGAATAGTTGAGGGCTTCTCCCAAGGTCATCATACCCGTACCAGGACTATTGACATACATGATGGGATTCCCGTTTGAAAAGTTTGTCGGATAGTTTGATAAGATACTTGCACTTCCCATCAAACCTTGGTCAATCGCGATACCATAGGCCAGTATAGGCTTAGTGGTTGAAGCTGGAGAACGCTTGGTGTCAATAGCGTGATTATTCTGATTTTCTTGATAATTACGACCACCAACAAAGCCAAGAATAGCTCCCGTTTGGTTGTCCATAAGGACATTTCCTACCTCAGGCTGGCCTGTTGAATCATTTAGCAGATAGCCATAGGTCGCAACCGCATTTTGCATTGCGGCATGCACGTTTTTATTAATGGTAGTGGTAATTTTATAACCACCGTTTTCAATTTCCTTGGTTGCTAGGTCATGATAAGCTTTCTGGATAGACTCATTCTTTAACTCTTGAGCAGAGACATGATCTCTCTCAACTAGATAATCATACATCCGATCGGTAGCTTCTGCCAAGGTTGCAAAGTAAAGATAGTCGCGTGAGCTTCCGTTGACACTACCTGATGGTAGAAAGTCTTGCTTGAAGTCATAATCCTTGTACTTGTCGTAATCTTCCTGGCTCAGAGCACCTGTCCGGTACATATTGTAGAGGACATCCTTGGCACGCTTGATTCCCAAAGCCATATCCTCATCACTCTTCATACTACCATCAGATTCATAAGGGGAGTAACTAATTGGGCTCTGTGGCAATCCTGCGATAAAGGCTGCTTGAGGGACCGTTAGATCCGAAGCCTTAACCCCAAAGATCCCTTCTGCAGCCTGCTGGGCACCTGCAATATTTTGACCTTTATGATTGCGACCAAAAGGAGCAATATTCAGATAGGTTGTCAGAATTTCGTCCTTGCTCATGACGCGCTCCAAGGCAAGAGCATCTATGATTTCTGTCGCCTTACGAGCCAAGGTCGGAGCATCCCCCACTACTTGTTGCTTGATGACCTGCTGGGTCAAGGTCGAACCACCACTAGACGAGCCTAGACCGACAAAGGTTCCCAAGGTCGCACGAATAACGGCCTTAGGCACAACTCCCTTGTGCTCATTGAAATGCTCGTCCTCTGTCGCAATGATAGCCTTCTTGAGATTATCTGAGATAGCCTCCGAAGCGACTGACGTGCGCAATAGATCTCCTTCAATCGAAGCGATGGTACTTCCGTCAACATAGGTAATTTCTGAGATAGAGGCAATATCCTTCACTTGTTTGACCAGTTCTTCTGTTTGCGGAACCTGGGCCTTGTCAAATAGAGCGACTCCATAACCCATAGCCACACCAGCTCCAAAAAGGCCACCGATAAAGGCCAGAATAAAGAGAGTGTTGAAGGTCACTTTAAAAGCACTTAAAATCTTAGCAAAAATAGACCCTACCTTTCTAACGTTGTCAGAAGAAGCTAATTTCTTATCAGTCTTTTTACTTGCTTGTTTTTTCTTCCATTTGGCAGTTAGTTGCTGGAAAAAATGCAGCATTTTTGTTTTTAATTCATCAATTCTTTCTTTCATGAATGTCCTCGCTTTCTCTATTATACCATAAAAGGGAAACTTTCAATAAAATAGCCACTTTCTTCCCTATTCTACTAGGCTATTAATCAAGTTTGTGATACAATAGGTAGAAACAATATTTTATAAAGGAGAAAAGACACATGCACATTTTTGATGAGCTAAAAGAGCGTGGTTTGATTTTTCAAACGACTGATGAAGAAGCTTTGCGCAAAGCCCTAGAAGAAGGTCAAGTTTCTTATTATACCGGCTATGATCCAACTGCTGACAGCCTTCACCTAGGCCACCTTGTCGCAATCTTAACCAGTCGTCGCTTGCAGTTAGCAGGTCACAAACCTTATGCGCTCGTTGGCGGTGCTACAGGTCTCATCGGAGATCCGTCCTTCAAAGATGCTGAGCGTAGTCTCCAAACAAAAGACACAGTGGATGGCTGGGTCAAGTCTATCCAAGGACAACTTTCTCGCTTTCTTGACTTTGAAAACGGTGAAAATAAAGCTGTCATGGTCAACAACTACGACTGGTTTGGCAGCATCAGCTTCATTGACTTCCTCCGTGATGTCGGAAAATACTTTACCGTCAACTACATGATGAGCAAGGAGTCTGTGAA
>CAJPSM010000098.1 GCA_905373305.1 uncultured Streptococcus sp. | reverse complement strand
GGACCGTGGATGTTACCGATACCAGCTGCCAAGAAGTCGATACCAGTTGCAACCATTGCTTTAGCATCTTCAATTGGAGCCAATTCACCATCACCAATGATTCCGTCTTCTTCACCACCGATAGTACCAACTTCAGCTTCTACTGACACGCCGTTTGCATGAGCAAATTCTACAACTTTACGAGCTTTTTCAAGGTTTTCTTCAACTGGAAGGTGTGAACCGTCAAACATAACTGAAGTATAACCAACTTGGATACACTCAAGTGCATCTTCGTAGTGACCGTGGTCAAGGTGGATAGCTACTGGTACAGTAATACCCATTGACTCAACAAGGTTGGCGATCAAGTTGCGAGCAACTTTGTAACCACCCATGTATTTAGCAGCACCCATTGAAGTTTGGATCAAAACTGGAGCTTTTTTAGCTTCTGCTGCACGCAAGATAGCTTGAGTCCACTCAAGGTTGTTTGTGTTAAATCCACCAACTGCATAACCGTTGTCACGAGCTGCTTGGACAAATTTTTCTGCTGAAACGATTGCCATTTGTCAGGCCTCCTATATATTTTTTGGGACATCCCATTTACATTGTTCATTTTATCACTTTTTGACAAAAAAAGCTAGTTTTTCCCATACTTTAGATTGAATTTCTTCCAACCCAATCAATGTAAACCCTTTCTTTCTCCTAGTCTTGGGCGACTTTAGGATAAGACATGAAGAAGGTCAAACAATCATCTTGTATCTCAAAATGATAGGGTAATTTCTCATGTTCTAATAAACTTTTGACCACAAAGAGCCCCATTCCTGAACCCTTGGCCTTGCGACTAGCATTGCCAGAAAAAGACTGGGCCAGTTTTTCTTGCTCTTCAGGACTACAGCTATTCTCGATAAAGAGTTCCCCTTCTCTCTCTCCGATTCGAACCATGCCACTTGGGATCGAGTGCTTGATGGCATTACTGATGAGATTGGATAGGATTAACTTCATCACAGATGGATTTATGTAAGCCTGCTGATGGGTCAGGCTAATGTCTATCTGAACTTTTCTTTCCTTAGCTAACAAAGCATAATCCTTAACCAGAGTTTGCGTCATCTGGAGTAGGTCAATGTTCTCCTTCTCCTCTCGTAATTCCTGAACAGAAGAGAGAGAAAGTATCTGGAGAACGTGGTGACTGAGGTCGTCCACAATCCCCAAGGCTACTCCCAGATAGTGGTCTCTATCCTTGTAACGACCAATATTTTCCTTCATATTTTCGATTAGGATTTTGAGACTAGCCAGAGGTGTTTTCAATTCATGAGAGGCCCCTCGTAAGAACTCAACCTTCATCTTCTCAAGCTGGAGAATGGCTTCATTCTTCTCATGCAAGTCCGCAATGACTGTCAAAAGGTGCTGGTAGAGGCTATTGATTTGTTCCTTGAGGTCACCAATCTCATCCTTAGAATCCACACTTAATCGTACTTGAGCATCTAGTTCCATCATCCGACGGGTCACCCGCTTGATTTCCAAAATCGGGGCAACAATAGTCCGAGCGTAGATGTAGGCTATCAAGAGGGAAATCAGAAACGATGCCAGCAAGGTATAGGGAAGAAATTGGAGGCTGATTTGCTCTGCTTCCTTTTGCAAGTCCATCGAAGCTAGAAATTGCAGAGTCATGGTGCTACCATCTTGCGTTTTCACCTCGCGCTCCTCGATAAAGAGAGAGGTGGTCTGGCGGTCTGTGTCCAGAGGAAGGTTGTCCTTGACTTCTAACTTGTCCTCGGTCATCTCTCCCTTGACGGCTCCCTTGATATCACTAGTCTGGGAATACAAGTCTAACACTTGTTCGATACTTTGCCTATCCTTTCCTTCTAGGGACTGGGCAATGGCTGTCGCTTTCTGACCAATGTTTTCCTGACGATGGCTCAGATAAGTCGAAGGAAAAAGAAAATAGATGGCTAGATGAAGGCAAATAACCAGAACACTAAAAATCGAGAAGGTATAGATAAATATCTTTGTGAATAAACCTGTTCGTTTCATTTTCGCTCCAATTTATAACCAACATTGCGCACAGTGAGGATGCAATCCAAGTCTAGCTTTTTCCGCAGTTCCTTGATATAAACATCAATGACACGGTCAAAAGGCACCTCATCTGTCACCTTCCAGACAGCATCGATTATCTGAGACCGGGTCAAGGCCCGCCCTTCATTTTTCACCAGATAGTCCAGAATTTCCAACTCTTTAGCATTGATAGCCACTTCTTGACCTGCTAGGCTTGCACTGTAGCTCTCAAAGTCCACCTGGGTATCCTTATAGGAGAAGATTCGTCCCATATCGTAGTAGCGCTTGAAAATCGCGTCTACCCTCACTTTTAAGAGAGAGAGGGAAAAGGGTTTTTCCAGATAGCCATCTGCTAGCGAAGCAAAGGCACTCATCTTGTATTCTTCATCCTGAAAGGCAGTCAGCATCAAGACAGGAACCTGACTGGTCTTACGAATCTCAGCTAGGACCTCTAAACCATTGAGCTTGGGCATCTGGATATCTAGCAATACTAGAGCAACTTCATAGCTGGAAAATAGTTCCAAGGCTTCCTCGCCGTCCGCAGCCTGAATGGTTTCATAACCACAATCTGTCAAATAGTCACTGATCCCCTCTCGGATCATCTCTTCATCTTCTACTATTAAAATTTTCATAGAAAAATCTTTCACATTCCTTTAAATTTCTTGTAAATCATCTCAGTTTCATCCAGAAAGGAAGAGGCCTCATCAAGATGAAATAAATAAAAATGCTACCTATATTATACCCCATTTAGGGGAGAATAGGTAGCAAGTTTTTTATTCGCTATCCAGCAAGAGTTCTTTTGGTTGTTTTCTAAGGAGATTGCTTGAAGCAAGCGCCATAACGAGAACCACTAGAACCAAGGCAAGAACAAAGACAATGATAAAGTCTGATGTCTGAATGGAAATGTCTAGGCTCGACAAGGTCTTACTAAAGCCATCTACTTCTGCACCACCACCAAGGTTAGAGGCTTGAGCTGCCTTGCTGGCTTGCTTGGCAACACCTGAAGTGACATTGGCAAGAACAGTATTTCCGATTGCACGAGCTGTATAGTTGGCTAGGAAGTAAGCAGAAACGAGGGCAGGGATGGCAATCAAGATGGATTCAGTGATAAATTGACCCAAGATACTTGCCTGCTTGAGACCGATAGAGAGGAGAATTCCCACTTCCTTGCGACGGGCGTTGATCCAAAGGCTGAGCAAGAGGGCAAGGAGGAGAACTGAGAAGCTCAAGCTACCCCAGAAGAGGAGGTTGGCCATCTTGTACATACCAGAGATAGATTGCTCAAGAGCTGGGTAGTTAGAGGAGCTCTTCACAAGTGTGTAGCTCTTCCAGTTGATACCACTGATACCGTTCAATTCTTTCATGACATCATCCAAGTTCTTGTCTGCTGTTACAAAGAAGGTTGCGTCCCCATAAATGGCTGTGTCTTCTGTATAACCATATAGTTTAGCAGCCGTATGGATGTCTGTGATAGCTGTGTTTTCGTAAAGCTCTTGTGAGTAGGTTACTGCTGACTTATTGTGACCATCAAAGAGTCCCTTGATTGTCACTTCAACTGTTTCCTTAGCACCTTTCTCATTGTCTGCGTCATAGACATTGGAGTCTAGTTTGACTTTATCCCCTACTTTCCAGCCGTGTTTGGCTGCCAAGTCCTTGTGCATGAGAATCTTGTCCTTATCGTCATTGGTTAGGTGCTCACCTTCAACCAGCTTATATGAACCAGAGACAAACTTATCTTCTTTTGAGGAGTCATTGACACCTGTAAGCATCAAACTGCTTCCAAACCGTTTGGCACGGTCTGCAGTGAGATTTTTCTTGGTTTCTGGCGTTTCGATGAGGTCATATCCAGTCAAATCTCCGATAACATTGATACGTTTAACATAAGACTCGATGGCCTTGTTTTCGGTGATTTTTTTGATATCCTCACCCTTGATATTCCCAGAACCACGTGGCGTTCCTTGATTGACGCGACGATTGATTTGCATGGAGAAGCTGTTGGTGATATTTTTAAACGTCTCCTGAGAAGCCTTGGCAGTAGCTCCCTTGATTGACAAGCCGACCAAACTCAAGCTCGCCATGAGGAGAATAATCAGGAAGATAACAATCGATTTGAAAAACTTCCTTGTAACATAGGCAAATGCGTTGTGTAACATAGGTTCCCTTTCTAGATTTGATTTAATAATTCTATCAAAACGAGCTCATATTATTTAGTAGTATTGCGAGTTTCAGTCAGTTTCTTGTCCTTCAACTCAAGTGTAATATCTGATGCTTGTGCCACTTCTTTACTGTGCGTAACGACGATTACACATTTACCTGTTTTCTCGGCAAGTGATTTGAGCAGTTCGATAATATCTCCAGCAGTTTTAGGATCCAGATTTCCTGTTGGCTCATCAGCTAGAATAACTGGAGCTTCTGAGACCAAACTGCGAGCAATGGCAACACGTTGCTGTTGGCCACCTGATAACTGGAGAACGTTCCGCTTGATCTGACTTTCATCCAAACCAAGTTCAAGAAGAGTATCCTTGCTGGCATTTTTATTGACCAAGCGGATATTTTCCAGTGGAGAAAGGTAATCAATCAAATTATAATTTTGAAAGACCAGAGAAATATGGTGCA
>CAJPSM010000097.1 GCA_905373305.1 uncultured Streptococcus sp. | reverse complement strand
GTTTTCGCTTCTGGGCGCTGATTTTTAGATTGGCTAGCTGGGCTTGGTAAATCTTGAGACTGGTCTCAGAGATCCGCTCACCTACAATATCTAAAAATTGCTCCAGATCATACTTATAGGACTGCTTGGAATTGGCAGACAAACCCTGCTTTCCCTCTAAAAAGTCTGAAATCCTATCTCTCATTTGCATCGAATCTCATAATCCTTATTAAAATCATGCAAGAGAGCATTAACGGCCTTGAGGATGGACTTGCGCGTGATGATTCCTTGAAAAATCCCTTCATCATCTACCACTGGCAAGAAGGGTTCATCCACCAGTTTATGGAGGACCTCTGTGATGTTATAGTCTGGAGCGACGACTGCCACATCTGTCTTGGTCATATTGACGATATCTGTCGTTGCCATCTGTTCGTCTGTCAAACCTTGCTCCATTTGATAAGCCAAAATGTCTCTCAGACCAATGGTTCCGACAAAGCATTTGTCAAAGGTCACAACTGGGATACGGGTATAGGTGATTTGGCTCAACACCAAAATCGCATGGTCGGCATTGTGGGTATCAATCAAAGCTGCTAGATTGTCAGCAGGGGTGAGAAAGGTTCCTTCCTGCTCCAGTAAAAATGCTTCAAATTCCTTGGCAATCATCGAGCAAACTCCTTGGACAAGCCTGGATAAACCTCATGATCACGTGTCAAAAAGTCTACTTTGAAATAGCTATCATCAATCTCCACACGGGCATAGAGGCATTCTCTAATAGTTCCTCGTGGTTGGCTGATGGAGCCTGGATTTAGAAAAAGAGTCTTTCCTTCCATCCAAGCATTTGGCACATGCAAATGACCATAGAGACAGATGTCTGCTTCCTCCTCCTGAGCCCAGAAATCCAATTTTTGAAAACTATAATTGATATCAAATAAGTGACCATGTGTCTGAATGATTTTGGTTGGTCCTAACTGGGTTACTAGTCGCTCTGGGTAACCTGCATAAAAGTCCATGTTGCCCTTGACGACATGGATACCCTCCCAGAGCGGAGAATCTGGACGAAGTTCTGAGTCACCATCGTGAAAAATGGCATCAACTTTACCCAGATAGCGGTCACGAATTTCTTCCACAATCAAGCTATCGCCATGAGAGTCACTCATTACAATGATGGTTTGCTTTGCCATGATGGAAATACCTCCAAAAGTTTCTTAACGGCTAAGGCACGGTGGGATTGGCTATTTTTTTCTTCAAGGGTTAACTCAGCTGATGATTTTCCTGTCTCCCCTACAAGGAAGAGGGGATCATAACCAAAGCCATTTTCACCCTTGGGTTCAAAGTTAATGTACCCTGGCCAGTCAGCTTCAACAACCAAGCTTTCCTTGTTTGGACTAGCCACGACCAGGGTTGTGTGAAACTGGGCTGAACGGTCCTTTAGCTCAAAAACCATGGCCAATTCGTGCAAGAGCTTGGCGTTGTTTTCACGGTCAGTTGCTCCCACTCCTGCAAAACGGGCTGACCAAACACCTGGCAAGCCACCGAGGACATCTACTTTGAGACCAGAATCATCTGCCAAAACCATCTTGCCTGTTAACTGTGAAATGGTTTCTGCCTTCAGGCGGGCATTTTCTTCAAAGGTCATGCCTGTTTCTGCTACTTCAGGCAGGTCAGGATAGTCATTGAGATTTTCGACATCGTAGCCTAGTTTGTCAAAGATAGCTCGGAATTCCTTGGTCTTGCCCTCGTTACGAGTCGCAATCAACAAGGTTTCTCTAACCTTGTTAGTTTCAAAGAAGGCTTGAACATTGACCCCTTCTTTAGGCAATTCTACATGCAGGAGTTGCCCATTTTCAACCAAGAGTAGGGCTCCCTGACGTTGGATGACTTCCAAGTTACGTCCTGCTTCCGCATTTAAAATCTCAACGATAAAGGAGAGCAGACGAAAGTTAGAAGACCAGCGCATCACCGTAATCGTAATCGGAAAGCCCTTTTCCTCGTCACGAAAAATCCGAGCCAAATCCATAAAATCAAGCTCAAGCGAATCTTTGATGAGGCTATAGATGCCTCCATAGACATCCCAGACACCAACATACCAGTCCTGGTCGTCCTTGTATTCATAAATTTTGTTTGTCATAATGTTACATGCTCCACATGAATTTCTTTTTCCAGCCATTCTGCTCCAATTTGGGCAAAACTTTGGCTATTGGCTGTTGTGTAAAAACGATGTTGAAGAGGTCCCGCATCTCGGCTACGATTGATTTCGAAGTAGTTAAGTAAAACCGAGATATCCCGTACACACTCTGCCCCACTATCGATGAGCTGAACTTTGGGGCCCATGACATTCTGGATGATGGGGCGAAGGAGCGGATAGTGGGTACAACCCAGAATCAGGCTATCCACCTTTCCAACCAAGGGGCGCAGGGTTTCATAGACGACTTTCTTGGTTACACTGGTTGATAAGGCACCAGACTCCACCAAGGGGGCAAACTTAGGACAGGCCAAACTTTCCACCTGTAAGTCTGGATCCAAATCATGGATTTTCTGACGGTAGATGTCTGATTGTACCGTCATGGGTGTTCCAATCACCCCAATTTTCCCACCTTGACTGGACTTGATAGCTGCCGAAGCTCCTGGCAAAATCACACCTAGGACGGGAATGTCTAGTTGAGCCTTGATTTCTTCCCAGACGACCGCAGTCGCAGTGTTGCAAGCAATGACAATCATCTTGACATCCTTGGTCAAGAGAAAGTTGACCAACTGCCAAGTATATTCACGGATTTGCTCAGCAGGACGGGGACCATAGGGCGCCCGTGCCGAATCTCCAATATAGACGATTTCTTCATGGGGAAGCTGGCGCATGAGCTCACGAACAACGGTCAAGCCCCCGACACCCGAATCCAAAAAACCAATTGGTCGATTATCCATACAGTCTTCTTTCTAGTCTTTTTTCTGATTGATAGTTCATCATGATTCCTTGTCCTGAACGAACTGACAGACAGCTGATGGAATGTCAACTGCCTCTCTCTTAATCATAATCAAATATCAATAGAATGCAAGGAAAAAGTCTTATCCTTGAGAACTATTGAACATAGTGAGAAGTCTGGAACTTTCATCCCAGACTTTTCCTTATTTATTTTTTCTTTTTATTGTTAGCGAGAGCTGCTTTTTGTTGACGGATGATTTGGTGGTAAACTTGTTGTACCTTGGCTTCGCTTGGTTTTTGACCATTTGCGCTCAAGAGAGCACGAACTGCCTCAGCGTTCAAACGTGGGTTGTCCGCAAATTCTTTTTCGATTTGCTTACGAACCAAGTACATCCCTCCAAGAGCTCCTCCTAGAAAAGCTAGCACAATCAAGACAATTGCTAAAAGTAAGTCCATTCTTTTTCTCCTGTTTCTTTTTGAGTCTTCTATATTATACCACAAAGTGACTTCCCTGACTAGTTTGTTTTACGCTTTCAAGAGGGGGTTAAGCCAATTCTAAGCTAGTCTTACAATCAGATTGAACTATGAAATTACGAATAATTCCACCCTTTCCTCTCTTTCTTCTACTATTTTAAGAAAAAACAACAACAAATATGTCTCTTGCTAAAAAGCTATTGACAAATGCTAAGCGACCATTAGAATGGGAGGTGAGGAGATAAATAGAAACAAAATAAACGAAACTGCTTTATAAAATGTAAGCGGTTTCTAATAAATGAAGGAGGGTTTTATGAAAAAACACTTTTGGGAGAAATCCTGTCGCTATAGCATCCGCAAGCTGACGGTTGGGACTGCTTCTGTTTTACTGGGGGCTGTTTTTCTAGTCAACCACACTGTAGCCGCAGACAGTGTTGAGGTCAAGCAAACTGAACCAACCTCTGTCGAAGCTATCACTAAGCCTGATAGTGAACCCAAGGCAGCTGAAGCGACTGAAACTACAAATCCGTCTCTAGCCGAAAGTCCAGTAGTTTCCGAAAGCAAGCCAGCTAACGAGACTCAAAAGACAAATAGTCAAGCTAGTGAAGAAGCCATTGTTGAAGCTAAAGAAAATAAGGAACCTGAAAAAGCAGATCAGCCGGTGACAAAGCAAGAAAACTATCAACTCAACTACGATCAGCCAACAGCTCCCTCCTATGATGGATGGGAAAAACAAGCCCTCCCTGTCGGAAATGGAGAAATGGGAGCCAAGGTTTTCGGACTCATTGGGGAAGAGAGAATCCAGTACAACGAAAAGACCCTCTGGTCTGGAGGACCACAACCCGATAGCACCGACTATAACGGAGGAAACTACAAGGAGCGCTACAAGGTCTTGGCGGAGATTCGTAAAGCCCTAGAAGCTGGAGACCGCCAAAAAGCAAAACAGCTCGCTGAACAAAATCTAGTTGGACCAAACAACGCCCAGTATGGACGTTACCTAGCCTTTGGTGATATCTTCATGGTCTTCAATAACCAGAAGAAAGGACTAGATACTGTAACTGATTATCACCGTAATCTAGACATCACAGAAGCCACTACGACCACTTCTTACACTCAAGATGGGACAACCTTCAAACGCGAAACCTTCTCCAGTTATCCTGATGATGTCACTGTGACCCACTTGACCAAAAAAGGAAACAAGACACTTGACTTTACCCTTTGGAACAGTTTGACAGAAGACTTGCTTGCTAATGGCAACTACTCTTGGGAATATTCTAACTATAAGAATGGTCATGTCACTACAGATGCAAACGGAATCCTTCTAAAGGGAACTGTCAAAGATAACGGCCTCAAATTTGCATCCTATCTAGGAATTAAAAC
>CAJPSM010000096.1 GCA_905373305.1 uncultured Streptococcus sp. | reverse complement strand
ACAGTTTCACCATCTCCTTTGAGGATGGCAATCAAGTATCCATCTTCTTCGGCTTCCAATTCCATGCTGACTTTATCAGTCATGATTTCCAAAAGGATTTCTCCCTCTTTTACAAATTCACCGACTTTCTTATTCCATTGGACGATTTGTCCTTCTGTCATATCCACGCCGGCTTTTGGCATAATTACTTCTAAGGCCATGTCTTACTTCCTTTATCTATATCTCTAAAAATAAATACTGTATTTTTTAAACCAACATTGAAATTGGATTCTCAATCAAGGCTTTTAAGTCTTTCATAAACTTAGCACCAGCCATACCATCTACGACACGGTGGTCAATGGTTAAACCTAGACTCATGATTGGTCGGATAACAATCTCACCATTGACAACAACTGGTTTCTCAATTGTCGAACTGACACCCAGAATAGCTGAGTTGGGCTGGTTGATGATCGGGCCAAAGGACTGAACACCAAACATTCCCAAGTTACTGATTGTGAATGTTGAATTTTGAAGTTCACTAGGAGCCAATTTACCATCCAAGGTACGACCAATAACGTCTTTAAATGCAACTACCAACTCTGACAGACTTAGTTTCTCAGCATTGTAAACAACAGGTGTCATCAATCCATTATCCATCCCAACTGCCATCGCAAGGTTAACATAATTATGAGTGATAATAGTCTTGCCGTCTTCAGTCAATGAAGCGTTAATGTAAGGGTGTTTCATCAATGTCTTAACAACAGCTAGTGAAAGAAGATCAGTAACCGTAATTTTCTTACCAGTTGCTTCCATGATTGGTTCAAGAACCTTCTTACGAAGAGCCAGCATTTCAGACATATCAACATCGTAGTTGAGCGTGAAGGTTGGCGCAGTTAGGTAGGATTCGACCATACGTTGGGCGATAACCTTACGCATTGGTGTCATTGGAATACGCTCAATCTCACCATAAGGAGTGATATTGTCTGGAACTTCTTCCACTTTTTCGATTTGAGCAGGAGACTTGATGGTGTCATTTTCGATATTTTCAGGAAGGAAGGCCAAAACGTCCTTCTTCATAATCTTACCACGATGACCAGTTCCTTGGATTTCCTGCCAAGCAATGTTATGTTCAAGGGCAATTCGTTTTGCAAGTGGCGAAATGCGAACCACGTTTGTGTCTTTATAAGTTTCCACGTCTTCTTTGTGGACACGACCGTTTGCACCTGAGCCAGAAACGTCGTAGAGGTTGATCCCTAGATCATCCGCTAACTTTCTAGCCGCAGGAGTCGCTCTTAGCTTGTCATCAGCCATGACCTCTCCAATTCTAATTATGATACTAAGGGCACTGACTGCAAAGAAAGATAGTTTCGATTCCTTACAGTCCTAACCCTACAAGTTATTTTAATACTATTTATAACGACTATCAGCCATCACAAAAGTTTTAACCTCTTTGACCCTCTACACAAGATTAGATTACATAAAATAATCTATGTAATCTAATCCATGAGAAAGCCTTTTCTTTATTATACCTTATTCTTTATGATATGTCTTCCGAATTGCATCTTTGATGCTTTCAACGGTTGGAATCATTGCATTTTCTAGGTTTTGCGCGTAAGGCATTGGCACATCTTCTCCTGCGCAACGGCGGATTGGTGCATCTAGATAGTCAAATGCTTCTGATTCTGAAATAATTGCTGAAATCTCTCCGATATAGCCACTTGTTTTGTGGGCGTCGTTGACAAGAACGACCTTACCAGTCTTCTTCACTGAGTTAATGATGATATCCTTATCAAGTGGAACAAGGGTACGTGGGTCCACGACTTCAACTGAAATTCCTTCTTCTGCCAATTCTTCAGCAGCTTGAATCACACGGCGAAGCATTTTCCCATAAGTAACAACTGTTACATCCGTTCCTTCGCGTTTGATTTCGCCAACTCCAAGTGGGATTGTGTAGTCTGGATCAACTGGCACTTCCCCTTTTTGGTTAAATTCCGACTTGTACTCAAGAATGATAACAGGGTTATTATCACGGATAGAAGACTTGAGCAGTCCTTTCATGTCAGCAGGTGTACCTGGAGCTACAACCTTAAGTCCAGGAATGTGAGTAAACCAAGACTCTAGGGATTGCGAGTGCTGGGCTGCAGAACCAACACCGTTACCAGCTGCACATCGAACTGTCATTGGAACCTGACCTTTACCACCAAACATATAACGTGTTTTAGCGGCTTGGTTGACGATATTGTCCATGGCAATAACCGAGAAGTCCATGAAGGTCATATCGACAATTGGACGAAGTCCTGTCATGGCTGCTCCTGCTGCTGCTCCCGAGATGGCAGCTTCAGAAATCGGACAGTCACGAACACGTTCTGGGCCAAATTCTTCGAGCATTCCAACAGAAGTACCGAAGTCTCCTCCGAAAACACCGACGTCTTCTCCCATCAAGAATACATTTTCATCGCGACGCATTTCCTCAGACATAGCAAGGATAATGGTGTCGCGGAAGGACATTGTTTTTGTTTCCATTTTATCTCTTTCTCCTTAGTCTACGTAAATATCTTCAAATGCGGATTCAAGTGGTGGGAATGGACTTTCTTCCGCAAATTTAACAGAAGTTTCTACCGCTTCCTTGACTTGCGATTGGATTTCTTCCAATTCTTCGGCACTCGCAATATTATTTTCAACGAGGTAGTTACGAAGGTTTTCGATTGGGTCTTTTTGTTTCCACAGTTCCACTTCTTCACGGGTACGATATTTACCAGGGTCAGATGATGAGTGACCAAGCCAGCGATAAGTTACACTTTCAATCAAGACTGGTCCATTTCCTCCGCGAACATGGTCTACGGCCTTCTTAAATCCTTCATAAACGTCGATGACGTTGTTGCCATCTTCGATAAACATTCCAGGAATACCATAAGCTGCGCTACGGTGATGGATATGTTCTACATTGGTCATTTTCTTGATATCCGCAGAGATACCATAACCGTTGTTAATGCAATAGAAAATGACTGGAAGTTTCCAGATAGAAGCCATGTTCACTGCTTCGTGGAAGACACCTTCGTTGGTCGCCCCATCTCCAAAGAAACAAACAACGATTTTTCCAGTATTCTGCATTTGCTGACTGAGGGCTGCACCGACAGCGATTCCCATACCACCACCTACGATACCATTGGCACCAAGGTTACCAGCATCCAGGTCGGCGATATGCATAGAACCACCTTTTCCTTTACAGGTTCCAGTGTATTTACCAAGGATTTCTGCCATCATTCCGTTAAGGTCAATCCCCTTAGCGATAGCTTGTCCGTGACCACGGTGGTTGGAAGTGATCAAATCATCTTCATTCAAAGCTAGCATAGCACCAACGTTTGCTGCTTCCTCACCAACCGAAAAGTGAGTCATACCAGGGACTTTTCCCTTTTTCACTAACTGAGCAATTTTTAAGTCCATGCGACGGATTTCTTCCATCTTACGGAACATCTCTAGCAAAAGATTCTTATCTAAAGTTGACATAATCTTGCCTTTCTAACTTTGTACTTACCTTACTATTTTACCTTTTTTAGTATACACTGTCAAAGTATATGGCTATTAAAATTTCACAATATAAAAAAATAAATCCCTGTTAAAACAGGGATTCTCTCTAGTTAGAGCATTATTTCACAAAGTCGTTTATCAGGATATTTTCTTAAAATTAGCTCAATCTTTTCATTACGGTTTTCAAACGCCATTGATACAAACAACCAGAAACAATCAAGCTGGCAATTAACCCAATCCAGTAGGCAAATGCCCCTAAGTCAGTTACTTGATCTAGTAGATATCCTAGAGGTATCGCTACTCCCCAGTATCCGATTAGACCAAGATAGAAAGGAACGATAGTGTCCTTATACCCTCTTAAAATTCCTTGGAGCGGAGCCGCAAAGGTATCAGCTAGCTGGAAAAAGAGACTGTAGGTTAGAAATACAGCAGTTGTTTCAATGAAGTGAGAGTCATTCCCATATAGACTTGCTACACGATCTCTAAAAATGTAGAGAAAAGATAGGGTAAGACCTGCAAAAATAAGGGCGGTTACTCTCCCCAGACGAGCATAGATTTTTGCATCCTCAAAACGTTTGGCCCCCACCTCGTAAGACACAACAATCGCCATAGCAGAGGAAATACTCATAGGAAAAGCATACATGAGACTCGAAAAATTCATAGCTGACTGGTGACTGGCAATGATGAGCGATGAAAACTTAGCCATGATTAGTCCAACCACGGAGAAAATGGCTACTTCAGCAAATACGGTTCCCCCGATTGGTAGACCTAATCGAACACCTTCCTTGATTTTATCTATATTTAGTGGAATGCGTTTTTCAAGATGTAACGCTTTTAACCTTTCTTGTTTGAATAAAACAAGAATAGAAATCCCCAATAAAACCCAATAGGCTAGTGAAGTTCCTAGTCCTGCTCCTGCGCCACCAAGCTCAGGGAAACCGAAAGCTCCATATATCAAGAGATAGTTAAAACCACTATTGAGCGGAAGTAATAGGAGCATGAGGTACATAGATAGCTTGGTCAATCCAAGAGAATCCAACAAAGAGCGAATGACACTGAACAGCAACAAGGGAATAATTCCAATAGACAGGTACCAAAGATAGGAAACTGCAACTGCCGCCACTTGAGCTTCTAGTCCGATGTTGGTTAAGACAGGTGGCGCTAAGAATACTACCATTCCAAGCAAGACCAAAGACAGTCCGAAAGCCAAGTAGATAAATTGGTAAAAATCAGATGCTACTTCTTCCTTTTTGCCCCGTCCCAGATGATGGCCTATGATGGGA
>CAJPSM010000095.1 GCA_905373305.1 uncultured Streptococcus sp. | reverse complement strand
CCCATTTTGTAGTCCATACAGGAAGCCAGAAAGTTGGCAGCAATCGATTTGAACTTCAGGACAAAAAAGAATTTATTGGCCTTGACAATCGCTTAGTGAGGGAGCAGGTAATTGATTATCTATTCAATAATTACGAAGTTACGGATCAGACTTTATTGATTACGAACTCTGATGGAGGTCATGGATATACACCCTATGTTTTCAAAGAAATTGCGAAGATTTTGCGAATTAAACGACACGAACATTTTTGGGATGAGTACCATGTAAATAAGGAGTTGAAGAATTATTTAAAATTTTACTCTGAAGATCTATTAGAGAGAGCTTTCCAGGCGATTAAGCAACATGATAAGCAGTTAATGAGAACTGTTCTGGATACAACCGAAAGTTATATCGAGACAGAAGAAGAACAAGAGTCATTTGATAGGTTCAAGAGTAAAATATTGAGAAATTTCCAATACACTAAACCAGCAGAACAAAGAGGAATCAGCCATGCAGGAATCGGGATAATGGAGAGCCAGCATCGTAAGGTCACTTATAGAATGAAAAAAAGAGGAATGTACTGGACACTTGCTGGAGCTGAAACGATGAGTCAGATAATTGTTTTGAATTATGAGGATTCTTTGAGAGAACTATTCTTTGGTAACTGGAGAGAAGATTATGAAAAATTTATTTTTTTAGAGGAAGTTTCTGCTTATACCATTAAAAAAAGAATGAGTAAAACGGAAAAAGAAAATACATCTAGATATCAATGTTACCCTGATAGTAAAAGATTATCTTACTTCCGAAAACAATAGAGGTACATAATAAAGTATATAAAAAGTTATATAACAATAACCTTTGTAAAAAAAGGTCTTTTTGTGCTACAATTAAACATAAAATGCTTGCACGGTATGTGAAAATGTGTTATAATTTACTCAAATTAATCGAATAAAAAAGACGAAAAGTGCGCAAACACTTCTCGCCTTACCGAGTAAGAACTCGCCCTTCTTACTCAGTCTTTAATTAATGATACCTAATAACTGTATCAATGTCAAGACTGAGCAAGAAATTTGTTCAGTCTTTTTTTAAAACTCGGTGATGTTCTCCTAAAAAATGTATGAATTTAGGCGTTCTAAAAAATTCTACCGCATACGGTAGAAGAAGTGATTGCTTTGATTGAAAGCTACAAGCCAGAAGCTGTTTTGAATGTAGCTTTACCATACCAAGACTTGACCATTATGGATGCTTGTTTGGAAACAGGTGTGCATTATATTGATACTGCCAACTATGAGGCTGAGGATACAGAAGACCCTGAATGGCGTGCTATTTATGAGAAACGTTGCAAGGAACTTGGTTTTACAGCCTACTTTGACTACTCATGGCAGTGGGCTTATCAAGAGAAATTCAAAGAAGCTGGCTTAACTGCTCTTCTTGGTTCTGGTTTTGATCCAGGTGTGACTAGTGTCTTTTCAGCATACGCTCTCAAACATTACTTTGATGAAATCCACTATATCGACATTTTAGACTGTAATGGTGGAGATCACGGTTATCCATTTGCGACAAACTTTAACCCAGAAATCAATCTCCGCGAGGTTTCTGCGCCAGGTTCTTACTGGGAAGATGGAAAATGGGTCGAAGTTGAAGCTATGTCTATCAAGCGTGAGTATGATTTCCCTCAAGTTGGACAAAAAGACATGTATCTCCTTCACCATGAAGAAATTGAATCATTGGCCAAAAACATTCCTGGTGTCAAACGGATACGTTTCTTTATGACTTTTGGTCAATCTTATCTAACTCACATGAAATGCTTGGAAAACGTTGGTCTCCTTCGTACAGATGCTATTAATTTTAACGGACAAGAAATCGTTCCGATTCAATTCTTAAAAGCCTTGCTTCCAGATCCAGCCAGCCTTGGCCCACGTACAGTTGGTAAAACCAATATCGGCTGTATCTTTACTGGTGTCAAAGATGGTGTTGAGAAGACTATTTACATCTACAATGTTTGCGACCATCAAGAATGTTACGCAGAAGTTGGTTCACAAGCTATTTCTTATACGACAGGAGTTCCAGCCATGATTGGGACAAAATTGGTTATGAACGGTACTTGGAAACAACCTGGAGTTTACAACCTTGAAGAATTGGATCCAGATCCATTCATGGAAGCTTTGAATGAGTATGGTTTACCTTGGGTTGTGGTTGAAAATCCACAAATGGTGGACTAATGAAGCTGGAACAAATACCAACACCAGCTTACGTCATTGACTTGGCAAAGTTAGAAGCCAACTGCCGCATTTTACAAGAGGTTCAGAAAAAGTCTGGTTGTAAGGTCTTGCTTGCCCAGAAGGCATATTCTCTTTACAAAACCTATCCCTTGATTAGCCAGTATCTATCTGGTACGACGGCTAGTGGACTCTATGAAGCTAAGTTAGCTAGAGAAGAGTTCCAAGGGGAAGTCCATGTATTCGCGCCAGCATTTAAGGATGCAGACTTAGAGGAATTGCTTAAGATAACAGACCATATCGTTTTTAACTCAGAGAGACAATTGCGTAAACATGGTCCTCGTTGTCGAGAGGCTGGTATCAGTGTAGGTCTCCGTATCAATCCTCAATGTTCAACCCAAGGAGATCACGCGCTCTATGACCCTTGTGCATCAGGTTCTCGTTTTGGAGTGACACTAGATAAAATTCCTAGTGATTTGTTGGATTTAGTGGATGGCCTTCATTTTCATACCCTCTGTGAGCAAGGGGCAGATGATTTAGAGACAACTTTGAAAGCTGTAGAAGTGCAGTTTGGTCCCTATTTACATCAAGTTAAATGGCTCAATATGGGTGGAGGACACCACATCACAAGAGAAGACTACGATGTGGATTTGCTGATTTCTGAAATCAAGCGTATCCGAGAAACTTACAATCTTGAGGTCTATATCGAGCCGGGTGAAGCCATTGCGCTCAATGCGGGTTATCTAGCAACTGAAGTATTGGATATTGTAGAAAACGGTATGGAGATCTTGATTTTAGACACCTCTGCGACCTGCCATATGCCTGATGTACTTGAGATGCCCTATCGTCCACCTTTGAGAAATGGCTTTGAAGCTCAGGAAAAAGCCCATACCTATAGACTTTCTTCCAATACCTGTCTGACGGGCGATGTGATTGGCGATTATAGTTTTGAAAATCCTGTCCAAATCGGTGACAGACTCTATTTCGAAGATATGGCTATTTACTCATTTGTCAAAAATAATACCTTTAACGGTATTGGCTTGCCAAGTCTCTATCTTATGGACGAGCAAGGTAACTGTAGCTTAGTCAAAGCCTTCGGCTATCAAGACTTTAAAGGGAGATTATCATGATGGACAGTCCAAAGAAATTAGGTTATCGTATGCCAGCAGAGTACGAACCCCATCATGGTACCTTCATGATATGGCCGACTCGACCAGGTTCATGGCCCTTTCAAGGAAAAGCTGCCAAAAAAGCATTTAGCCAGATTATCAAGACCATAGCAGAAGGGGAAAGGGTTTACCTTTTGGTGGAGCAGGATTATCTATCTGAAGCCAAATCTTATCTTGGAGACAAGGTTGTTTATTTAGACATTCCCACCAATGATGCTTGGGCGCGTGATACAGGTCCGACCATTCTCGTCAATGATAAAAGAGAAAAGTTGGCAGTTGATTGGTCTTTCAATGCCTGGGGTGGTGATGTGGATGGTCTTTATCAAGATTATGAAGATGATGACCAAGTAGCCAGTCGTTTTGCTGAGGCCTTGGAAATGCCTATTTACGATGCCAAACCTTTTGTACTGGAAGGAGGCGCAATCCATAGCGATGGTCAAGGAACCATTCTTGTGACTGAAAGCTGCTTACTCAGTCCTGGACGCAATCCCCACCTGTCTAAAGAGCAAATTGAAAACACCTTATTAGAGAGCCTGGGCGCTGAAAAAGTTATCTGGCTGCCTTACGGTATTTATCAGGACGAAACCAATGAACACGTTGACAACGTTGCTGCCTTTGTTGGTCCTGCAGAGCTTGTCTTGGCATGGACAGACAATCAAAACGATCCCCAGTATGCTATGTCAAAAGCAGATTTCGAACTCTTAGAACTAGAGACAGATGCAAAAGGACGGAAGTTTACCATTCATAAACTACCAATTCCAGCGCTTCATCAAGTTGTAACTGAAGAGGATTTACCAGGCTATATCTATGAAGAAGGAGAAGAGGAGCGTTATGAGGGCGAACGTCTGGCGGCCTCTTATGTAAACTTTTATATTGCCAACAAGGCTGTCCTTGTTCCCCAGTTTCAAGATGTCAATGACCAAGTTGCCTTAGATATCCTCAGTAAGTGTTTCCCAGACCGTAAAGTTGTCGGAATACCAGCCAGAGATATTCTCTTAGGTGGTGGAAATATCCACTGTATTACCCAACAAATCCCAGAATAGGAGAAAAAGATGAGAAATGTAAGAGTTGCAGCGATCCAGATGCAATGTGCTAAGGATGTGGCAACAAATATTCAAACAGCTGAACGTTTGGTTCGTCAAGCTGCAAAGCAAGGAGCCCAAATTATTCTCTTGCCAGAGTTGTTTGAATGTCCTTATTTCTGTCAGGAGCGTCAATATGACTACTACCAGTATGCCCAGTCGGTGACAGAAAATACTGCTATTCAGCATTTTAAGGAGCTTGCTAAGGAACTAGAAGTTGTTTTACCGATTAGTTTCTATGAAAAAGATGGCAATGTCTTATATAACTCTATTGCTGTTATTGATGCAGATGGAGAGGTACTGGGCGTTTATCGGAAGACCCACATACCAGATGATCATTAT
>CAJPSM010000094.1 GCA_905373305.1 uncultured Streptococcus sp. | reverse complement strand
AAAGAAGTTTATACTCAATGAAAATCAAAGAGCAAACTAGGAAGCTAGCCGCAGGCTGCTCAAAACAGTGTTTTGAGGTTGTGGATAGAACTGACGAAGTCAGTAACCATACCTACGGTAAGGCGACGCTGACGTGGTTTGAATTGGATTTTCGAAGAGTATTAGTTAAAAACTTGATAGAGGAGAAACGAAGATGGCAGAAATTTATCTAGCAGGTGGTTGTTTTTGGGGCCTAGAGGAGTATTTTTCACGAATTTCAGGCGTATTAGCAACCAGTGTCGGCTACGCTAATGGCCAAGTCGAAACGACCAATTACCAGCTGCTCAAGGAAACAGACCATGCAGAAACGGTTCAAGTGATTTATGATGAGAATACAGTATCACTAAGAGAGATTTTACTTTATTATTTCCGTGTCATTGATCCTTTATCGATTAATCAACAAGGGAATGATCGTGGTCGCCAATATCGGACAGGAATCTATTACCAAGATGAAGCAGACTTGCCAGCTATCTACACAGTGGTGCAGGAGCAGGAGCGTATGCTGGGTCGAAAGATTGCAGTAGAAGTGGAGAAACTTCGCCATTACATTCTGGCTGAAGACTATCACCAAGACTATCTCAAGAAAAATCCTTCAGGTTACTGTCATATCGATGTGACCGATGCTGAGAAGCCCTTGATTGATGCCTCTAACTATGAAAAGCCTAGTCAAGAGGTGTTAAAGGAAAGCTTAACTGAAGAGTCTTATCGTGTCACCCAAGAAGCTGCTACAGAGGCTCCATTTAGTAATGCTTATGACCAAACCTTTGAAGAAGGGATTTATGTAGACATCACGACGGGTGAGCCACTCTTTTTCGCTAAGGATAAGTTTGCTTCAGGTTGTGGTTGGCCAAGTTTTAGTCGTCCGATTTCTAAGGAGTTGATTCACTACTACAAGGATTTGAGCCATGGAATGGAGCGAATCGAGGTTCGTTCTCGGTCAGGAAATGCTCACTTGGGTCATGTTTTCACAGATGGACCTCAGGAGTTAGGTGGCCTCCGTTACTGTATTAATTCTGCTTCCTTGCGCTTTGTAGCCAAGGATGAGATGGAAAAAGCAGGATATGGCTATCTATTGCCTTACTTAAACAAATAAAACTGAGATGGTGGGGCTTCCCACTTTCTTCATTTCCAGAATAAGAATAGAAGGGACTTATGAAACACTTACTATCTTACTTCAAACCCTATATCAAGGAATCGATTCTAGCACCCTTGTTTAAGCTACTAGAAGCTGTTTTTGAGCTCTTGGTTCCCATGGTGATTGCAGGTATTGTTGACCAATCTTTGCCCCAGAGAGATCAAGGACACCTCTGGATGCAGATTGGCCTGCTCCTTATCTTTGCAGTGATTGGCGTTTTAGTGGCCTTGGTAGCTCAGTTTTACTCAGCCAAGGCAGCGGTTGGATTTGCCAAAGAATTGACAAACGACCTCTATCGTCATATTCTTTCTTTACCCAAGGATAGTAGAGACCGTTTGACAACTTCTAGTTTGGTGACTCGCTTGACTTCGGATACTTACCAGATTCAGACTGGGATCAATCAATTCCTGCGCCTCTTTTTGCGAGCGCCCATTATCGTCTTTGGCGCTATCTTTATGGCCTATCGCATCTCGGCTGAGCTAACTTTCTGGTTCTTGGTTATGGTTGTCATTTTGACCATTGTCATTGTCGGTCTCTCTCGACTGGTCAATCCTCTCTACAGTAGTCTCAGAAAAAAAACGGATCAGCTGGTTCAGGAAACGCGCCAGCAATTGCAAGGAATGCGAGTTATTCGTGCTTTTGGTCAGGAAAAACGAGAGTTACAGATTTTTCAAACCCTTAACCAAGTTTATGCTAGATTGCAAGAAAAGACGGGTTTCTGGTCTAGTTTGTTAACACCTCTGACCTATCTGATTGTCAATGGAACTCTTCTTGTCATCATCTGGCAGGGATATATTTCAATTCAAGGAGGTTTACTCAGTCAAGGTGCCCTCATTGCCCTCATCAACTATCTCTTGCAGATTTTGGTGGAATTGGTTAAGCTCGCCATGCTGATAAATTCCCTCAACCAATCCTATATCTCAGCCAAGCGAATCGAGGAAGTCTTTGCGGAATCTCCCGAAGATATTCATTCAGAGTTGGAACAAAAGCAAGCTGATAGTAATCAGGTTTTACAAGTCCAAGAATTGACCTTTACCTATCCTGATGCGGCCCAGCCTTCTCTGAGAGACATTTCCTTTGATATGACTCAAGGGCAAATCCTTGGTATCATTGGGGGAACTGGTTCTGGTAAATCAAGCTTGGTGCAAGTCTTACTTGGTCTTTATCCAGCAGATAAGGGAAGCATTGACCTTTATCGAGATGGACGTAGTCCTCGTAATTTAGAGGAGTGGCGGTCTTGGATTGCCTATGTGCCTCAAAAAGTCGAACTCTTTAAGGGAACCATTCGTTCCAACTTGACTCTAGGTTTCAATCAAGAACTAACTGACCAAGAACTCTGGCAGGCCTTGGAAATTGCGCAAGCAAAGGATTTTGTCAGTGAAAAGGAAGGACTCTTAGATGCCATAGTCGAGGCAGGAGGGCGAAATTTCTCAGGTGGACAAAAACAAAGGCTGTCGATTGCTCGAGCAGTCTTGCTCCAAGCTCCATTTCTCATCCTAGATGATGCGACCTCGGCCCTCGACACCATTACCGAGTCCAAGCTCTTGAAAGCTATCCGCGAAAACTTACCAAACACGAGCTTAATCTTGATTTCTCAACGAACCTCGACTTTACAGATGGCTGACCAGATTCTCCTCTTGGAAAAAGGTGAACTTCTTGCTGTCGGCAAGCATGAGGACTTGATGAAGACTAGTCAAGTCTATCGTGAAATCAATGCATCCCAACATGGAAAGGAGGACTAGCATGAGACGACAAACTGCAAACCAGACGCTCACACGTTTGGCTAAAGACCTTGCAAGTCATCCTTTCCTCCTTTTCCTAGCCTTTCTAGGAACTATTGCCCAAGTTGGCTTATCGATCTACCTACCTATTCTGATTGGGCAGGTCATTGATCAGGTCCTAGTGGCTGGCTCCTCACCAGTTTTTTGGCAGATTTTCATTCAGATGATATTGGTTGTCATAGGAAATACCCTAGTTCAATGGGCCAATCCTCTCCTCTATAATCGTCTAATCTTCTCTTATACCAAAGACTTGCGAGAGCGGATAATCAATAAGCTCCATCATTTACCGATTGCCTTTGTGGATCGGCAAGGCAGTGGGGAGATGGTTAGTCGTGTAACCACGGACATCGAACAGTTGGCAGCTGGCTTGACCATGATTTTTAACCAATTTTTCATTGGTGTCTTGATGATTTTGGTTAGTATTCTAGCTATGCTCCAAATTCATCTCCTCATGACCCTATTGGTCTTGCTGTTGACGCCACTATCCATGGTGATTTCACGCTTTATTGCCAAGAGATCCTATCATCTCTTCCAAAAGCAAACAGAGACAAGGGGGATTCAGACACAATTAATTGAAGAATCGCTTAGCCAGCAGACTATTATTCAATCTTTTAATGCTCAAGGAGAGTTTATCCAAAGGCTGCGTGAGGCTAATGACAACTACGCAAATTATTCTCAGTCAGCCATCTTTTATTCTTCAACGGTCAATCCTTCGACTCGCTTTGTAAATGCGCTTATTTATGCCCTTCTAGCTGGAGTGGGAGCTTATCGTATCATGATGGGTTCTACTTTGACCATCGGACGTTTAGTAACTTTTTTGAACTATGTCCAGCAGTACACCAAGCCCTTTAACGATATTTCTTCAGTTCTAGCCGAATTGCAAAGTGCTCTTGCTTGCGCAGAGCGTGTCTATGCTGTCTTAGAGAGTCCTGAGGTAGCTGAAACAGGTAAGGAAGTCTTGACCAGTGACCAGGTTAAGGGAGCAATTTCCTTTAAACATGTCTCTTTTGGCTACAATCCTGAAAAGATTTTGATTAAGGATTTGTCTATTGACATTCCAGCTGGTAGCAAGGTTGCTATTGTTGGTCCGACGGGTGCTGGCAAATCAACCCTCATCAATCTCCTCATGCGTTTTTATCCCATTAACTCAGGAGATATCTTGCTAGATGGAAGATCTATTTATGATTATACTCGTGCCTCTCTGCGACAGCAGTTTGGCATGGTGCTACAGGAAACCTGGCTTAAGCAAGGGACCATTCATGACAATATTGCCTTTGGCAATCCTGAAGCCAGTCGAGAGCAGGTGATTGCAGCTGCAAAAGCAGCCAATGCAGACTTTTTCATCCAACAGTTACCCCAAGGCTATGATACAAAACTGGAAAATGCAGGTGAATCTCTCTCTGTCGGTCAAGCTCAGCTCTTGACCATCGCCCGAGTCTTTCTGTCTATTCCCAAGATTCTCATCCTAGACGAGGCGACTTCTTCCATCGATACACGGACAGAAGTGTTGGTTCAGGATGCCTTTGCAAAACTCATGAAAGGGCGAACAAGTTTTATCATTGCCCACCGCTTGTCTACCATTCAGGATGCGGATCTGATTCTAGTCTTGGTGGATGGTGATATTGTAGAGTATGGCAATCATCAGGATCTCATGTCTAGAAAGGGTAAGTATTACCAAATGCAGCAAGCTGCGGCTTTTAGCTCTGAATAAGCCATTCCTATCTATTTTAAAATCTTAATAATACTAAAAGTTGCCTTCGGGTGACTTTTTTGTTACAATAGCTAGAAAAAATCAGGGTCTTAGAAGGAGAAAACAATGAAAGTCTATCAGCATGTAAATAT
>CAJPSM010000093.1 GCA_905373305.1 uncultured Streptococcus sp. | reverse complement strand
AGCACCAAACGCTTGCCTGACTGCTTGGATGTTTGGTCTGCCAAACGCATCAAAGAACAAGGTGCAGATGCTGTCAAATTCTTGCTTTACTATGACGTAGACAGCGCTGACGAACTCAACCAAGAAAAACAAGCCTACATCGAACGCATCGGTTCTGAGTGTGTGGCGGAAGACATTCCATTCTTCCTTGAAATCCTCGCTTACGATGAAAAAATCGCTGACGCAGGTTCTGCAGAATACGCTAAAGTAAAACCACACAAGGTTATCGGTGCCATGAAGGTCTTCTCAGACCCACGCTTCAACATCGATGTCTTAAAAGTGGAAGTTCCAGTTAACGTCAAATACGTTGAAGGCTTTGGCGATGGTGAAATCGTTCATACTCGTGAAGAAGCAGCAGCCTTCTTCAAAGCGCAAGATGAAGCAACTAACTTGCCATACATCTATTTGAGTGCGGGAGTTTCAGCTAAACTTTTCCAAGAAACACTTGTCTTTGCCCATGAATCAGGCGCAAACTTCAATGGTGTTCTTTGTGGCCGTGCAACCTGGGCAGGATCAGTTGAAGCCTACATCAAAGACGGTGAGGCAGCAGCTCGTGAATGGCTACGCACAACTGGATTTGAGAACATTGACGAACTTAACAAAGTTCTCCAAACCACAGCGACTTCATGGACTGAACGTGTATAAGTTTTCCCCCCTAATCTTAGGAACATTGATCTAAATAAAAAATTTAAAAAAAGTTGAATGTAAAGGTTTACAAAATAACTTACTTGTGCTATACTTAAATCACAAGTTAATACAAGGTGAGTGTTACTAAGTAATATTAGGCATGATCACAGGTGAATTAGAAATCAAAAGATTTTCTAGTTCATTTGTGGTCATTTTTTATACTCATATACCTTTAACAGATAAAAGGAGGTTGCCATGTATCGAATTCTAAATCCAATGAATCACAACGTCTCGCTTGTCAGGAATGATAAAGGAGAAGAAGTGATTGTGATTGGTAAAGGGATTGCATTTGGAAAGAAGAAAGGGGATTTGATTGCTGAAAACCAAGTAGAGAAGATTTTTCGGATGAAGACAGAAGAGTCCAGAGAAAATTTTATGGCTCTGCTCAAAGATGTCCCGCTTGATTTTATCACAGTGACCTATGAGATTATTGATAAGCTTTCTAAGAAATATCACTATCCGATTCAAGAGTATCTCTATGTGACCTTGACAGATCATATTTACTGTTCTTATCAAGCTCTAACACAAGGAAGGTACAAGGATAGCAATCTGCCAGATATTTCTGCCAAGTATCCTGTTGCTTTTCAAATTGCTAATGAAGCTTTTGAAATTTATCGTCAGAAGTTGACAGATCATTTCCCTGAGGATGAGATTATTCGGATCGCTTATCATTTCATCAATGCCGAGGGTGAGAATGAAGTTCAAGTGGTTGAGTCGATAGATAAGAGGAAAGAAATTCTCAGGAATGTTGAAGAAGTTCTGAAAAGTTACGCTATTCAACGAACCAAAGAGAATAACCATTTCTATGATCGTTTTATGATTCATTTGAATTATTTCTTGGATTATTTAGACCGATCCAGAGAGGATAATCAATCGCTTCTGGATATGGAAGACCATATCAAACAATCCTATCCAAAGGCATTTGAGGTCGGCTCCAAGATTTATGATGTGATTACGCAACATACTGGTCTTGATTTGTATAAGAGTGAGCGAGTTTATCTAGTTCTACATATACAACGTTTACTGTCATAAGTTTAGCAAACAATATATAAGGAGGATTCTATCATGAATAGAGAAGAAGTAACATTGTTAGGTTTTGAGATTGTTGCCTATGCTGGCGATGCTCGATCAAAACTATTAGAAGCATTGAAAGCTGCTGAAGCTGGTGATTTTGCAAAAGCAGATGCTCTCGTTGAGGAAGCTGGTGGCTGTATCGCCGAGGCTCATCACGCGCAAACAAGTCTATTGACCAAGGAAGCAGCTGGTGAAGATTTGGCTTATAGTGTGACCATGATGCACGGCCAAGATCACTTGATGACAACCATTTTGCTAAAAGATTTGATGCACCATTTAATCGAACTTTACAAGAGAGGAGTTAAGTAATGAATAAATTAATTGCATTTATTGAGAAAGGAAAACCTTTCTTTGAGAAATTATCTCGTAATATCTATCTTCGTGCTATTCGTGATGGTTTCATTGCTGGAATGCCAGTTATTCTCTTCTCAAGTATCTTTATCTTGATTGCCTTTGTTCCGAACTCATGGGGTTTTAAATGGTCTGATGAAGTTGTAGCCTTTCTAATGAAACCTTACAGCTATTCAATGGGAATTCTGGCTCTCTTGGTAGCTGGTACAACAGCTAAGTCATTGACGGACTCAGTTAACCGTAGCATGGAGAAAACCAATCAAATCAACTATATGTCAACACTATTGGCAGCGATTGTTGGTTTGTTGATGTTGGCAGCTGATCCGATTGAAGGTGGCTTTGCGACAGGTTTCCTTGGGACAAAAGGTTTGCTTTCAGCCTTCCTTGCTGCCTTTGTTACTGTGGCCATCTATAAGGTTTGTGTTAAGAACAACGTCACTATTCGTATGCCTGACGAAGTTCCACCAAATATCTCACAAGTCTTTAAAGATGTGATTCCATTCACTTTATCAGTGGTTTCTCTTTATGTCCTTGATTTACTTGCTCGTCAATTTGTTGGAGCAAGCGTAGCTGAATCAATCGGTAAATTCTTTGCACCATTATTCTCTGCTGCTGATGGTTATCTAGGTATTACCATTATCTTTGGGGCCTTTGCCTTCTTCTGGTTTGTTGGTATCCACGGTCCTTCCATCGTCGAGCCTGCGATCGCAGCGATTACCTATGCAAATGCTGAAGTCAACTTGAACCTTCTCCAACAAGGGATGCATGCAGACAAGATCCTTACTTCAGGTACACAAATGTTTATCGTTACCATGGGTGGTACGGGTGCGACACTGGTTGTTCCATTCATGTTCATGTGGTTGACCAAATCGAAACGAAACCGTGCAATCGGACGTGCATCAGTAGTTCCAACTTTCTTTGGTGTAAATGAACCAATTCTGTTTGGTGCACCACTTGTCTTGAACCCAATCTTCTTTATTCCCTTCATCTTTGCGCCAATCGCAAACGTATGGATTTTCAAATTCTTTATCGAAACGCTTGGCATGAACTCATTTACTGCCAACCTTCCTTGGACAACACCAGGTCCACTTGGTATTGTTCTCGGTACAAACTTCCAATTCTTGTCATTTGTACTTGCTGCTTTGTTAATCCTTGTAGACGTAGCCATCTACTATCCATTCCTCAAGGTTTATGATGAACAAATCCTTGAAGAAGAACGTTCTGGTAAAGCTAATGATGAATTGAAAGAAAAAGTAGCTGCAAATTTCAATACAGCTAAAGCGGATGCGATTCTTGAAAAAGCAGGTGTAGAAGCAGCGCAAAGCACTATCACTGAGGAAACAAATGTTCTCGTTCTCTGTGCAGGCGGAGGAACTAGTGGCCTCCTTGCAAATGCTCTAAACAAAGCAGCTGCAGAGTACAAGGTTCCTGTGAAAGCAGCAGCTGGTGGCTATGGAGCTCACCGTGAAATGTTGCCAGAGTTTGATCTGGTTATCCTTGCTCCTCAAGTTGCTTCAAACTTTGAAGACATGAAGGCCGAAACCGATAAACTTGGTATCAAACTTGCTAAGACAGAAGGTGGCCAATACATTAAATTGACTCGCGATGGAAAAGGCGCTCTTGCCTTTGTTCAAGCGCAATTTGAACAATAAAATTTTAGAAGTGAGATGGCGAAACTCCTCCCAACTCTATCTCCATCTCATTTCTATTTCTTGAAAGGTGAATTAAATGACAAAAACACTTCCAAAAAACTTTATTTTTGGCGGGGCAACAGCAGCCTATCAAGCAGAAGGTGCGACCAATACTGATGGTAAAGGACCAGTTGCCTGGGACAAATACCTCAAAGATAACTACTGGTACACTGCTGAACCAGCCAGTGATTTCTATCACAAATACCCAGTTGACCTCAAACTAGCAGAAGAGTATGGTGTCAATGGTATCCGTATTTCAATCGCTTGGTCACGTATCTTTCCAACTGGTTATGGGAAGGTTAATGACAAGGGGGTTGAGTTCTATCATAATCTATTTGCAGAATGTCACAAACGGCATGTTGAGCCCTTTGTAACTCTTCATCACTTTGATACGCCAGAAGCGCTTCATTCAAATGGAGATTTCCTGAATAGAGAAAACATTGATCACTTTGCGGATTATGCAGCCTTTTGTTTTGAAGAATTTCCTGAAGTTAACTTTTGGACAACCTTTAATGAAATTGGGCCGATAGGAGATGGCCAGTATTTGGTTGGGAAATTTCCACCAGGTATCCAGTACGACCTTGCCAAAGTCTTCCAATCTCATCACAATATGATGGTGTCGCATGCGCGTGCAGTAAAACTTTTCAAGGATAAGGGATACAAGGGTGAAATTGGTGTGGTTCATGCTCTGCCTACTAAGTATCCTTTGGCTCCAGATAATCCAGCAGATGTTCGTGCAGCCGAGTTAGAAGATATTATCCATAACAAGTTTATCCTAGATGCGACTTATCTAGGACGATATTCCGAAGAAACAATGGAAGGTGTCAACCATATCTTAGCAGTCAATGGTGGAAGTTTAGATCTGCGTGAAGAAGACTTCGCTGTGCTAGAAGCTGCAAAAGACCTGAATGACTTCCTTGGAATTAACTACTACATGAGTGATTGGATGCAAGCCTTTGATGGCGAAACAGAAATCATTCATAACGGTAAGGGTGAAAAAGGAAGCTCTAAGTATCAGATTAAGGGAGTTGGACGTCGAGTGGCGCCTGACTATGTCCCACGTACG
>CAJPSM010000092.1 GCA_905373305.1 uncultured Streptococcus sp. | reverse complement strand
ATTTCAGATGATGATTTACCATTCTAATGGACAATTAATACTATAAAGGAGAAAAAACATGGCTCAACAACGTCGTGGCGGATTCAAACGCCGTAAAAAAGTTGATTACATCGCAGCGAACAAAATTGAATATGTTGATTACAAAGATACTGAGCTTCTTAGCCGTTTCGTTTCAGAACGTGGGAAAATCCTTCCTCGTCGTGTAACAGGAACTTCAGCTAAAAACCAACGTAAAGTAACAACAGCTATCAAACGCGCTCGCGTAATGGCTTTGATGCCTTTCGTAAACGAAGATTAAAGGAAAAAAGACCCCAACGGGTCTTTTTTTCACGAGCTTTGAAATGGGAAGGCAAGTCAGGTCCGAGGGACCTCTTTTTCTGATCCACCTGGGTCTTTTTTCAGATTCGGTTGAACCTCTTTTTCAGACTTTTACGGGGTTCTGTTGGACAGAGCTACTTTTGACCTAGTAAGATGCTTTTTTCTTACTAGGTTATTTCTTTTTATTTTTATTATCGTGCTATAATGGTGGGAGAAAGTTTTAAAGGAGCAGCTTATGAAGACGACGTGTTCAATTAGAAAAATGCAAGAATCTGACATTAAAGCTCTCTCTCGAGGATTTACTAGCCAAGGTTGGCCAAGTAGAGAGGAGATTTTAACTCGATACTTTAAGGAGCAGGAAAGTGGAGAGAGGGAAGTGTTAATTGCTGACCTTACCAGTGCTGTAGTGGGCTACATTACTATTTTACCTGATGCTAAGCAGGGACCCTTTGCTGGAACGGCTCCAGAACTGTCAGATTTCAATGTCTTTGAACCCTTTCAAAATCAAGGTATTGGCAATCTCTTGCTGGAAGAAGCAGAAAATCGAGTTAAGCTCATATCGGATAAGGTGACCCTTGGTGTTGGGCTCCATTCAGGGTATGGACCTGCCCAGAGATTGTACATCAAACGAGGTTATATTCCAGATGGTTCGGGCGTATGGTATCGAAACCAACCGTTGGAAATGAATGCCACTATTCAAAATAATGATGATTTAGTTTTGTACTTATCCAAGAAATTCGAATAAGAGATAGCAAATTTTTTGGAGATATGGGATTTCTCTACTTTATGGTATAATGGAAAGAGTTAGATTGAAAGAGGTAGAGAGATGGATGCAAAATTAAAATACAAGGCAAAGAAGATTAAGATTGTCTTTTTTGATATTGATGATACCCTGCGTACGTCAAAGACAGGTTTTATTCCAGCTACGATTCCTACTGTCTTTAAGCAGTTGCGTGAAAAAGGGATTTTGACAGGAATTGCTTCTGGGCGTGGCATTTTTGGAGTTGTTCCAGAGATTCGTGAACTCAAGCCTGACTTTTTTGTAACCCTGAATGGGGCTTATATAGAAGATGAAAAAGGTCAGGTCATTTATCAACATCAGATTGAGAAGTCAGATGTTGAGGAGTATATCTCTTGGGCCAAGCAAGAGGGGATTGACTACGGTTTGGTTGGTAGTCATGATGCCAAACTCTCTACTCGAACAGAACTGATCAGTGAGGCCATTGATCCGATTTACCCGAACTTGGATGTGGATCCTGACTTCCATGAAAAAGTAGACATTTATCAGATGTGGACCTTTGAAGATAAAGGGGATGACTTGCACTTGCCAAATTCTTTGTCGGATAAACTTCGCATGGTGCGTTGGCATGAACATTCATCTGATATCGTGCCCATTTCAGGTTCGAAAGCCACAGGTGTAACCAAGGTGGTGGAGCATTTAGGCTTAAAACCAGAGAATGTCATGGTCTTTGGAGACGGTCTCAATGACTTGGAACTCTTTGATTATGCTGGAATCAGCATTGCCATGGGAGTTTCCCATGAAAAAATCAAAGAAAAAGCAGATTATATAACAAAAACAGTAGAAGAAGATGGCATTTTTGATGCCTTAGAAGGATTTGGTATGGTAGAAAAAGAATTGCATTTCCCACAAGTAGAAATTGAAACAGTAGAAGGTCCTCTTGCGACCATTAAGACAAATCACGGAGACTTGCGTGTCAAGCTCTTCCCTGAACATGCTCCCAAAACAGTGGCCAACTTTGTCGCTCTTTCAAAAGACGGTTACTATGATGGAGTGATTTTCCATCGCATTATCAAGGACTTTATGATCCAAGGCGGAGACCCAACTGGTACTGGTATGGGGGGAGAGTCTATTTATGGACAAGCTTTTGAGGATGAATTCTCTGAAGAACTTTATAATGTTCGTGGGGCTCTTTCTATGGCCAATGCTGGTCCAAATACCAATGGTAGCCAGTTCTTTATCGTGCAAAACCAACACTTGCCCTACTCTAAGAAAGAGATTGCGCGTGGTGGTTGGCCTGAACCAATTGCTGAGATTTATGCAGAGAAGGGTGGAACTCCTCACCTTGACCGCCGTCATACTGTTTTTGGGCAATTGATCGATGCAGAATCTTTTGCGGTCTTGGATGCCATTGCAGCTGTTGAGACTGGTGCAATGGACAAGCCAGTTGAAGATGTGGTAATTGAAACGATTGAGATTGAGGATTAAGATGAAGATCGGTGATAAGCTAAAGGGGCGTATTACAGGAATTCAGCCTTATGGTGCCTTTGTTGAATTAGAGACAGGGGTGATTGGGTTGATCCATATTTCAGAGATTCGGACAGGATTTATCGAAAATATCTATGAAGTTTTGAAAATTGGTGAAGAAGTGCAAGTTCAGGTTGTTGATTTAGACGAATTTTCAGGTAAAGCCAGTCTTTCTATCCGTACTCTGGAGGAAGAAAAACACCAGCTACCAAGACGGAGACGTTTTTCAAATGATCGTATCAAGCATGGTTTTGCTCCACTTGGTCGAATGATGCCTGTTTGGACGCGTGAAGCCCTCAACAATCTGAGAGAGAAAAACTAGTCTATTAGATTTCGTATCTTTTATTAAAAACATATATGCAAGAACAATTATTAAAACCAGGAGAGCGAATCAATCAGCTCTTTTCGACAGATATCAAGATCATTCAAAATAAAGAGGTGTTTAGCTATTCGGTAGATAGTGTTCTCTTATCACGCTTTCCTCGCTTCCCTAAACGGGGCTTAATTGTGGACTTTTGTGCAGGAAATGGGGCAGTAGGGCTTTTTGCCAGCACTCGTACTCAGGCGCAGATATTATCTGTAGAGATTCAGGAGCGCTTGGCAGATATGGCAGAGCGTTCGGTTCGATTGAATGGTTTGGAAGAGCAGATGCAGGTCATCTGTGATGATTTGAAAAATATGCCTGCCCACATTCAGGGAAGTAAGGTGGATATGATTTTGTGTAATCCGCCTTATTTCAAGGTGGATCCGCATTCCAATCTCAACGAGAGTGAACACTACCTTCTGGCCAGACACGAAATTACGACTAACCTAGAAGAAATTTGCCGAAGCGCTCAGAGTATTCTCAAGTCTAATGGCCGTTTGGCCATGGTCCATCGCCCAGATCGGCTCTTGGATATCTTGGACATGTTGCAACGCCATAATTTAGCTCCTAAGCGCCTGCAATTTGTCTATCCTAAACGTGAGAAGGAGGCCAATATGCTCTTAATTGAGGCTATCAAGGATGGCTCTACCAGTGGCTTCAAGGTCTTGCCACCACTCATTGTTCACAATGATGATGGTTCCTACACGCCAGAAATTCAAGAGATTTACTATGGATCATAAGGCCTATATGTATGTGGTGGAGTGTCGCGACGGTTCTTACTATACGGGCTATACAACGGATGTGAAGAGGCGCCTTGCCGTTCATAATAGTGGTAAGGGAGCCAAGTATACCCGAGCTCGCTTGCCAGTCAAACTCATCTATGTAGAGGGTTTTGCCAGCAAGGAGGAAGCCATGTCTGCAGAAGCTCTCCTCAAACGTAAGAAGAGACCACAGAAAGAACGATTTTTATCCGAAAATCAAGAGAAAAATCTAGTCAACCATATTGATATCTAATGAGGAGTCCTTTGACTCCTCTTACTTTTGTCAAAAGAGGAAAAAAATGCTAAAATAAGATGAATAAATTTAAAGAGGTATTATCATGTCTAAGATTATAGTATTTGGTCACCAAAATCCAGACTCAGATGCCATCGGGTCATCTGTAGCCTTTGCTTATCTTGCAAAAGAGGCTTATGGATTGGACACAGAAGCAGTAGCACTTGGAACTCCTAATGAAGAAACAGCCTTTGTTTTGAACTATTTTGGTGTAGAAGCACCGCGCGTCATCACATCAGCTAAAGCAGAAGGTGCAGAGCAGGTTATTTTGACTGACCACAATGAATTCCAACAATCTGTTTCAGATATCGCTGAAGTAGAAATTTATGGTGTTGTAGACCACCACCGTGTAGCTAACTTTGAAACTGCAAGCCCACTCTACATGCGTTTGGAGCCAGTTGGATCAGCTTCATCTATTGTTTACCGTATGTTCAAAGAACATGGTGTAGCAGTTCCTAAAGAAATCGCAGGTTTGATGCTTTCAGGTTTGATTTCAGATACCCTTCTTTTGAAATCACCAACAACACACCCATCAGATAAAGTTATTGCTCCTGAATTGGCAGAATTAGCTGGTGTCAACTTGGAAGAGTACGGTCTTGCTATGCTGAAAGCTGGTACAAACTTGGCAAGCAAATCTGCTGAAGAATTGATTGACATCGATGCTAAGACTTTTGAACTCAACGGAAATAAGGTTCGTGTTGCCCAAGTAAACACAGTTGACATCGATGAAGTCTTGGAACGCCAAGCAGAAATCGAGGCAGCAATGCAAGCAGCTAATGCAGCAAATGGTTATTCTGACTTTGTTTTGATGATTACAGACATTGTGAACTCAAACTCAGAAATTTTGGCTCTTGGATCAAACATGGACAAGGTTGAAGCTGCCTTCAACTTTAAACTTGAAAACAACCACGCTTTCCTTCCAGGTGCTGTTTCACGTAAGAAACAAGTGGTGCCTCAGTTGAC
>CAJPSM010000091.1 GCA_905373305.1 uncultured Streptococcus sp. | reverse complement strand
GGAAAAAATCAAGGTCAATAAAAGCGATTTTGACGAAAAACTTTTAAAATGGTTTTGGGAAAGAGGTGTTTTCAAAGCTAATCGTGGCAATCAGTTTGCACCTGAGAAAGATTACCAGCTTTTCCTAGAAGTCTTTCAAGGAGGAAGTTGGGCCAAGGCTGAGCCAAAAAAGAAGGCACGTCTGGAAGAAGTCCTTGAAAAGTGCATCAAACCCTTTCTACTCGGAAAGTCCGATGACCAACTCTACCTTGTCAAGTTAGGTAAGGAGAAAATAGATTACGAGCAGCATTTACGGATTCAGGCAGAGAAAGAACGTAAGAAAAGAGATAAAATCGCCAAGCAATACGCTGACAATCTCATTCTTGCTATGGGCCATGCAGAACGCGCCTATCAAGATTACTTTGGTTTTACAGAAACCCTAACCCAAGAAGAACGAAAGTGGGAGAAAATCCTTTTTGGTAAAAATAGAGAAGAACGAGCCATCAAGGCAAAGCAAAACCAAAAAGAGCTTGAAAAAGACCAGAGAATTGCGAATCAAGATCCTCTCGAGAGAAAGCAAAAGCAGATTTGGCTTCTCAATTCTTATTTTCGTGATTTGCCTGATGAAAAAGCCAGATTCTCCCGACTCTTACTAGAATATCGGAAAACTGGTGAAGTTCCCCTTTTCAGAAGATTACATGTCTGAGCATTTAATCGACTTTTTCTACAAGATGAAGGCCTTTGAGTTTGAGATTGCTCCAGAACAAGTTCGAGATTTTCTAAAAGAATGTCTAGAAGCGGATCACCTATCTTCAGCTCAATCAACTTGGATTAGAGGGATTTTGACCAACTGTCTTCAACCATTTTTAGAAAGATTGCTCATATAGAAAAAATCCTACCTTGTCTATACATGGTAGGATTTAAGTATCTTCAAAAATGTACTGGTAAAGTTGAACTACTTTCTGAAAACACTGAGTGTCCATTCTAGTTATTTTTTGAGCATTGCGCATCCGAAAATCAAAAGTATAAAGTTGAAATGGGTTGACAGCACCATCTACCTTATCCGACGAGACAGGAACGAGCAGGCCTTTTTCTGCTAAATGCTGCTGACCATGGGTGATTGGACAGACAGCCACAAAACCAGTTTGCAAAGCATATTCTCTCCTAGACACAACCAAGGCAGGTCGTCGTTTCTGTATCTCCCGACCGACTGATGGATCAAAGTCTAGCCAAATGATATCTTGCTTTTCAGGAATATACTCAGATTTCGCTATCAAGTGACCTTACTCCTTCAAAATCATTTGTCATTCTCAAATCAGTAATCCCATCAAAAGGATCTTTTAGTTTCGGAGCCAGGACAATGACACCGTCAATCCCTTTGTAGACAACCATTTCTTGACCTTCAGTCATCCCCAAATTCTTAGGAATAGTCACAGTGAGAGAATTCCCCACCTTCCGAGTCTTTACTGTATTCATCAATCTACCTCCACGACACCGTATATACAAAGTATATACCAAACAGCACATTAAGTCAAGTAAACACTAACATACATAAATTAAGTTATGTATTCTAGTGTGATTTTATTTTAGTCAAAGCCTGTGCAAAAGCACCTAATTTATGATAGAATAGATGGTGAGAAAGAAAACGTTTTATTACGTTTTTTTAGTCGGAAGGGGAAAATATTATGGCTACTATTCAATGGTTTCCGGGCCACATGTCTAAGGCTCGGCGACAAGTTCAGGAGAATTTAAAATTTGTTGATTTTGTGACGATTTTGGTAGATGCACGTCTACCTTTATCTAGTCAAAACCCTATGTTGAACAAGATTGTGGGTGATAAACCCAAACTATTGATTTTAAACAAGGCAGACCTAGCTGATCCAGCAATGACAAAAGAATGGCGTCAGTATTTTGAATCACAGGGAATTCAAACACTGGCCATCAATTCCAAAGAGCAAGTTACTGTAAAAGTTGTGACTGATGCAGCCAAAAAACTCATGGCTGATAAGATTGCTCGCCAGAAAGAACGCGGTATCAAGATTGAAACCTTGCGGACCATGATTATCGGAATTCCAAATGCTGGTAAATCAACCCTGATGAACCGTTTGGCTGGGAAAAAGGTTGCGGTAGTCGGCAATAAACCAGGTGTTACCAAGGGGCAACAATGGCTCAAAACCAATAAAGACCTTGAAATCTTAGACACTCCAGGGATTCTATGGCCTAAGTTTGAAGATGATACTGTCGCACTGAAACTAGCCTTAACTGGAGCTATTAAGGACCAGTTGCTTCCAATGGATGAAGTGACCATTTTTGGTCTCAATTATTTCAAAAAACATTATCCAGAAAAACTAGCTGAACGCTTCAAACAAATGAAGATTGAAGAAGAAGCTCCTGTAATCATCATGGATATGACACGTGCTCTTGGTTTCCGAGACGACTACGACCGTTTTTACAGTCTCTTCGTGAAGGAAGTCCGCGATGGAAAGCTCGGTAACTATACCTTAGATACATTGGACGACATCGATGACGACGATTAAAGAAATCAGAGAACTTCTTGCTACTGTCAAAGACTTAGACAATCCTCTTTTTCTTGAACTGGAAAAAGATAGCCGAACTGGAGTTCAAAAGGAAATCAGCAAGCGTAGAAAAAGCATTCAGGCAGAACTGGCTGAAGACCTTCGCTTGGAATCTATGCTTTCCTATGAAAAAGAGCTTTATAAACAAGGGCTAACCTTAATAGCAGGTGTAGACGAGGTCGGCCGTGGTCCTCTTGCTGGACCTGTAGTTGCTGCAGCCGTTATCTTGCCTAAAAATTGTAAAATCAGAGGCCTCAACGATAGTAAAAAAATCCCCAAAAAGAAACATTTGGAAATTTATCAAGCCGTTCAAGAACAAGCATTGGCTATCGGCATTGGAATCATGGATAATCAAGTCATTGACCAAGTCAATATCTATGAAGCGACCAAGCTTGCTATGAAAGAGGCAATCTCTCAGCTCAGTCCCCAACCTGAGCACCTCTTGATTGATGCCATGCAACTGGATTTACCAATTTCCCAAACAGCAATCATCAAAGGAGATGCCAACTCGCTCTCTATCGCAGCCGCATCCATAGTTGCCAAAGTGACGCGGGATAATTTAATGAAGGATTATGACAACCAGTTTCCTGGATATGATTTCGCTGCAAATGCTGGATATGGAACAGCAAAACACTTAGAAGGTCTTGATAAACTAGGAGTTACTCCTATTCATCGGACCAGTTTTGAACCGATAAAATCACTGGTTGCAGCAAATAAAGAAAGTTAAGTTGGAGGAAATGATTATGGAGGAACAGTCAGAAATACTCCAGTCTAAGAAAGAATTTGCCTTTGCCTCAAGTACCATATTATCCCAAGTTGGGCGAGGAATCATCGTCGGGCTAGTTGTCGGGCTAATCGTTGGATCTTTTCGTTTCTTAATCGAAAAAGGCTTCCACCTGATACAAGGCCTCTATCAAGATCAAGCGCACCTATTGCGCAATCTTTTTGTCATTGGTCTATTTTATTTAATAGTTTGCTGGCTTAGTGCGAAACTAACTAGGTCAGAAAAAGATATCAAGGGTTCAGGAATTCCTCAAGTCGAAGCCGAGCTGAAGGGACTGATGAGCCTCAACTGGTGGAGTGTCCTCTGGAAAAAATATTTATTAGGGATTCTTGCTATTGCAAGTGGTCTTATGCTAGGGCGTGAAGGGCCAAGTATTCAACTTGGAGCTGTTGGTGGTAAAGGTATTGCCAAGTGGCTCAGATCCAGCCCAGTTGAAGAACGCTCTCTGATTGCCAGTGGAGCTGCTGCAGGTTTAGCAGCAGCCTTTAATGCACCAATCGCAGGTCTCCTCTTTGTTGTAGAAGAAGTTTATCACCATTTTTCCCGCTTTTTCTGGGTCTCAACTCTAGCAGCCAGTCTAGTAGCAAACTTTGTCTCACTACTCATATTTGGCCTAACACCCGTACTAGATATGCCAGACAATATTCCTCTCATGACCCTAGACCAGTATTGGATTTACCTGGTTATGGGAGTTTTTCTCGGGCTTTCTGGTTTTCTCTATGAGAAAGCTGTGCTAAATGTCAGCAAAATTTATGACTGGATTGGTCAAAAGATCCATTTGGATAGAGCTTATTATCCAATCTTAGCTTTTATCCTTATCATCCCAGTAGGGATTTTTCTACCACAAATTCTCGGTGGAGGAAATCAGCTGGTTCTTTCCCTAACTGAGCAAGATTTTAGTTTCCAAGTCTTACTTGCCTATTTCCTTATTCGCTTTGTTTGGAGCATGATAAGTTACGGAAGTGGATTACCTGGTGGAATTTTCCTACCTATCCTGGCTCTTGGTTCCTTACTTGGTGCCCTAGTTGGCGTCATTTGTGTGAATCTTGGTTTGGTCAGTCAAGAACAATTTCCAATATTTATCATTTTAGGAATGAGTGGCTACTTTGGAGCAATATCCAAGGCTCCCCTAACAGCTATGATCCTTGTAACCGAAATGGTAGGAGACATCCGAAATCTCATGCCACTCGGACTTGTAACCTTAGTAGCCTACATTATCATGGATTTACTAAAGGGTGCTCCAGTATACGAGGCTATGCTTGAGAAAATGTTGCCAGAAGAGGTGACAGACGAAGGAGAAGTAACTCTTATCGAAATCCCTGTTTCAGATAAAATAGCAGGTAAACAAGTCCACGAGCTCAACTTACCACAAAATGTACTCATCACCACCCAAGTTCATAATGGCAAAAGCCAAACCGTTAATGGCTCAACCAGAATGTATCTGGGCGATATGATTCATTTGGTTATTCCAAAAAGTGAAATTGGGAAAGTCAAAGATTTGTTGTTGTAGATGGAATTTACATAATTTATATTATGTCTATTACATTCTCAATTCCTTAATAAATTACATTAAAAAACCGATTCTCGTGCAGAGATCGGTTTTTACTTCTTATATCATTAAAATTAATTAAAATATTGTAT
>CAJPSM010000090.1 GCA_905373305.1 uncultured Streptococcus sp. | reverse complement strand
ATTGATTGGAATGGCATCTTTCCAGAGGCGGATAATGTTCAAAATGAGATTGATGTCATTCTGAGAAAGGGGCGCTCGATTACCTTTATCTCCTGCAAGATGACAGATTTATCAGTTGAAGCCATCAATGAGCTAGAAGTCTATGCCAATCATTTTGCTGGGGAGAGTTGCCTCAAGTTGATAGTTTGTACGGGAAAAATCAATCCTGTTTATGCCAATCGTTGTCAGGAATACGGTGTGCTCGTCATTAGAAACGAGCAGATTCCAAATCTTATTCCCATGCTGAAAAAATACTCTAAGAGAGTTAAAAGGTAAAAAAGCAATATGAAAGGCTGAAATTCCAGTCTTTTTTACTTCTTTTTCGAATAGAAAAGAAAAGGAGGTAGTCCATGTTTGTAGCCAGAGATAGCAAGGGAAATTTGGTAAATGCCCTTGAAAAAGACGTGACAAAGCAGGCTTATACCTGTCCAGCCTGTGGAGGCGGACTGCGATTACGTCAAGGACAGAGCATGCGAACGCATTTTGCTCATGAATCTTTAAGAGATTGTATGGCCATTTTTGAGAATGAAAGTTCAGAACACTTGGGCAACAAAGAGGCCCTTTATCACTGGGCCAAGAAGGACAATCAGGTTGCCGTAGAATATAGTCTGCCCACTATTCAGCAGATTGCGGATGTTCTCGTAAATGAAAAACTAGCTCTGGAGGTCCAGTGCAGTCCCTTGTCTCAAAAGCTTTTATGCGATAGAAGTCAAGGCTACCGTAGTCAGGGCTACCAAGTTATCTGGCTACTGGGAGAAAAACTCTGGTTAAAAGAGCGACTTACAAAACTGCAAAGGGGGGTTCTCTATTTTAGTCAAAATATGGGTTTCTATGTTTGGGAACTGGATCTCAAAAGGAAAATTTTGAGACTCAAATATCTTCTGCATCAGGATCTACGTGGCAAGCTTCATTTTCAGGTCAAGGAATTTCCCTATGGCCAAGGAAATCTCTTGGAAATTCTACGATTTCCTTATCAAAAACAAAAACTGCCTCATTTTGCAGTTGTACAAGATTCATCTATCTGTCACTACATTCGTCAGCAGTTGTACTACCAAACGCCTTACTGGATGAAGAAGCAGGAGGAGGCCTATCAGCAAGGAGACAATCTATTAAACCGTCAACTGGACGACTGGTATCCCCAGGTCAGACCGATAGCATCAGGTGATTTTTTGCAGATTGAAACGGATCTGACTAGCTATTATAGAAATTTTCAGGCATACTATCAAAAAAATCCGAAAAATAATCGCCAAAAGCTCTATCCACCAGCCTTTTATCACTTATATTTCTCAAGAAATATGGTAAAATAGAAAGGATGGAGGAATCTTATGGTATTACAACGACATGAAATAAATGAAAAAGATACATGGGATCTTTCAACAATCTACCCAACAGATCAGGCTTGGGAAGAAGCCTTGAAAGACTTAACTGAAAAAGTACAAACAGCAGCCCAGTATGAGGGGCATCTCTTGGATGGCGCAGACAGTTTGCTTGAGATTACAGAATTCTCACTTGACTTGGAACGCCAAGTTGAAAAGCTTTATGTCTATGCGCATATGAAAAATGACCAGGACACGCGTGAGGCCAAGTATCAAGAGTACTATGCTAAGGCAATGACCCTATACAGTCAGTTAGAACAAGCCTTTGCATTCTATGAACCTGAGTTTATGGAGATTAGCGAAGAGCAGTATGCGGCCTTTCTAGAAGCTCAACCAAAACTCCAAGTTTACAAGCACTTTTTTGACAAGCTCTTGCAGAAGAAAGATCATGTTCTTTCGCAACGTGAGGAAGAATTGCTTGCTGGAGCAGGAGAAATCTTTGGCGCTGCTAGTGAAACCTTCGCTATTTTGGACAATGCGGATATTAGCTTCCCATACGTGCTTGATGACGAAGGCAATGAAGTACAACTCTCACACGGTACTTACATCCGTTTGATGGAGTCTAAAAACCGTGAAGTGCGTCGTGGTGCCTATGAAGCCCTTTATGCGACATACGAGCAATTCCAACACACTTATGCTAAGACTTTGCAGACAAATGTTAAAGTGCAAAACTACCGCGCAAAAGTTCGCAACTATAAGAGTGCTCGCCATGCAGCCCTCGCAGCAAACTTTGTTCCAGAGAGTGTCTATGACAATTTGGTAGCAGCAGTTCGCAAGCACTTGCCACTCTTGCATCGATACCTTAACCTTCGTTCTAAAATCTTGGGAATTTCCGACCTCAAGATGTACGATGTCTACACACCACTTTCTTCTGTAGATTATAGCTTTACCTACCAAGAAGCCTTGAAAAAGGCAGAAGAAGCTTTGGCAGTCTTGGGGGAGGATTACTTGAGCCGTGTCAAACGTGCCTTCAGTGAGCGTTGGATTGATGTCTATGAAAACCAAGGCAAGCGTTCTGGTGCCTACTCTGGTGGTTCTTACGATACAAATGCCTTTATGCTTCTTAACTGGCAGAATAACTTAGACAATCTCTTTACTCTAGTACACGAAACTGGTCACAGTATGCACTCTAGCTATACTCGTGAAACTCAACCTTATGTTTACGGAGATTACTCGATTTTCTTGGCTGAGATTGCTTCGACAACCAATGAAAATATCTTGACGGAGAAATTGTTGGAAGAAGTAGAAGACGATGCAACTCGCTTTGCTATCCTTAATAACTTCTTGGACGGTTTCCGTGGAACAGTCTTCCGTCAAACTCAATTCGCTGAGTTTGAACATGCTATCCACCAAGCAGACCAAAATGGGGAAGTCTTGACAAGTGATTTCCTTAATAAACTCTACGCTGACTTGAACCAAGAGTACTATGGACTCAGCAAGGAAGACAATCCTCAGATCCAATACGAGTGGGCGCGCATTCCACACTTCTACTATAACTACTATGTATACCAGTATTCGACTGGTTTTGCAGCAGCCTCAGCCTTGGCTGAGAAGATTGTCCATGGTAGTCAGGAAGACCGTGACCGCTATATCGACTACCTCAAGGCTGGTAAGTCTGACTATCCGCTTAATGTCATGAGAAAAGCGGGAGTGGATATGGAAAAAGAAGACTACCTCAACGACGCCTTTGCAGTCTTTGAACGCCGTTTGAATGAGTTTGAAGCCCTTGTTGAAAAATTGGGATTAGCTTAAGATGGTAGAGTCATACAGTAAAAATGCCAACCATAACATGCGTCGTCCCGTCGTCAAGGAAGAAATCGTAGAGCTCATGCGCCAGCGTCAAAAGCAGGTGACAGGTTCTTTGAAAGAATTGGAGATCTTCGCTCGCAAGGAAAATATTCCCATTATTCCCCATGAAACAGTTGCCTACTTCCGTTTTCTCATGGAGACCATGCAGCCCAAGAACATTTTGGAAATTGGGACAGCTATTGGCTTTTCAGCCCTCTTGATGGCGGAACATGTGCCAAATGCCAAGATTACAACGATTGACCGTAATCCTGAGATGATCGGCTTCGCCAAGGAAAACTTTGCTCAGTTTGACAGCCGCAAGCAAATCACCCTCCTGGAGGGAGATGCAGTCGATGTCCTGTCAACCTTGACAGAAACTTATGATTTTGTCTTTATGGATTCGGCCAAGTCCAAGTACATCATCTTTCTACCAGAAATCCTCAAACACTTGGAAGTTGGTGGAGTAGTAGTTTTGGATGATATTTTCCAAGGAGGCGATGTTGCCAAGGATATCATGGAAGTCCGTCGTGGTCAACGTACAATCTATAAGGGATTACAAAGACTTTTCAAAGCAACTTTGGATAATCCAGATTTAACAGCGACTCTAGTTCCGCTTGGAGACGGCATTCTCATGCTACGAAAGAATGTAGCAGATATCCAACTTCCTGAGAGTGAATGATTTTTAGAAAAATTTAAGACAATTTAGTAAAATAGAGAAGGTAACTTACCATAGAAGGAGTAAACATGAAGAAAAAACTATTGGCAGGAGCCATTACCTTATTATCAGTAGCGACTTTGGCTGCTTGTTCAAAAAGTTCTGAAGGGGCTGACCTCATCAGTATGAAGGGTGATGTCGTTACTGAGCATCAATTTTATGAACAAGTCAAAAATAACCCAACTGCGCAACAAGTTTTGCTTAATATGGCCATTGAAAAAGTTTTTGAAAAACAATATGGTTCAGAGGTAACTGATAAAGAAGTGGATGATGCTGTTGCTGAAGAGCAGAAGAAATACGGTGATAGCTATCAAAGTGTACTTCAACGTGCAGGAATGACTCCTGAGACTCGTAAAGCTCAAATTCGCACCAGCAAATTGGTTGAATTGGCAGTTAAGAAAGCAGCAGAAAATGAACTGACTGACGAAGCTTACCAAAAGGCTTTCGAAGCTTACACACCCGATGTAACAGCACAAATCATCCGCATGGATAATGAAGACAAGGCAAAAGAAGTTCTTGAAAAGGCAAAAGCTGAAGGAGCTGACTTTGCTCAGTTGGCAAAAGACAACTCTAACGATGACAAGACAAAAGAAAATGGTGGAGAGATCACTTTTGACTCTGCTTCTACAGAACTTCCAGAACAAGTTAAGAAGGCTGCTTTTGCCTTGGATGTAAATGGTGTCTCTGATGTTATCACAGCGACTGGAACACAAGCTTACAGTACTCAATACTACATTATTAAGCTAACTAAGAAAACAGAAAAATCATCAAACTTAGATGACTACAAAGAAAAATTGAAAACGGTCATCCTGGCTCAGAAACAAAACGATTCATCCTTCGTTCAAAGTGTCATCGGAAAAGAATTCCAAGCTGCAAATATTAAAGTGAAAGATCCTGTTTTCCAAAATATCTTTGCTCAATACGTTGGTGGTGCAGACTCAAACTCAAGCTCAAGCTCAAGCAGTAGCTCATCAGCAGAATAAAAAAAGAAAATACAAACTTTGTCTTGAAGTTTGTATTTTTTACTAATCAGTTTCGACTAAAGAGCAAAATTCGAAGGATTGGAGGATAAGAGTTTTTTTCTTTCTGAAAAAATGGTATAATAGCAATCAAAACTAGA